>JAEUQG010000090.1 GCA_016789755.1 Bryobacterales bacterium
GCTGAGGTCGACTTCCCAGAAGACGGTGCGGCTCTGCTCGGCCACCATCTGGTAGCGCTCCATGACTTCGCATACAAAGCCGGTGGGGGATGAGGGGACACAACCCTGTCGCGTTCGTAATGCTCCAATGTCCCATCACAGCATTCTTTCAGAACTGGCGGCGTGAAGCCTTGCGCCTTCACGGGTACTCCGGAGGGATGGGCCCTCCGGAGCCCGCTACAGGGACATATCGGTTAAACAGCGGTCAATCAGAATTGATACTTCAAGCCGAACTGGACGACGCGGGCATCGCCGGGCATGCCGCCTGCACCCTGGTTGGTGGAGGTGATGCGGCCGAAATTGACGGTGTCGAGGAGATTGGTGCCTGGGGCGCCGAGGTTGACGTGGTTGAAGAAGTTGAAGAATTCGGCGCGGAACTGGAAGTTGTGGCGTTCGGCGATGCGGAAGTTCTTATTGGCTGAGGCATCGACCTGATTCAAGCCGGGCAGGTGAAGCGGGATACGGGACGCGGTTCCGAACTGGCCGGGCTGAGGGCGGGTGAAGGCGTTGATATTGAACCAGCGTTCGCGGGTGCGCTGCGAGCGGTCGAGCATGGCGGCCTGGCCGGCGACGGCATCGGCGCGGGAGACCACGCCGGTGCCGGTGGTATCGGCGACATTGCCCATGGCGAGTCCGAAGCCGGTTTGCTGGGTGATGATGGTGCCCAACTGCCAGCCGCCGAGGATGGTGCGCACGGCGCCGCTTTTGGCGTTGCGGAACAGGGGGACATCGTAGATGGCGGCCATGGAGAGGCGGTGGCGGATGTCGAAGCCGGAGGGAGCGCGGCTGGCGGCGAGGTTGAAGTAATCCTGGATGGAGCCGATGAAGCTGCCGCCGCCGACGCTGGAGATATCGGCGTTGGAGAGGCTCTTGGACCAGGTGTAGGCGCCGAGGATGGACAAGCCGTTGGCGACGCGGCGCTCCATTTTCATCTGCATGGAATGGTAAATGGAGTTGCCGATGGATTTGGTGGTGCTGATGTTATCGAAGCCGCGGAAGGGACGGCGGCTGGCGATTGAGGGGGTGGTGGGTCCGGGGATAAGCGTTTCGATGGGCCGGTTGCCGTCGAAGGTCAAGGTGAGGTTGGTGCCTTTCGAGCCGACGTAGCCGATGTCGAAGTAGATGGATTTGGGGAGCTTCTTCTGAAGCGTGAGGTTCCACTGCTGGGTGTAGCTGGTGCGGAGATGGGGATCGAGCGCACCGGAACCGAACAGGCCGACGGCCGTATTGCCTTGTCCGCGGAACGCCGTCGCCACCTGAATGGGGTTGTTGGGCGAGCCGGTGAAGGAGAAGGTACGGACGATGGGGGGATTGAGGGTGAGCGTGGTCCAGGAGTTGGTGATTTCGGGGGTGTAATAGATGCCGTAGCCGCCGCGGAGGACGAAATCGTTGACCTTGGGGACGAGGTAGGCGAAGCCGAAACGGGGGCCGAAATCGTTGCGGTCGCTGTAGACGAGGGCGGCGGGGCGGTCTGTGGTGTCGCCGATATCGGGGAAGCCGTGGAAGGTTTGGCGGGCAGGGATAAAGCCATTGAGATCGAAGTTGGTGGCTTTGCCGCGCTGAATGGGAGGCTTGTAGAACTCGTAGCGAATCCCATAGTTGATGGTGAGATTGGGGGTCACTTTCCAGTCATCCTGGAAGTAGTAGGCCTGCCACCAGTTGTTCATGCGGGTGGCGAAGGGATCGACGCTGACCTGGGCGGAGGTGGCGAGGCCGAGGAGGAATTCGGCGAACTGGCGGTCGCGGGTTGCGGTGGCGGTAGTGCCGGCGGTAACGAGTCCGCTGTAGGTGAACGAGCCGCGGGGATTGACGGCTTCGTCGAAGGTCCAGTTGCGGCGGGCGACGAGGGCGCCGGCTTTGAGGAAGTGGCTGCCTTTGCGGATGGAGAGGTTGTCGCTCACTTGCCAGAGCTGGTTGAGGCGGTCACGGGGGCCGATGCCGCGCACGGTGGGCAGGACGTATCCGGCGGAGAAGGTGGGGGGGCCGAAATCGCGGGCGCGGGTGGCGACGCCGGGGATGCCGATGATGTTGGCGACATCGAATTCGGGCTTGTCGGTGGTGCCGAAGAATTCGTGCTCGAAGAAGCGGTGCCAGCCGGCGCGCAGTTCGTTGACGACGGCGGGGCCAAAGACGTGGACTTCCTGGAGGGAGAGGTTCTGGGCACGGCCGGAGTTGCCGCGAGTATCGAAGACGAAGGTGGGGACGGTATCGTCGGCCTGGATGTTGTAGATGTAGCTGGCGCTGAAGTTGTCGCGCGGAGAGAAGACGTGATCGATGCGGCTGACGTACTGGTTCTGGTTGATGGGGGCGGCGAGACGGGGGCCGCGGTAGTTGATGCCGGGCTCATTGGTGTTCGGCGCAGGCACGAACTGGTCGAGGAACTTACGGGCGTGATCGACGATTCGGGTGGTAGGGATGCGATTGCCGGGGAAGGCCTGGCCGGTGAGGGGATCGAAGATGGGGGCGTCGGCGGCGACGGAAGAGAAATCGCCCTGGCGGAGGGCGGCGGGGGGGATGAGGGCCTGGCCGCCGAAGGATCCGGCGACTTGTTTGCCCTGCTCCCAGTTGAAGAAGAAGAACGTTTTGTCCTTGCCGTTGTACAAGCCAGGGACGAGGACGGGGCCGCCGACGTTCAGTCCATACTGATTGCGGTTGAGGCGCGGCGGTTTGGCACCGGGGGTGCGGGGCTGGAAGCCGTTGAGGGCGGTGAAGGCATCGTTGCGGTTGAAGAGCCAGGCGGTGCCGTGCAACTGGTTGGTGCCGCTTTTGGTGGAGAGGTTGACCTGTCCTCCGGGAGCGCCGCCGATTTCGGCGGAATAGGTGCTGGATTGGACTTTGAATTCGTTGATGGCGTCGATGGAGGGGGAGAAGCTGAAGCTGTAGCTATCGAGGTCCATGGCTTCGATGCCGTCATAGTAGAAGCGGTTCTGGGTGTCGCGGGCGCCGTTGGCGGACATGCCCACCGCCTGGCCGACGGAGCCGCGGAGACGGCGGACGGTGATGGAGCCGGGGGTGCCGGGGTTGACACCGGGGGTGAGCAGAGCCAGTTGAACGAAGCTGCGGCCGTTGAGGGGGAGCTCGACGACTTTTTGGGAGTCGATGACGGTGCCGACCGTGGCGTTTTCGGTTTGCATGAGGATGGCGCCGGCTTCGACTTTGATGGATTCGGCGGTTTGGCCGATGGTGAGCTTGACGTCGACGCGGGCGGTTTGATCGAGGGAGAGCTGGAAGGAGGTGACGTTGGCGGTTTGGAAACCACTGGCTTCCACGGCAAGGGTGTAGGCTCCGACGGGGAGGAAGTTGAATTCGTAATTGCCTTGCTGATCAGTGGTAGTGGACCGGGTGAGGTTGGTTTGGACGCTGCGAATATCGACTTTCGCGCCGGCGATGACTGCGCCGGAGGGGTCCGAGACGGAGCCGACGACTTTCGCCGTGGTGGCTTGTCCGAATAAAGAGCTGGCTGTCAGGATTCCGACAGTGAGTAAGCAGAGGAGCCTCATTCGAGAGACACTATCACAGTTGTGTGAGCAGGCGCATGTTTGTTTGTGCCGGGAGGCAAGGCGGGTCTTGGGGCGGGTTCACTGATAAGATGGGGCCGATGCATACGATGCTGCTTCTGGTTCAGGCGGCGATGGCCGCGGTTTCGATGGATGTGTCGGAGGTGCGGCCGGGTCCGGTGCGCGTGGTGACGGGGGCCGAGTCGGCGACGGTGGAGTGGCAGGATGGGGCGCGGCGGGGGTGGGTGGCGGAGTTTTCGCTCGACCCGGCGCGGCCGCTGCTGACGGCGCTGCGGGTGAATGGAAAGGCGATTGTGGAGCGGGCCGCGCCGCTGTATCGGGTGGAGACCGGGAAACGGCGCGGAGGATGGGATCAGTTCTTCGATTTTCCGCCTTCGCATCCGGAGGGGACCCGGCGGTTTCAGGGGGCTTTCAAACTGAAGAGCGCGCGGGCGCGCACGGTGGGAGATCGGGTGGAGGTGTTCTTTGACGGCCTGGATATGGGGCTGTTTCAAGGGGGGATTGCTTATACGTTTTATCCGGGGAGCCGGTTGATACAGCAGGAAGCGGTGGTGCGGACGACGGAGCAGGATGTGGCGTATTTCTACGACACGGGGTTGCGGATGACGGCGGATGCGGACCGGCGGCCGGGGCGGAAGATGGAAAGCGCGATCTCCTTTTATGACACCGAAGGGCAATTTCGCACGGTGAACAAAGAGGGCTCGGAGCGGTGGCCGGAGGCGGTGCGGTACCGGACGCTGGCGGCCCGGATGGGAAGCGGGAGTATTGCCGTGTTTCCGGCTCCGCATCGCTATTTTATGCCTCGCGATTACACGACGAATATGGGGTATTTGTGGCACACGGAATGGCGGGGGAATGTTTCTATTGGGATCAGGCAATTGCCGGACGATAATTCGCCGTTTTATCCGTGGGTGAATGCGCCGCCGGGGACGGAGCAGCGGATGGGGGTGTTTTTTCTAGCCGATGATAAGGACGCACGGGCGGTGATTGACGATGTGTTGCGGTATACGAATCGGGATGCGTATCCGAAGCTGGCGGGGTATCAGCGGATGTCGTCGCACTGGCATTTGTCGTATACGGAGCAGGCGATGGAGAAAGGGTTCGAGTGGCGGCCTCCGTTCAAGGATGTGATGAAGGGGCTCGGGCTCGATGCGTCGATGATCGCGGATTTTCATGGGGATCTGCATCCGGCGGATTTGACGGATCTGCGGCTGAAGGAATTGGATGCCTATTACAAGGCGTGCAAGGTGCAATCGGAGCGGGATTTTCTGCTCATTCCTTCCGAGGAGGCGAATGTGCATCTGGGCGGGCATTGGATTCTGTTTCTGCCGAAGCCGGTGTTGTGGCATATGAAATCGCTGCCGGGGCGGCCGTTTGCGGATACGCATCCGCAGTACGGGAAGGTGTATCACGTGGGGAATGCCGAGGAAATGATGGAACTGATCCGGCGGGAAGGCGGGTATGCGTATCAGGCGCATCCGCGGACGAAGGGATCGATGGGGTATCCGGATAAGATTCGCGATACGGCGCATTTTCGCGATGGGCGGTATATGGGGTTTGGGTGGAAGCAGATGAATTCGGATTTATCTTCGCCGCGGCTGGGGGAGCGTACGCTGAAGCTGGTGGACGATGCGAGCAATTGGGGACTGCGGAAGAAGATGCTGGCCGAGGTGGATGTGTTCCAGATCGATGCGACGCATGAGTTGTATGCGCATATGAATGTGAATTACGTGAAGATGGGGGCGCTGCCTTCGTGGGAGAATTACGGGTCGTTCTTCGAGCAGTTGCAAAAGGGGGAGTTCTTTTTGACGACGGGCGAGGTGCTGATGCCGGAGGTTTCGGTGAAGGCGCAGGGGGCGAATGGGATTGCGGTGACGGCGAGCGTGCAGCACACATTTCCGCTGCAGTTCGCGGAGGTGGTGTGGGGGGACGGGGCTCGGACGGAGCGGAAAGTGATTGCGCTCGATACGACTCGGGAGTTTGGGAAGCAGGCGTACCGATGGACGGTGGAGGCTCCGGGTTGGAAGTGGGCTCGGGTGGCGGTGTGGGATATCGCGGCGAACGGGGCGATGATTAATCCGGTGTGGCGGGATTGAGGGCTGCCTCGATTTGGAGGCAGTGGCGTTGGGTGTGGACGGCGAGCATGAGGAGCCACTGACGGCAGGTGAGTGGTCCGAAGGCGAAGTGGGGGAAAGCGCGGGTGTGGAGTCCGTCGCGGGTGAGGAGAGCGATGGCTTGGGCGCGGGCGGCGGCGAAGCGGGCGAGGGCTTCGTGGGGCGTGGGGGATGTAGGGGCGCCGGCGAATTCAGGCGGAGATGGGACGCGCTGACGAGTGCGTTTGGGGACGTGGCGGAGGAGCAGGGCATCCTGGCCTTCGGTTTGGGCGAGTTGTTCCGGGGGCGATGGGGGTTGGGCGAGGAGGGATTCGATGCGGGCGATGGTTTGCTCTTCGACGGCGGTGAGGTGAGCGAGGATTTGGGCGGGGGACCAGGATTCCGGGTTGGGCTGAGTGTGCCACTGGGCGGGGGTGAGATGGGTGATTAGGGTGGTTAGGGTGGCGTGGGTGGAGTGGAGGAGATCGGTGGGGTCCATTGCGATTAGCTGCCGATGCCGGGGGCGAACCAGGATTGCTTGCTGGCTTGATAGCGGATATTGAGATGCGGCGTTTCGAGGCGCTTTTCGCCATTGTGGCGCGAGTCCATGAGAGCGGCGAGGGCGCCGGTGACGAGGAGGGTGCGCTCGACGGGGTGCGAAGGTCTGCCGGTGGCGATCATTTGCGTGATGCCGTGGACGAGCATGGAGAAATTATTGGAATTTTCGCTGGGGATGTAGCAGAGCGTGCTTTCGATTCTGCCGGCGGCCTGGTAGGCGGCAAGGTATTCGCCGGTCATGTGGCCGAGGGCGAGCAGAGAGGCTCGGAAGCCGTCGTTGTATTCGATCAACCCAAGGACAGCGCGGCCGTCTTCGGGTTTGGCGTTGGAGACGCGCTCACCGCGCTTGAGGACGGCATCGAGGAGTTCGCGCTTCCAGAGTCCGGCGCGCTGCGCCTTCCAAACGGCGTCGCCGGTCATCATCTGCACGGCTTTGATGCCGGTTTCGCCGCCCTTGCGGCGCTCGGTGAAGCCTTGCAGGGTTTCGAGAATATGGAAGATGCCTCCGTCGGCGACCCAGCCTCCGCCGAGGGATAGGGCGGATTCCATGGCGATGCCGAGCGGTGGATCGAGAGCGGGACGGCGGAAGGTGACGGGGACGCTGGAGCCGGCCATGAAGGGGAACTTCAGCTCGTGCGACCAATCGTACATCTGCCTGGCTTTTTTCCAGTCGTAGGAAAGATGCTTGTCGACGAAGACGGGGCAGGATTTTCCGCTCTTGCGGAAGACGTCGACCACTTGTTCGAAGAATTCGTAGCGCGGGTAGAGTTGCTGCTGCTTTTCGTTGTGCGGGTAGTCGCCGTGCTCGCAGACGAGGATGACTCCATCGACGGCGAGTTTGCCGGTGCCGAGGGTGAGTGCGTCGGCGATGGAGGCGGCCCGGCGGACGTTGTAGGCGGAGGCGAGGCGGTTGCCGATGTCGGCGGGATGGATCTGATCCATCCAGAGGGAGGCGACTTCGAAGGGAGGCGCGTAGTATTTTTCGTGAATCCAGTAGCCTTCGAGGAAACGGGTGATGAAATTGTCGGAGTGCGAGCGCACGTGATAGGTGCTGCTGAGGCAGGCGATGCGCTTTCTCGATTGGGCGGCTGCCGGAAGGGCAGGGGCGGCGGTGAGCGGGAGGAAGTGGCGGCGCTTCATTGGGCGGCTCTCCTTTCGTTTTCGCGCATGACCCGGACGAGGTTGGTTCCCATGATTTTGCGGATGCCGGCGTCGTTGTAGCCCATATCCATGAGGCCCTTGACGAGGACGGGGTATTTCGACACATCTTCCATGCCGCGGGGGACCATGCCGCTGATGCCGTCGAAGTCGGAACCGAGGGCGACGTGATCGGGGCCGGCGAGTTTGGCGACGTGATCGATGTGGCGGAGGAGTTCCTTGACGTTAACGGGGGGCATGAGGTCGAAGTAACGGCGCTGGATGCGGCGCACCTGCTCCCAGTTCTTGCCCGCGGCTTTGATTTCGGCGTCGCGCTTGGGGCGGTTGCCGATGTAGACGTTGTAGGCCGCTTCGTTCAGATAGCCGGCGTGGAAATTGATGCAGATGACGCCGCCTTTGGAGGCGACGGCGCGGATGATTTCGTCGGGCATATTGCGGGGGATGGGGGCGATGGCTTTGACGGAGGAATGGGAGGCGATGACGGGGGAGGCGCTGGTGCGGACGGCGTCGAGGACGGCTTCGTCGCTGATGTGGGAGACATCGACCATCATGCCCATGCGGTTCATTTCGCGGATGAGGTCGCGGCCATGGGGGGAGAGGCCGCCGTGCTTGCGCTCGTCGGTCATGGAGTCGGCGTAGGCGCTGTTGCGGAAGTGGGCGAGGGTGACGTAGCGGATGCCGAGGCGGTAGAAGTTGCGCAGGACGCGCTGGCTGCCGGCGAAGAGGTGGCCGCCTTCGAGGCTGGCGAGGGCGGCGATTTTGCCGGAATTGCGAATGCGGGCGATGTCGCCGGCGGAGTAGGCGAACTCGATTTGCGCGGCGTTGCGTTGCACTTCCTGGTGGAGTGCATCGAGGACTTCGAGGGAGCGGGGGAGCCACTCGAAGGGCTGGAAATCCTGAGGCTGGGCGTAAATGCCGAAGAGGACGGCGCCGGCGTGGCCCTGGCGTAGGCGGGGGAGATCGAGTTCGTAGTAGGAGTGGGGTTCGTCGAGTTTGTAGCCTTCGTCGAGGAAGTAGCGCGGAGTGTCGATGTGGGCGTCGAAGATGAGGATGTCTTTGAGGAGCGTGTTGAGGCGGGCGTCCTGCGCGTGAAGGAGAGGGAGAGTGAGGAGAGCGAGGGCGAGACGCATGGGGATATGCGTCTTACGCTATCACGTTCTACCACTGTCCATGGGCGGCGAAGGCGGGGAGCGAGTTGATTTTGTGGCGTGAGATACCGATGCGGTCGAGGGCGATTTGAAAGCGGGCGGCGGAGGGGAGGTCCTCGGCGGAGCCGCTGCAATGTTCGGCCAGGTAGAGGATGGAGGGGAGGATCTCATCGGACTGTTCGGGCTGGTGATGGAACTCGACGGCATGGGCGAGGGCGTCGGGGAGGGCCCAACGTTTGGCGACTTCGCGTCCGGCGACGGTGTGATCGAAGCCGGCGAGGATGGTTTCGGCGAACATCGGTTCGCAGCCGTTCTGGAGGAGGGTGGTGTATTGCTGGGTGAGGCGCGCCGGGAGTTTCCAGAGGGCGAGGCGGCCGACGTCGTGGATGAGTCCGCAGAGGAAGGCTTCATCGGGGGCGGCTTTGGCGGAGTCGCGGGCGAGGGCTTCGGCGAGGCGGGCGACTTCCATGGAGTGATTCCAGAGAGGGCGGACGAGAGGGCTTTGGAACATGGGGCGGAGCGCGGCGGCGGCGAGAAGGCGGCAGCAATCGGGGAGTCCCATGAAGAGGGCGGCCTGGCGGATGGACTGGATTTTGAGGGCAGGGGAGTAGAGCGGGGAGTTGGCGGCGCGGATGACTTCGCCGGCGAGGACGGGGTCGGCGCCGACGGTGTCCTCGATCATGGCAACGCTGGCCATGGGGTTTTGGGCGATTTTGATGGCCTTCAGGGCGATGGCGGGGAAGACGGGTAGTTTGGAAACGATGGACCGGATGTCTTCGAGGCGGACGGAGGGAACGACGGCGAGAGCTTCGACATGGGTGGAGTCGAAGAAGCCGTCGGCGGCCAAAGCGCGTAGTTCGGTGACAATGTCGGACCAGGTGGTGAACTCGTAGGGGGCGAACTCCCAGCGCTGGACGAAGAGGCAGCACAGTTCGAGGGCGCCGGCTTGATTGAAGGCGTCGGAGTTTGGGGTGTCGTCGAGAGGCGAGTAACCCCACATTTCGCCGACCAGGCGGGTGAGCAGGCGCGATTGGGCTGGGATGGGGAAGTGGTGATGATCCATGGCGGCCTCGCGCAGGGCGCGTTGCTGCTCCACGTCCCAGCCCAAGCGCTTGGACAACTCAATGGCCGCGGAGGCGACTCGGCGGCAGTGCGCTTCGAGCACGGGTTCTTCGTATTCCGCCGTGGAAGGCGGTTGGTATGTTTGTCTCATCATGTCCGCTTACAGTACTCATCGGCAAGAAGTTGCCGCACATGGCGGAATCGGCACGTAGGCCGTTAGGGCTCATGCGGCGAGCAAAGTAGGGGAAGGCGAATTGCGGCGGCAGGGGACTTCGCCGGGGCCTGGGAAATTGAGGGCGGCGCAAATGCCGAAGCGCTTGCGGGCGGCGCGGTCATAGGCGTGCGCGGCCTGCTCTTCGGTATCGAAGGTGCCGAGGTGGACGCCGCCGATGACGGCGCTGAAGGTGCCGTATCTGGTCTTGCGGACGCCTTTGTAGATGCTGCGGCAGCCTTTGCGTTTGCGCTGGCGGCCGAGTTGGAGGCAGCGCGGGGCGAGGATAATGTTTTCCTTGCGGCAATCGAGCGGGTCGCCGTTGAGGTGGACGGCGACGACGGTATTGGGAAACTGGTCCATCAGAAGGTGGTGAAGTTGCACTTTCTGGCGGCCCTTGGTGCCGCAGAAATAATCGCCGCGGGAAGTCCAGTAGTATTCGCGGACCTTGGGGAGGTCTTCGAGGTCGATGCGGAAGCGGGGTCCGTTAGAGGTTGGGATGAGCGCGGTTTGGCCTTCGACGACGGGTTCGGTGTGACGCGCGAGATCGCGGGCGTTGAGGAAGGCGGAAGGGCCGAGGAAGGCAAGGGCGGCCTGGTCGTAGGCGCGGGCAGCCTCGAGTTCGGAGTCGAAGACGCCGAGATGGAGGCGCTCGTCGTTGGGGAGATAGATTTCCGCGGACCAGCGGTTGGAGTGGGATGCCGGCTTGACGCCCTTGTAGATGGAAGCTTTGCCGCGAACGGGCCGGTTCTTATGGGTTTGCATGGAAGAAATCCTTGTCCCGGGAGAGGGCGGCCGCTGAGGAGGCGCAACTCCCGTCATGAGAAATGCCGGCCGGGGCGGCCGGAGGAGGAAGGGAGACGCTGGACGGTTTCTCTTCCCGAGATCAGTGTAGGCCGGAGGATTGCGGAGGCTGGGTGAGGCAGAGAGTGGGAAGGGGTGCAACTGATTGAAAAGACGGGAGGCGTGGCGTGCCGGAAAAAAACGCGAGGGTTGTGAACGGCTCCGCGGGTGAGCCTTCAACCCCAGGTTTGCAGTTTTTCTTTGAGATCGGCGGGATAAAACGGTTTGGCGAGGTAGTCTGTCATGCCCGAGGCAAGGCACCGCTCACGGTCCTCTTCGAGCGCGTTCGCAGTCAGGCCGATGATGGGAAGCGTGTGGAACCGGCCGCCGAGCGCGCGAATGCGCCTGGTTGCTTCGAGTCCATCCATTCCCGGCATCTGACAGTCCATCAGGACGAGATCGAATTCGCCATCCGGCAGCAAGCGCAGGGCTTCGATGCCATTGGCCGCCAGCGTCACCTCGAAGTGCGCCTTTTCGAGCACGCGTTTGGCAAACATCTGATTGACCGGATTGTCTTCCACCAGCAAGATTCTTCTCGCCTGGGCGGAGACCGGCGGCTGGCGCTGCTCTGTGTGCTTGCGGACCGGATCCGCCGGCACGAGGGGCAGGCTGAGATGAAACGTGGAGCCCTTCCCCAGTTCACTGCGGGCGGTGAGAGTTCCGCCCATTGCTTTCGCCAATTCGAGCGAAATGGAAAGCCCCAACCCGGTGCCTCCGAAACGGCGCGAATGCGAGGAGTCGACCTGCACGAAACGGTCGAAAATCTGCGCCAGCCGGTCTTGCGGAATGCCGATGCCGGTATCGCTGATCGAAGCATGCCAGAATCCGGCCTCCGGCTCCGCCCAGGTTTTTACGGTAACGCTGCCGGTGAGCGTAAACTTGATTCCATTGCCGATCAGGTTGTTGAGTATCTGGCGCAGGCGCGCAGGGTCTACGAGAAGGGAATCCGGCAACTCGTGGACGCCCTCGGCACGTAGATCCAGCCCTTTTTCGAGAGCCAGAGGGTGGAGACAGCGCAGCACCGAATCGATGAGGTCGCGGACATTCACCGCCTCGGGGCGGATGACCGCCCTGCCGGCTTCGATCTTCGAGTAGTCGAGGATGTCGTTGACCACGCTGAGCAGCGACTCGCCGGACGCCTGGATGGCATCCACCAATTCGCCCTGCTCATAGTCGAGGCGAGTGGCCGAAAGCAGAGAAGCCAGTCCGATGACGCCGGTCATGGGAGTCCGGATTTCGTGACTCATGGTGGCCAGGAACTCCGACTTCACACGGCTAAGTTGCTCGGCCGCTTCTTTGGAGCTTTGCAGTTCGCGGGTTCGTTCCTCCACTCTCTGTTCCAGAAGGCGGTTGGCTGCAATCAGTCGGCGATGTTGGAAATAGATGCCGGCCCCGATGAGCGCAGCCGCCGCGAGCAGCGCGGCCACTTTGAATCCGGCAGTCTGATAGAAGAGGTAATCGATATCGAGGTCGAGCTTCACGAGCGAGCCATCCCAGGATGCCGAGTCGAGCGACGACTGGACTTCGAACCGGTACTTTCCCGGCGGGAGATTCGTGTAGCGCGCCTCCCGCAGGCTGCCATCCACCCAATCGGTGTCAACCCCTGACAAGCGGTACCGGAAATGGCACGATGCGGCGGAACGTAACGCGAGAGAGTTGAACACCACCTGCAAGGTGCGGGCGCCTGCAGGAATGCGCATGTGCCGGTCCGGCGGCAGCGGCGTACTGTCCGCCAACACGCCCTCCACTACCGTCCTCGACCGCGTCTGCTGGAGACGCACTTTGCGCGGATCGAAGCGGATCAGGCCATGGAGGGAGGGCAGGCAGATGCGCCCGTCCGGATCGCGGAACCCCGAGGAGGAGGTCGCGAGACCGAAGTTCAAGCTGGGCAGGCCGTGCGCCGGCCCGAACCTCCACAAGCGGGGCTCGCCGCCCTGTCCGGTGGCAAAGCGGATGGCGGCCTCCCGCTCCACCATCACAATACCGGCCCGCGTGGCCAGCCACAGGTAGCCTTCGCTGTCTGCTTCGACATGGAATACGAAGTCGCGCCCGGCGACCGGATTCGCGCTCCATAGCCGCTTTTGCGACCGCGAATAGGCCAGCATGCCGTTCGAAGATCCGATCCAGACGATGTCATCGCCATCGAGCCGGAGCGTATAGAAATTCACGTCGGGAACGGCATCCGGGGACACCACTTGCCGCAGTTCGCCCTGCGAGAGGGACTTCAGCCCGGTGCGCAGCCCTACCATCCAAACCGTCCCCTGGCTATCCTGGGCCAAATCGCGAATGGCGGGTTCGGGGCTGAGCAAGGTTCCTTTCCATGCTCCATTGCGGCGCTGGACACGGTAGAGCCCGCGGGCGGTTGAAACCAGCGTTCCTTCGGAGCCCAAGGAGAGCATGGAGGCGTTGCGGTGGAACAGGATCTTCCCGTCGAACGGCACTTCCTGGACGCCGGTTGGGTTGGCCCAGAGCAGGGAAGTGTCGGTGGCGGCTAATACGCCTCCGCCGGGTTCGCCGGCAAAGGCGAGGATGCGCCCCCGATCCAGTCCCCCCACCGGCTTCGTCACACCGTTGTGCCAGCGAATGATGCCGTTCTCGCGCGTTCCGATCCAAATCGCACCGTCGGGAGAGCGGTGGGCGGCATAGATCCACCTCTCTTCCCGCAGCCACTCTCTGCCGATCTGTTCAAAAGCGGATTGCTGCAGCCGGTGCAGGTGGCCGCTGTCGGTCCCGAACCAGAGAGCGCCTTCGGAGTCCTCGAAGAAGGCCGTAGCCGCTTCCCCCGCGCTTGGCGGCGGCAGCCGCAGTTCCTGGATCCGCCCCTCGAAAATACGGATGATGGATTTGGCGGCGCCTACCCAGATCGCGCCGGAATTGTCTTCGTACAGTTCACCCGTGTAGCCGTTGCGGCGGCTGGATCCGAGAATTTCCACTGCCTCTGCGCTGCCCGGCGCTAAGACGTGGATGGACTGCCATGCGCCAACCCAGAGCCTGCCCTGCCGGTCTTCGAGCAGGCGCTCAATCCCACGCAATCCGGTGCGTGCGCGGCTGTGCCAGGCTCCTTTCCGGCACAGCCAAACCTCGCCGTCGAGGCCCGCGATGTAGTAGTTGCCGTTGCGCGCCAGGTGGATGGCCCTGATCTGATTGGGGTCGGCAACCGTTTCGGTCGGGCAAACCCGCTGCGGATCCGATCCGGCCTCGAGCACAACCACTCCGGAGGGAGTGGCCGCCGCCAGTTGTCCGGGCTTCGTGCCCGCGAGGATCTGCGTAATCACGGCCCTTGTGCCGGAGCCGCCGGCAGGAAGCGCGGTCCAGGCCCGGAACTGCGGCTCGGCGAGATTGCCGAAGCTATCGGGCTTCCCCTCGTACACCCATCCGCGGTACGATCCGGCGATGAGGCGGCCATCCGCCGCACCATGCAACCCGTAGAACGAAGTATCCCGCTTTCCCGTGGAGAGTCCGGGCTGAAACAGGCGCGGGCGGTTTGCATCGAACCGCACCAGACCGTTCATCGTCGCCAACCACAAATACCCATCTTTGGACTGCACGATTCGCTGAATACTCTCGTCGGGAATCCCTTCCCTGACGCCCCACGTTTCCAGATTGAACCGTTCGAGCGGAATGCGCGGATCGAGACCCCAAGTGTGGACCGAGGCCAGAAGCATGACGGCCAAAAGCGTCCCTGATCTGAAGCGGCGCGGCATCATCCTCAACTGACATATCGGCGCTTCGACGACAAAACGTTGTAGGAAGAGCGCCGGTGGAATACTACTGCGCTTCAGCCTGTTCCCAACTGCTCACTCGATATCGAATGGGCCAGGATTCTCCACGCGCAGGTCGCGCCCTTCCCCGTCTTCGGCCCGTATGGCGAACGTAACCGAACCCGGCGGCGTGGTCACCCGCATGTGAAACTCCGATTCATCGCCCGCCTCGAGCGTCTCTTCGGTCACCATGCCGCGTTTTGTGGTGAGCACCTGGCGGTCGGCGTTGATGAAATCGAGGAAGAGATGCAGCCTGGGAACGGCCCGCCGGGACTCGACCACCAACTTCCCATCGACAGACACTTCGCCCTCGATGCGCACACAGGAGGCTTCGAGAATTCGCACATCGCCGGCCTTGGACTGCTTGCCTTTCTTTTGCGCGGCGGCGCACAATGAGGCAAGCATCTGCAGCAGGAATTGTCGGCGCATCTCCATATTGTACAGACGGGGAGAAAGGATTCGCGGAAATGAGCATTACCAGACGGCATTGGATGGCGGGGACGGCGGCGATGGCTTCGGCCCAGACCGCGGCGGGAAAATTCGTCGCCGTCAGCTCGAGCAACGGATTGCGAGCCTGCACGAAGGCGATGGAGATGATGCGGGCGGGCACGGATACGCTCGACGCTGTCATTGCCGGGGTGAACATCAATGAAGAGGACCCGGAGGACGACTCAGTGGGCTACGGCGGGCTGCCCAACGAGGAAGGGGTGGTGGAACTGGATGCCTGCGTCATGCATGGCCCGACTCGGCGTGCGGGGAGCGTGGCCAGTCTGCGCAATATCAAGACGCCGTCGAAGATCGCCAAACTGGTGATGGAGCAGACCGATCACATCATGATGGTGGGCGAGGGAGCGCTGCGTTTCGCCAAGGCCTACGGTTTCAAGGAGGAGAACCTTCTCACCGAAAAGAGCCGTCTTGCCTGGCTGATGTGGAAGCGGAGTCTGCGCGACGCCGGTGGCCACAACAACTGGACGGACGGTTTGGACGCACCGGCCGGCAAGCCATCCGCCGCGCTGCGCGGCATGTTCCCGGGCATCGGCGAGGAACTGCTCGCCTATGCGTGGGACCGTGCCCAACACCCTCCTACCGGCACCATTAACTGTTTGGGTCTGAACGCGAAGGGAGAGATCTCCGGGGTCACGACCACCAGCGGCCTGGCTTGGAAGATTCCCGGACGGGTAGGGGATTCGCCCATCATCGGCGCAGGGCTTTACGTCGATCCGGATGTGGGCGGCGCCGGTTCCACCGGGCGCGGCGAGGAGAATATCCGGGTTGCGGGCGCCCACACGATCGTGGAAAACATGCGCCATGGCATGACGCCCAAGGATGCCTGCCTGGATGCCCTGAAGCGCATTTCGCGCAACTACGGCGACGATCTGACGCGGCTCTCGCAGTTCGACATCAATTTCTACGCCTTGCGCAAGGATGGCGCGTTCGCCGGGGCCTCGCTCTGGAGCGGGGTCTACCGGCGCGACCAATTCCGCCCCCGGCAGTTCACCTGCAACGATGGCGGCAAGAGCAGGTTGGAGAACTGCGCGTTTCTGTACGAGCGGAAGCGCCCGTAGGCCGTATTGCTACAATTGTCGAAACCGGCCATCTCTCTCCAGGTAAAAGGTCTTGCCGCGCCAGTGAATCGTGTTGCCGAGGAAGCCGGCTAGCCAGAACGCGAAGCTGAGGACATCCTGGAGCGGGACCAGCAATGGAGCCCGTTTGATGATCGGATCCTTGAGAATGAGGACTGCGGTTTGCCAAGCGCTGGTTAACCGCAGCGCCACTGCCAGGGCGAGTACGGGCCACCACGATAAACTCCAGGCGGTCAGCAACATCGCCAGTGGAACGGGATAGGTGAAGAGCTGCCCGGCGTATCCTGCCGGCCGCGACCGGCGCGTGCTGCGCACCCATCGGAGCCGGTGATCGGCATTGTGACGGAAGCTTGCGGAACCGATTCGATGCTCAACGACATAGGCGGAAAGCCCCACCTCCAATCCGGCCTCGGCGACGCGCTGGCCGAACACGAAGTCCTCCGCCAGGAAGTCGCGCAAGGTCTCGAATCCGCCGATGGCCTGGAGCGCCTGTTTGCGGCAAGCGATGGTGGGCCCAACGGCAAATCGCATGCCCTCCAACAGGCGAGCGGTGAGGATGCCTGCCAGGAACTCTGTGTTCATCATCACGGCCTCCAATTTCGACCACGGTGAGTTGCCGGGAACGGCGCGGTAGGGGCAGGTGGTCAGCATCAGAGTGGGGGAGGAGAACTCGGCGTCGATGCGCGAAAGCATGTCGGAGGTGACTCGGATGTCGCTATCCGACATTAATAGGAGATCGTGCCGTGCCTGTTGTGCCATGGCGTGGATACTTGCCACCTTGCGGTTGGGATAGGGCGGCTCGCCGGTGATGACGATGCGGCAGGGGATATGAGGGAACTCGGCCTGCATTCTACGTGCCAGGGGCAGAGAGGCATCGGCCTCTGTGGACACGGCCAGGAGGATCTCGAAATCGGGGTAGTCCTGGGTGAAGAAGCTGCGCAGGTTCTCCTCAAGCCCTTCGTCGAGGCCGGCTAAGGGCTTAAGGATGCTGATCGGTTGCCGCAACCCGGCGCCTGGCCGGCGATGCGCCATGTAGCGGCGCGCGGCTTCCATCGCCAGCAAGGTGAAGACCAGCGATCCGGCAACCAGCGCGAGCAGAACAACCGTGATCACTCAAACGGGGTCTTGGCGTCGATCAGCTTCTGAGCTTCGGCGAGAAACTCAGCGAGCGGCTTCACGCCCATGTCGCCGTGTTTGCGGTTGCGCACCGATACCGTGCCGTTGGCGGCCTCGCGATCGCCCACCACCAGCATGTATGGGACTTTCTGCAATTGGGCTTCGCGGATTTTGAGCTGGACTTTTTCCTTGCGGTCATCCACTTCGGCTCGTAGTCCCGCGGCGGTCAATTGCTTTTGTATCTGCTGAGCGTATTCGAGCGTGCGGTCGGTGATGGGCATCACCACGGTCTGCACCGGAGCCAGCCACACGGGGAACGCGCCGGCGTAGTGTTCCACCAGAATTCCGAAGAACCGTTCGATGGAACCGAACAGGGCGCGGTGGCACATCAGGGGTTGGTGGGCTTTGCCGTCCTCGCCGATGTATTCCAGCTCGAACCTTCGCGGCAGGGTGAAATCGAATTGAACCGTGGAAAGCTGCCACCGCCGGCCGATGGCATCGACCAGTTTTACGTCGATCTTCGGCCCGTAGAAAGCCGCTTCGTCGGGCATCACGGCGGCTTTGATGCCCAGCCGTTCGGTGGCGTTTCGCAGGGCGTTCCCGGCAAGCTGCCAGAGTTCCGGCGAACCGTCGTACTTGCCGCTGGCCCCTCCGTCCCAAGTGGAGAGCTCGGCATCGAAACGCTCGAAGCCGAAGGTGTGGAGAGTGTCCGCCGCAAATTGCAGGCAATCGACAATCTCGTCTTCGATCTGGTCCGGACGGCAGAAAATGTGCGCGTCGTCCTGGGTGAATCCGCGGACCCGCAGCAGGCCGTGCATGACGCCCGACCGTTCATAGCGGTAGACCGTGCCCAGTTCGCCGAGGCGCACCGGCAAGTCGCGGTAACTGCGCTGGCTGTTGCGGTAGATGAGGATGTGGAACGGGCAATTCATCGGCTTGAGCTGGTATTCGGCGTCGTCCAGCTCCATGCGCTTGAACATGTTTTCGGCGTAGAAATTGTAGTGCCCGGAAGTTTTCCACAGGTCGCTGCGTGCCACGTGCGGCGTGTAGACGAGAGAATAGCCGCGCTTCAGATACTCGTTGCGCATCCAGTCTTCGAGTTGCTTGCGGACGATGCCGCCCTTGGGATGGAAGAAGATCAGCCCGGGACCGGCCAGTTCCTGAACGCTGAACAGATCCAGCTCAGTGCCCAGTTTTCGGTGGTCGCGCTTGCGCGCCTCTTCGATTTGTTTGATGTATTCGTCGAGCTCTTTTTGGGTGAAGAACGCCGTGCCGTAGATGCGCTGCATCTGGTGGTTCTTTTCATCGCCTTTCCAATAGGCGCCGGCGATGGAGAGGAGCTTAAACGCCTTCAACTTGCTGGTGCTGGGCACATGCGGCCCGCGGCAGAAGTCTATGAAATGGGGTCCCAGGGTGTATTCGGAGAAGATGTCGCCGGCCTTTTCATCGATCAGCTCGCATTTCATGTGCTCGCCCATTTGCCGGTATTTTTGCAATCCTTCGGGCTTGGCCGTCAACTGGCGCCCGTATGGCAGATCGCGCTTCTGGATCTCCCACATCTTGCTCTCGATTTTTTCCAGATCCTCTGGGGTAAACGCGGTCTCGCGCTGAAAATCGTAGTAGAAACCGGCCTCGGTCGGCGGACCGATTCCGAGCTTCGTTTCGGGATACAATTCCAAGACCGCGGCGGCCAGAAGGTGGGCAGTGGAGTGGCGGTAGACCTCAAGAGTCTCCGCATTCTTCGTCGTGAGCAACTCCAGCGTGGAATCGCCTTCGAGCGGGCGAGTCAGATCGTAGAGATCTCCGTTCACGCGAGCCACGATTGCCGCGTCGGCCAGTCTCGGACTGATCGCCTTGGCGACCTCAAGAGGTGTGGTTCCAATGGGATGCTCCTGCCGGCTTCCGTCGGGCAGGGTGACTTGAATGCTACTCATAGGCGTAGTCTTACTAGTCTACACGAGTGGCGTGAAAAATGTTGCTGTGGGTTTAGGAGAGGAAACGCCATTTTAGAAATGGCGGAGGGCGGCGTGGGGGTGTACCGCGCCGCCCTTGGTGCGGTGTGAGGTGAAGGGAGGCCGTGGGGTAGGCCTCCAAAAAAAGAATAGCACAGGAAGGGAGGCTGGAATCAAGAGGCAAAGCAATTTTTTTTGTCTTTTTTCCGGTCTTGCCCGCAGGATGCAGTGTAAGCTGCTCGGAATCAATCGGTTGTAGATTTCTCCAGGCGATCTGCGGAATGCGAAGAAAAAACACGCGACCGACGGCCCCCGGTTGCCATCCATCAAAACAGATCCCCGGTGGTATCATAAAGAGCCGATTGCATGGAAGCCGCTGAAAGGTCCATCCCGAACGACGATGTCGCCCTGGTAGCGCTCGCCCGGCAGGGCGATTCTCCGGCATTTTCGCAACTCGTCACCCGGTACGACCGTAAAATCTATCGCCTCGCCCGCCATATCACCAACTCCGACGAGGACGCCGAAGACGTTCTGCAGGAAACTTTCCTCAAAGCGTTTGAGCATCTCGACGGATTTCAGGGAAACTCAAAATTCTACACCTGGCTGGTGCGCATCGCCGTCAATGAATCCTTGATGAAGCTGCGCAAGCGCAAATCCGGCCGCACGGTTTCTCTCGATGAGCCTGCGGAGAATGGAGATGAGCCCATCGTCCGCGAGATCGCAGTATGGGACGGCTCTCCCGAGCAGCAGTACTCCTCCGAGGAACTGCGTTCCATTCTGGATAAGGCCATCGCGAATCTGAAGCCCGCGTTTCGCACCGTGTTTCTGCTGCGCGACGTTGAGGAACTGTCGACCGAAGAGACCGCCGCCGCTCTGGAGATTTCCGTGCCCGCGGTGAAAAGCAGGTTGTTGCGGGCGCGCTTGGAGTTGCGGGAGCGGCTCACCAGAATCTTCAAGAAGAAGGGGGATGACGTTTTTGCTTACCTGTAAAGATTTTCTCCACGAGCTGAACGACTACCTCGACGGCGCTTGCGACCCCGAACTGCGCGGCAAACTCGAAAAGCATATCAATGAATGCCCGAATTGCTGGGTCATTTGCGATACAAGCAACAAGACCATTCAGGTCTACCGCGGCATGGATCCGCAGCCCATCCCCCAGGAGATCCACGACCGCCTGATGAGCGCCATCCAAAAGAAGATGGCTCACAAGTGCGGAGGTCAGGCCACTTAGCTCCTGGAGGGGCGGCCATTTGACACCGGCTGTAGAATGGTAATCGCTGAGGACGCATGGAGGATCAATCTCCCAAACAAATCACCCGCCTGCTGGTGGAGTGGAAAGGCGGCAGCAGGGACGCACTTGACCTGCTGATGCCCCTTGTCTACCAGGAGCTGCGCAAGCTTGCCGACAACTACCTGAAGCGCGAACGCAGCGATCACACTCTCCAGCCTACTGCCCTGATCCACGAAGCATATATGCGCCTGGCCGACCAGCGCTTGCCGGAGTGGAAAAACCGGTCCCACTTCTTCGGAGTTGCCGCCCAGATCATGCGCCAGGTGCTGGTTGACGCGGCCCGGAAGCATCGCGCCGCGAAACGGGGCGGGGGATCGAAAACGAGCCTGGAGGAATCGGTGCTGGTATCGGCTTCGCGGGCGCCCGATCTGGTGGCGCTCGACGATGCTCTGAACGAGCTGGCGAAATTCGATGAGCGCAAGGTGCGTGTAATCGAATTGAAGTACTTCGGTGGTATGACGATCGAGGAGACTGCGGAAGCGCTCGGCATTTCCGATGCCACCGTCTCGCGCGACCTGCGTTCGGCGGAGGCTTGGCTGCGGCGCCACCTCGCCGAGTCGACTCCGGAGGCCTAGAGGCTAATCCGTCGCTTTCTGCCCCAATACGCGATCGATTTCATTGGCCAACTCCTCGTAAGTCATCCGTCCCGGATGATACATCGCCACTAACCCGTTGCGGTCTAACAGCACCAGGGTGGGCGTGGTGCTGGCGCCATAGATCCGAAAATTCTCCTGGCTGAGCGGTGCGGACACATCCACCAAACCGGCATAGTGCTGCCGTCTCACCTGATCGATATAAGGCCGCTCCTTGGCCGCCGGCGCCTCTTCGCCGCCTGCGACGTAGCCGTAATACTGTGTGGGAGCAAGCAAGACGAGGCCCTTGGAGGCGTATTTATCGCGGAGTTGCGCCAGGATCGGACCCTGATACTTACAATCCGCGCACCAATGTGCCCAGAAGAACAGGAGGACAGCCTTGCCCTTCAATTGGGCGAATGACGGGGGCCGCGGTCCGAAGTATTCCGCTGTCTCGAGCGCGGGCGGGCGCGTGCCTACCAGGCTGAGAAGATGGATGTTCTTTTGAATCCTTGTGCGCATGGAGGTGCCATGCCAGCGCTTTAGCTCTGCCTTGAGGAAGCTTACGCCCTCGCTGCGCGCGCCCTTTCCGGAGAGAGCCTGCGCGTGGACCTCGATCGAAGCGCCCAATGCCGTCGGCAATTGAGGCTCATCGTCCAGCTTTCGCGTTCTTAGGGCGGACAGGCAATCGGCTCGGGTCGTTTCGGCGTAGGCGAGCGCTTTGTCGTACCGTTTCAGGCCGACTGCGCCGCGCCCCAGCCAAGAGAAGGCAAGAATCGCCTCCGGCGTCTTTCCACTGCTGCCAATGTGCTTCCGGATCAACGCCTCGGCGCCGGCGAAATCGTCCTTGCCGATCAATTCACGCACGTCGGAAACCAACGCCGCGGAAAGGCTGGACGTGCCCAGCAAGAAGGCGAGAACTGCGGTTCGCATAGCTCCAGCATATAGCACAGGCGTACCCGCGCCCGCATTGGGTGCGCTATTTCGCCGTGTGACAGCCGATGCAGCGGCGTTGCTCAATACTCAGCGTCCCGGTCTTCTTCCACGCCGCCGCCCTCTTTGCGTACTCCGTTCCGGGAAGCTTGTTTTCCACCATCTCAAAGAAAACCCCGGCTTTATCAGTTTCACCCAGCCGCGAGTATCCGTCTGCGAGCCCGAGCAGCAATTGTCCCAGCGAGTGTTCCCCAAGCTTGTCCAAGCCTTCCTTTTGCAGGTCGAAGGCCGTCCGGTAGTCTTCAACGGCGCGCAGCACTTCCCCCCGAACCCGCTCATCCATGGGCTGAGCCGCGGTGGCGGCCAAAAGGGAGGCGCCGCGTGGGATTCGCACTCCGATGCTCTTCGGCGCCAGGTTGACCGCCCTGTCCATCTCTGCGAAACCCTGCCTGTATAGCTCTAAGCCCTTGGCGCCGTCGCCACTCTGGAAGGCTCTTCCTGCCCGGAAGTACAAGCCCGCCCCGTGCCAGACGAGAGCCTCGGCGTGGTCCGGGTTTGCGGCGATTGCTTCGCTGGTGGTCTTCATGGCTCGCTCGAATGCTTCCGTGTTCCCGGCGAATCCGGCGAAGAAATCATTCCGTACCGTGTGATCGAAACGGGCTGCTTGGGCCGGGCCAGTGTCTCCAAGAACCGCCGATCCGAATCCTACCGCGAATGCTATGCCTGCAATCCAAATCCTTCTGCTGTTCCGCATGGATCTCGCTCTCCTTGTTCTTCAGGATATGGAGCCTGCATTCAACTAGCACCCAGCTTTAGACGAGGTCCCGGCCGGAGCGGACGAATGGTGGATACGGGCGGATGAACGGCGGAGCGGTGTACACTAGGCCTTTTGAGGAACTCGCCCGCACAACGCGCCGGGTCTAGCCGGCGGCACACGAGTTCCTGAACATGCTGGGGGCCACGCCCCGGCCTCATGCAGGCTTCTTACCGCGATGCGTCTCCGTGACTGGATTCCCGCCCTTTGCATGACGCTGGTCTCGCTGATCAGCTACATCGACCGCAACACGCTCGCCCTGCTTGCCCCGACGATTTTGCAGGAGACAGGGCTCAGCGGGGAACAATACGGCTGGATTATCTCCGCGTTTTCTGTCACTTACATGATAGGTAACCCGGTTTGGGGGCGTTGGCTCGACCGCATCGGTCTGCTGCGTGGTATGACAGTAGCCGTTGGGTTCTGGACTCTTGCCTCCGTATCGCACGCCTTCGCCTCCGGGTTTCGGAGCTTTGCCGTGGCTCGCGCCGCCTTGGGCTTTGGGGAAGGCGCTACTTTCCCTGGCGGTTTGCGTACCGTCGTCCAGACCCTGCCACCGCACCTCAGAGCCCGCGGCATCGCCGTTGCCTACAGCGGTGGGTCGCTCGGGGCGGTGGTCACGCCGCTGATTGTGACGCCGATCGCCTTGGCCTGGGGCTGGCGCGGTGCTTTCTGGTTCACCGGCTTGATCGGGGCCTTTTGGCTGGTCGTCTGGCGGGTGGTGGGGACGAACCCTAAACTTCGCGCTGACCTTCCGGCTCAGGCTGGCTCTGCACCGAAGCCGGACTGGGGCAATCCACGACTTTGGGGATTCATGGCGGTGTACGCCTTGGGGAGCCTACCGCTCGCATTCGTTCTTTATAATGCATCGCTTTACCTTGGACAGGTGATGGGACTCAGCCAGGCGGCCATCGGCGGGCTGTTGTGGATACCGCCGCTCGGCTGGGAAACAGGCTACTTCGTCTGGGGAACGCTTGCTGATCGGGGGGGCCTCCGCGACGGCAGCGCAGGCCCCCAATTCCTCCGATATTTTCTCGGCTTGATGCTCCTCAGCCTTCCCCTATGCGCCGGTTATTCCATCTCCTCCGTACCGGCCCTGATGGGGCTTTTGTTTTTTTCCATGTTTGTGGCTGCAGGCTACATTATCGTCAGCGTGGCGTATGCAACCAGCGTCTTCTCCCAAAGTCACGCCGGATTCCTGGCCGGCTTGGGCGCGGGATCCTGGTCAGCACTTGTGGCGGTGGCGATGCCACTCTTCGGCCGGCTGTTTGACCAGCACGAGTATGCTCCCGCTTTTGTTCTGGCGGCTCTGTTCCCCGCCGCCGGCACGCTGCTGTGGTGGGCTCTCGATTCCCGCGCTCAGTCCGCGAAAGCGTGACTGGAACTAATCCCATTCGATTGCAGAACCACCGCCATTTTCTCCAGAGCCGACTTGTGGATTTGTGAGACGCGGCTTTCATTGATGCCGAGCAATCCGCCGATTTCCTTCATTGTCAGTTCGTTGGTGTAGTACAGCAGAACGACCTTCTGATAGCGTTCAGGCAGCGTCCGCATGGCTTCGGCCAGAACGCTTCGAAGTTGCTGGCGGGCGCACATACGGTCCGGTTGGGTCTCCGGTTTCGAGGGGAAATCCGGCGCGGGCAAATCTTCCTGATCGTTCGACCGCGTGCTGGCCGACACGAGACCGACGCTCCGCAGGTCGACCATCATCTGCCGCCAGCGCTCCACCTCAACCCCCAGTTTTTCCGCTACTTCCTGCTCCGTGGGGTTGCGCTGCAGCGTTGCCGCCAGATCGCGTGTTACCGCCTCCACCTGTTTGTGTCTCCGGCGCAAGTCACGCGACGCCCAATCGAGCTGCCGAAGGCTGTCCAGGATTGCCCCTTTGATGCGATGCTTCGCATAGCTCGAAAAGACAACCTTCTTGTCCGGGTTGTACTTGCTGGCCGCGTCGAACAGCCCGAGAATTCCAGCGTGAACCAGATCGTCCAGGTCCACGTGAACGGGCAAGTTCTCATGCACGCGGACGGCGATCGCCTTGACCAGCGGCAGATGCTCTAATACCACCCGGTCGCGCTTGGTCATGCGGGCGGCCTCTTTCTGTGCAGTGCTCTTTGCAGGCATTTCCACCATCCTCACAAGTTCTTTTCTCATCGCGATTGTGTTCTTTCCTTGGAACTCGGCCCTGAAGCTGCGGCCTGTAGGTGTTCGGTGCAACCAACCTAACGCCGTGCCTAGAGTGCAAGGTAACTGCCAATCCGGCGATGCTCTTCCATACTGCTCATGGCGGAATGCTGTCATTACCGGCAAATTGCTGCCTGCCCAGCGGTTAACTATCGTCCTGGGCTTCTTGGGCGGCGCCTGCCGGGCGCGCTCCTGCCATCCTTCAACCACCCGCCCGCATCCTGTTTTGAAATGCGGGAAGGCAAGTTCGTTTCACATTGGAACGTTCTGTTCCAAAATGGAACGTGCTTCATGCTGTTCGACTCTTGAAATAAGCTTATCGGTTCTTACGCGGATTCATGTATTGGGGAATGGATCAGAAATAGCTGATTCGCTCTATCCATTTCCCTTACTCCTTAACCCCGCATGAGGGGGGATTAGGGCTAGGTCCGGGTCTAGCGCTTCTCTCCCCGCCGCCGCAATTGCTCGATCCCCACCTTCGCCCCAAACCCCGCAAGGAAAATCATCGTCGCCAAGCGGATCTTGCCCTCCAATGTCAGGAAAGCAAGCACAGCAAGACAGGCGAAAACCGCCATCGTCGCTCGAAAACCCGGTTTCATGTGGGACCTGGACCGTTTTTATTGTCCCACGCCTCTGTGCTACTTCCCGGAACTGCGGGTGAAGAGAGAAAACAGTCCGGACAGCGCCGAGGTCTTCTTCTCCACCGGCGCGGCGCCTGCCGGCCTCCCCGCCAGGCGTTCCCCAAGTTGCCCGAGACTCTTCCCAAAACTTGTGTTGGGAGGCACGGGCTTTCCTTCAATGAGAGCCCTCTGCACACCCTCATAGTCCGCCGGAAGCAGATGGAATACGTCGCAGTGCAGCGCCGTTTCAATTACCTCCCGCCCTAGCCCGTGTTCTTTGTCATAGCGGTTGACCACCAGCCGGATTCGCGAACGCTGCACTTGGTTCGCCTCCAGGTAGTCGATGGCGCGCTGCGCCGCTTGTAAGGCGGGCAGTTCGTTGGTGGTGACCAGCAGTACATCGTCGGACCGGCGCGCCAGGGTCAGGTTCCAATCCCCATAAACGCCCCCGGTGTCGAACACCACCACCTCGTAGAAGCCACGCGCAAACTCGGCAATCGACGATGCGTCGCGCAGTTCGTGCAAACCTTCATTTACGGTTTCCGGGGAAAGAAGGATGTCCAGGGTTCCCTGCTGCGTGACGATGCCCTTCCAAATATCGGCGTCCATCGAGTTAGACCGCGACAAAGCGTCCACGAAACTGTAGTTGGACCGGAGTTTCATCAGGAAAGACAAAGTTCCGGTCAACGGGTCCATGTCGCCCAACAGGATCTTCTTAAACCCAGCGCGTTTATAATGCTGTGCGAGATTGGTGGCCAGGGTGGTGGCTCCGCAGGCGCCTTTGGCTGGGATCACCGTGATCACCTTGCCAGTGATTCCCGCTCCACCCTCGCCCCGGTGCATGGATGCCAAACGGGCAAAAGCATGATCGAACTGCTCGGGGTCGAACGGGCGCACGAGGAACTCCACAGCTCCTTGGCGCATCGCCCGGACAATGGTGTCGGGGTTCTTCGAGGACAGCAGAACCACGATTTTCATTGCCGGCTGCACCACCAGCAGTTCGCCGATCAAAGCAATGGCGCGGTCCGGGTCCGATGTAAGATCAAGAAAACACAGATTCGGCCCGTGGGTACCCCCTAGCTCCGACAACGAGAGCCGGGCGGGATAGGACTGCATCTCGAAGATCGGCGTGTTCGGCAAGTGCATGGAAAGAATGGGAGAGAGCTCCCCAGCGATGGTCTTGCTGGGGCTGATCATCAGTCCCTTCCAGTTCCCGGATAGTGCGGCGATGTCTGCTCGGGCCATTGGCTACTGCTTAGGAATCGGCATTCCCCAGGCAAAACAGTAGAGGTAAGCGGGCGGCGCGCGATTTTCCGGGAGAACCTCTGTCCATCCGATCCACTAAAACTATGACCAGCGGTACCGATAAGCACGCCAAGGGAGGAGAAAGAGCCAATGTCAGATCCCATCCGCGTTGCCGTATGCGAAACACAACCAGTGACCATAGAAGGGTTGGTGCGCATTCTCGGCGCCAAACCGGAGTTCCAATTTGCCGGTGCTGTCGACCAGCTCATCGAAGCCGAACCACTCATCGAGGAAACACGACCGAACATCCTCGTTCTGGATAAGTCCTTTGGCGTCCAAATCGTGCTGGAGTGGGTTGCAGAGCATCGAGCCTCCCGATCTGCGACCGCGATTGTCGTCTGGGGCCTATCCCTGTCGGAAGCCGAGGCCCTTCGGTTTCTGCAG
>JAEUQG010000196.1 GCA_016789755.1 Bryobacterales bacterium
TAGTTGATTCGTGATTTCTGCGACAAATCTCTCCAGTGATTCGTCGAAGAAAACTCCGTTGCGGTTGTTCATGGGTCCGCCATTCTGTTGACCAACTCCTCAGCAGAGTTCTTCCAAGCGTCCACCCATTTGGTCTGGATATCGCTCGTTGGGGCGTAACGCATTCTTATGCTCCAGTGTTGGAACAGCCGGGGATCCTGCGCAAGTCTGTGTAGCTCCCCGGCTCGACGCCCTTGAGCCAACGCGAGCATGTTCTTGAGCTCAGGAAAATGGGCATAGTATGGGTCGTCCCGTCCATCAATTGCCGGCTTCAGTCCACAAGCTCGCATCATCTGCTTGACCGCGAGTTCGCCCGCCAAACCGAACAGATATCCGGCAACGGCCATGCAGCCGGGCCTCGACCCGGGTTCCTCTTGCTCATAAAGCAGTTGTGCCGCATTGAGATGGCGCCGGGCAGCACTCTGCAGATCTTGCTTGTATGCCATGCTTACGTCGGAACAGGTTGCCCTTCATCATAGCAGCGTATCGGAAGATCGTTTGGCGTAAGATAAGCCAAGCACATATGAGGCGCTTCTAACCACCCATGGACCTCACCCTATCCCCCGATCAAATCGCCTTCCGCGACGAACTCCGCGCCTGGCTCGCCGCCAACGCACCCGCCCCCATTACCCGCGGCGCACACGAATCCCTCCCCCAGCGCTTCGAAAAACTCCGCGCCTGGCAGCGCCGCCTCCACGACGCCGGATGGGCTGGCGTCGCCTGGCCCAAAGCATACGGCGGCCGCGGCGCATCCCTCATCGAGCAGGTCATCTTTCTCGAAGAAATGGCCCGCGCCCAAGCCCCGCCCATGGCCAACACTCTCGGCCTCGGACTCATCGGTCCCACCATCATCCACTTCGGCAACGAAGATCAAAAACGCCGTTTCCTCCCCAAAATCCTCAGCGCCGAAGAAATCTGGTGCCAGGGCTTTTCGGAACCCAACGCCGGCTCCGACGTGGCCGCCATCCGTACCGAAGCGCGCCTCGATGGCGATGCCTTCATCGTCAACGGCCACAAAGTCTGGAACAGCTACGGCTGGATTGCCGATTGGTGCGCCCTCGTCGTCCGCACAGATCCCTCCGCCGCCAAACACAAGGGCCTCACCTACATCCTCGTCGACATGAAATCGCCCGGCGTCGAAGTGCGCCCCATTCGCCAGATCTCCGGCGAAAGCGAATTCGCCGAACTGTACTTCAAGGACGTGCGCGTCCCCGCCGCCAACGTCCTCGGCAAGGTGAACCAAGGCTGGGAAGTGGCCCTCGGCACGCTCATGCACGAACGCGCCACGCTCGGCGCCAGCATCACCATCCTCTACCGCCGCTCCTTCGACCGCCTCGTCGAACTCACCCGCCAGATCCGCCGCAACGGCCGCCCGCTCTCCGAAGATCCACTCACCCGCCAGAAACTGGCTCAGGCCTACACCGAACTCGAAGTCTTCCGCCTCAACCAAATGCGCGCCGTCTCGCGCGTCAGTTCCACCGGAGTCCCCGGCCCGGAAGGCTCCATCCTCAAGATCTTCTGGAGCGAGTTCAACCAGCGCTTCCAGCAAACCGCGCAGGAAATCCTCGGCCCCTACGGCATGCTGGAAGAAGGTTCGCCCCATTCCGTCGACGACGGAGCATGGTCCTACGGCTTCCTCCGCACCCGCGGCAACACCATCGAAGCCGGCACCAGCGAAATCCAGCGAAACATTATCGGCCATTTTGTTTTGGGCCTCCCTAAGAGCTACTAGCCATGCAATTCGATCTTTCCGAAACCCAGCAACTGCTCGCCAAAACCGCGCGGCAATTCCTCGCCGCCGAATGCCCGATGCCCGAAGTCCGCCGCATCCTCGAAACCCCCACCGCGCACGATGCCTCGCTCCATCGCAAGATGGCCGGCCAGGGCTGGACCGGCATCGCCATCCCCGAAGATCTCGGCGGCATGGGACTCGGCATGATCGAACTCGCCGCCACCTTCGAACAACTCGGCCGCGCCCTCGTCCCCGGAGCGTTCTTCTCCACCGTCGCCCTTGCCGCTCCTCTGCTCGCAACCGCCGAACAGCTCGCGCCCCTCTGCGATGGCTCGCAAACCGCAACCGCCGCCTTCATCGAAGCCGAAGCCGATTGGAACCCCGCCTCCTGGCAGTGCGCCGCCCGCGACAATCAACTCACCGGCGCCAAAATGTTCGTCCCCGATGCCGCCGAAGCGGCCTTTCTTCTCGCCGCCGCGCGCGGCAACGGCACGCTCGGCATCTACCGCATCGCCAAGGATGCTCCCGGCCTCGAAATCATCCCCCTCAAATCCATCGATCTCACCCGCCGCCTCTACGAAGTGCGCTTCCACAACACCCCCGCCGAGCCCATCGTCACCGGACCCGCCGCCGGCCACGCCATCGCCCGCGCCCTCGATATCGCCACGCTTGCCCTCACCGCCGAAATGGCCGGAGGCATGGCCCGCGTCCTCGAAATCACCGTCGAATACGCCAAGGCGCGCAAACAGTTCGACACCCCCATCGGCAAGTTCCAAGCCGTCCAGCACATGTGCGCCGACATGTACCTCTGGAGCGAGAGCAGCAAGTCGGCCGTCTACTACGCCGCCTACGCCCTCGACAAAAACCTCCCCGAGGCCGCCTCCGCCCTCTCCGTCGCCAAGCTCTACGCCGCCGACGCCTACCGCGAAATCGGCAACCGCGCCATCCAGGTCCACGGAGGCATGGGCTTCACCTGGGAAAACGACGTGCATCTCTACTACCGCCGCGCCAAGGCCGGCGAAACCATGCTCGGCGACAACGTCTTCCATCGCGAGCGCCTCGCAAAATTGGTCGTGGATCGCCTGTGATACCATCACATCCGTGAAGCCCCTATTCCTCACCCTGCTGGCGCTAGCCCTGCCCGCATTCGCAGCCAAGAATCTGGAAATCTACTTCGTCGATGTCGAAGGCGGTCAAGCCACGCTCGTCAAATCTCCTGAGGGTCAATCCATCCTCTTCGACACCGGCTGGCCCGGCTTCGACAATCGCGACGCCAACCGCATCGCCGCCGCCGCCCAAAAGGCCGGCATCTCCAAAATCGACTACCTCGTCGTCACTCACTTCCACACCGACCACGTCGGCGGTCTCACCCAACTGGCTGCCAAAATGCCCATCGCCAACCTCGTCGATCACGGCAAGACCGTCGAATCGAACGCCAATGCCGAAAAGCTCTACGCCGCCTACGAAGCCCTCGCCGCCAAGGCCAGACGCATCACCGTGAAGCCCGGCGACAAACTCCCCGTCAAGGGCCTCACCGTCGAAGTGCTGGCAGCGCATGGCGTCGCCACCACCCGCCCAGGCAAGGCGAATCCCCTCTGTGCCGGCGTCGAAAAGAAGGCCGACGACGCTACCGATAACGGCCAGTCCGTGGGCATGGTGATCACCTATGGCAAATTCCGCTTCCTCGACCTCGGCGATCTCACCTGGAACAAGGAACTGGAACTCGTCTGCCCCGAAAACAAAATCGGCAAGATTGATTTATACCTCACCACCCACCACGGCGCCGATTCCAGCGGCCCCGCCGCCCTTGTCCATGCCATCGCCCCCACCGTCGCCGTGATGAACAACGGCGAGAAGAAAGGCGGATCCCCCGCCGCCTGGAAAGTGGTCCGCCAATCCCCCGGCCTCAAGGACCTCTGGCAGCTCCACTTCGCCGCCGCCGGAGGCCCGGAGAACAATACCGGCGAACAACTGATCGCCAACCTCAAGGGCGAAGATTCCGGCAACCACATCGCCGTCACCGCCCAATCGAACGGCAAGTTCACCGTCACCAACTCCCGCAATGGATTCAGCAAGAGTTACTAGAGCCGCCGTCGTTCAGGCCGGCTCGATTCTGTTCAATACGCCCGCCACTCTCGACAAACTCGAGCAACACGCCGCCGAGGCCGCCTCCCAAGGCGCGCAACTCATCGTCTTCCCCGAAGCCTTCGTCGGCGGCTATCCGAAGGGCATGGACTTCGGCGCCGTTGTCGGCCGGCGAACCCCCGAAGGCCGCGCCCAGTTCCGCCGCTACTTCGATTCCGCCATCGATGTCCCCGGCCCCGAAACCGGCCGCATCGCCGAGGCCGCCCGCCGCCACCGGGCCTGGATCGTCGCCGGAGTCATTGAGCGCGACGGGGGCACCCTCTACTGCACGGCACTCTTCTTCTCTCCCCAAGGCGTCCTCGCCGGCAAGCACCGCAAGATCATGCCCACCGCCATGGAACGCCTCATCTGGGGCTACGGCGACGGCAGCACACTCACCGTCCTCGACACCCCCATCGGTAAGCTCGGCGCCGTCATTTGCTGGGAAAACTACATGCCCGCGCTGCGCCTCGCCATGTACTCCAAAGGCATCGAGCTCTACTGCGCCCCCACCGTTGACGACCGCGACACTTGGGCCGTCTCCATGCGCCACATTGCCTGCGAGGGCCGCTGTTTCGTCCTCTCCGCCGTGCAGTACACCGGCAATATCCGCGGCGGCAGCATCATCGTCAATCCTCTCGGACAAGTGCTCGCCGGCCCCGTCTACGATGCCGAGACGATCCTCATCGCCGATCTCAACCGCAACGAAATCGCCGAGGGCAAGTTCGATTTCGACGCCACCGGCCACTACGCCCGCCCCGATATCTTTCAGTTGAAGGTAAACGAATCGCCCACTCCGCCGGTGTCCCCATCGGAAGACACGCGAAAACCATGAGCTGTTTTCCTCGCATTCTGCCCTAGCGACTGCAGAGAGATTGCACAAAGCAACTCTCATACTAAGGAGGGCTGAAATGCTGAAACGTTCCATCCTGGCTCTGGCTATCGGAGCCTGCTGTTTCCTGACCGCCGCCCGGGCCGCTTCCTACGTGAAGATGCTCATCAATGCCCGGACAGGTTCCCCCGTCCTCACAATCGCCACGCCCCGCGCCGGCGCTTCCTGTGCCACCCGGCAACTCCGCCTGAGGGTCGCCGCAGGAGCCCCCATGCAGGCGCAGTCCTGCGACAACAAGGGCTACTGCGCACCGGCCGACCCCAACTCCTTCACCTTCTTTGACCGCATGCGCCGAGTCGCTTCCTCCGAACTGACTCTCGGTGCAGGCGATCCCTTGGCCTCCGATCTGCCATTCCCCGTGGAAGGCCCCTACGAGCTCACGTGGCTCTGCCGCGAAAGCGAAGAAGAGCAGATGTGCGCTTGCATCCCCTTCGTGAATCGCTAACACCACCCGCCGCGGGCCGATTCCTCAGACCCTGCTTCCGGTCACCGCAATCGGCCCGCGCCGCCAACTCCTCACGGACCGAGAAGTACGTATCCTCCTCCGACCAATCCTCCAGATTCCGCTGCGCCTGCTGCATCGTGAATCCCTGCACCGCCATGAACGCCGCCCACTCCTCGCGCAGCACGGCCCAGAATGGCCCACTCACCGCATCGGTATTCAGAACCAATCCCCCGCCCCGCAGCGCCTTCCCGCTTCCCCGGTAAACCTCCGCCTTCTGACCCAAATCGGAGATGTGGTGCAGAGCAAAAGCGCACAACACCGCGTCGGCTTGCGGCTGCGGATCCCGGATCGATATCGCGCACAATCACCCTCACGCCGGGAAAGCGCTCCAACACGGCCTCCGCCAGAGAACCCATCCCACCACCCAAGTCCACAACCACTGCCTCTTCTGCCAACCCCGCCGCTGCCAGCAACTCCAATTGCACCGCGCGGCTCTCGTCGTAATAAGGGATGTACGTGCGGATGATCCGGTCATACTCCGCGATGTCCAGACGCAGGTGGGAGGATACCGAATGTTCATTCTCAATGGACCTACTGTAATGGATCTGCGCCGCCCGGCGTCTCCCCCGAACACACGAAGAGGGCAAGCCTCTTCAGCCTGCCCTCTGTGAGTCCCGAAACTACCGCACCGCGATCGACACGCCCGTCTGCGAAGCCGCTCCGCCGATCGTCACCGTCAGCGGCACCGCATTCCCCGTCGGCGCGTCGGCCGGGATGAAGAACGACACCTGGCACAAGCCCAGCACCGTCGTCGGCACCGAGCCCGCGTAGATCACCTGCGCGTTCCGGTCGCCCACCCGTACTTGCACGTTCGCAATCGGATTGCGCAACTGGTTCGCCGCCGAGATCAATCCATCCACACCCGCCGGCGCCGTCTGCCCTTCGCCCGTCAAATACACGGTGGCAAACTGCCCGCGAGCCACTGGATTGCCCGCTCCGTTCAGCGAGAAGTCGTTGTTCAGAATCGCTCCTTGTCCCGACCCCTGCTGGTTCGTCGTGAAGATCCCCGGAGATGCGTCTACCACCCGCACGGCCACTGCGGCGCTGCGCACGCCCTGGTATTCCACCACCACATTCGCCGATGCCCGTCCCGCCATCGCATACGGCACAATGGCGCTGATGACGTCATTGCGGGCGTACACCATCGGAGCCGGAATATTGTCGAACAGCACCCGCACTCCGTTGAGGTTCGTATCCACCAGACCGCTCGCCGTCAGCCGCAGTTGCTGCAGCGTCGTCGGGCCCAGGTTCGATCCGAAGATCGCCACAATCATCCCCGGCGCCGCCGCCGTCGGCAGGAAGCTCGCCGCGTTCGTCATCGACACAATCTGCGGCGTTGGCGCCGCTCCGTAGTTGAACGTCACCGGAATCGTGATCGGCGAAGCCAACCCCAGGTTGATCGTGATCGTTCCCGTATAGGTGCCCTGCGCCAGTTGCGTCACGTTCGGCCGCACCGTCAGCGTCGCCGGAGTCACGCCCGATGCCGGAGTCACTTCCAGCCAATTCGGCTGTCCCTGACCCACAGATACCGCGACGCTGTAGTTCAGATTGGTCCCGCTCGAAAGGAGCGACACCGTCTGCGCTCCCGGCGCCGTGCCCAGTGAGGTGGAGCTGAACGCCAGCGTCGTCGGACTCGCCGTGATTACCGGCGCCGTGGTCACCGTCAGCGTCACGTTGATGACCTGTGTTGCCACCGGCGCGCCAGTCGCCGTCACCACCACCGCTCCACTGTAGGTGCCCGCCGGCAACGAACCCGCGTTCACTGAGATGGTCACCGTCGCCGGTGTCACTCCCGCCGTAGGCACTGCCGAAAGCCACGATCCGCCGCTATTGGTGGATACCGCCGCCGCATAGTTATACTGCACGCCCGGCGAAGCCAGTGTCAGCGTCTGTGACGGCGGCACCCCGCCTCCCAGAATCTGCGTGAAGTTGAGCGTCGTCGGTTGTACCGAGAATCCTCCGCCGCCCGTTCCGCCGCCCGTGCCCACCTGGTACACCACCGGGATCACCACCGGGCTGTTTCCGGCTGCGCCGGTCGTCGTCGCCGCCACCGTCACCGCGCCGTAGTAGGTCCCGTCCGTCAACCCGGCCGGGTTCACCGACACCGAGATCGATCCCGGAACCGTCTGGACCGCCGATAGCCATGCGCCTCCGCTCGACGTGGTCACATTCACCGTAAACGGTACCGCCGTGCCTGTTGTCGACACGCCCACCGTTTGCGGCGACGGTGTGATTCCCACTCCGCCCGCGAACGTCAGCCGGCTGGGAACCGCGTTGAACAAAGGTAGCCCGCTAACCGTCAGCGTCACCGGAACCGTGATCGGAGACTGCCCGGAAGCCGTGAACGATACCGTGCCTGTGTACGTCCCGCCCGCCAGACTCGCCGCATTCACCTGGATGGATGCCGTCGAGGTCGTGACCGTGCTGTTCTGTACCACGCTCAACCAGTTGCCGCCCGAATTGGTGCTGGCACTGACCGAATAAGCCACTGACCCCGAGGTGGTGGAAACCTCCACGCTCTGCGCCTGGCTGGCCGGCACCGACCCGCCAAGCTGGTAATTGAAGTTCGCCGAGTTCAGGTTCAGCCGCAACACCGCGGCCGTGGTCACATGCAGCGTCACCGGGATATTCGTCGTCCCCGATCCGCTGAACGTCACCGCGATATTCCCCGTGTAGGTGCCGAACGAAAGGTTCGTCGGATTCACCGACACAGCGATCGCGCTCGGCGCCGTGCCGTTCCCCGGAGTCACGCTCAGCCAGGTTCCTCCGCTCGTCGTCGAGGCCGTCGCCGTGAACGAGCCTGCCGCTCCGCCCACCGTTCCCACCGTCAGGATCTGCGCCGGCGGTACGTTCGTTCCGCTTTGATGCGCGAAGCTCAGCGAGGACGGAGAAACGAAACCGCTGGTCGTGGCCACTGTGCCCACCGTCAGCGTAACCGGGAATTGCGTCACCGGCAGTCCGTTCGCCAGCACTTGGATCGTCGCCGTGTAGGTGCCCACCGGCAGCGACGCCACGCCCAGATTCGGCTGTACCGTCAGAGTCGCCTGCGGCGTCGTGCCCGACGTAAATCCGCCCTGCAGCGGAGCGGCGTTCAACCACGTAATGCCGTTCGCCACCGCGTTCAACACGTTCAGCGTGTAGTTCACCGCGCTCGGCGAAGTGAACAGCACTGCCTGCCCCCCCGGCACCTGCCCGCCAGGCGTGTAGCTGAAGTTCAACTGCGTCGGGCTTACGCTATAGCCTGCCTGACCGCCTCCGCCGGTACCGCTCACCGTCAGAGTAACCGAAACGACCGTATCCGGCAGCCCTGAAACCTTCACCAGAACTTGCGCCGTATAGGTCCCTGCCGGAGTGGTAGCCAGAATCGCCGGAGTGTGTACAAACGTGTCAACCCTCGTGTTCGGTCCCGAAGTGCCTCCGAAAACCCCCAGCCGCAGGAAGCCTAACGAATCGTTCTGCACTTGCAGCTCAAAGATAGCCGGGGTTTGCGTCGTGATGAAGAACGCCTGCGAGGCCGGCTGCCCCTGCCCGAACGTGTAGCTGTAGCTGAGGCTCGTCGGCGATACATGAGCGCCGCCGCCTCCTCCGGTCGTACCCGGAGTGAACGTCACCGGAATATCGCGGATCACGCCCCCCACCGTTACCCTCACGGATCCGGTGTAGGTCTGGTTCGGTGTCAAACCCGTCGAATTCGCCGAAACCGTGAAGATCTGCGGTCCCGATCCCGATCCCGCGCTCGGCGTCACTGTCATCCACGATCCGCCACTCGTCGTCGAAGCGATCGCGGTGAAGGAGTAGGTCACTCCCTGCGAACTCGGATTGATGCTCACCAGTTGGCTCACCTGGTTGACGTTGAAGTTGATTGAGGCCGGCTGCAACGAATAGTCCGTCCCCGTTCCTCCCGTCGTCCCCGGCGTGTAACTGACCTGAATATCCTGCGTCTGATTGCCGATGGTCAGGCGTACAAAGCCTGTGTACAGTTGCCCCGTGATCAAGCCCGCGGGATTCGCCGTAATCACGAATGCCTGCGCCCCCGCTCCCGTGCCCGAACTCACGTTCGTGGTCAGCCAGCCCTGTCCGCTGTTCATGAAGGTCACCAGCGAGAAACTGTAGGTGGCCGTCGTGTTCACCGGCTGGATAGTTACCACCTGTTGCTGCGAATTGACGTTGAAGCTCACCGCCGTCGGCGAGATCGTGTATCCCGTAATCGCGCCGCCCCCGCCCGTCGGCGTCGTGAAGTTCACCGCAATGTCCTGGGTCTGGTTGTTGATCGTCACGCGAACCGTCCCCGTGTAGGTCTGGCCCGCTGCCAGCAGGCTGCTATTGCCGATGACATTGAACACCAGCAGCCCGCCCGATGCCGCCGTGCCCGATGCCGGCGAAACGCTCAGCCAGTTCACCCCGTTCGTCGTGGATACGGTCGTGTTGTAAGAGTAGGCGCCGGCGTTGGATGGCGAAATCTGCACCGTCCCCTGCGTCGAGCCGCCTGAAATGTTCAGCGTCGACGGGCTGATGGTGAAGCCGCTGATCACCCCTCCCCCACCCGTGCCTCCCGGCGTGTAGCTCACCGCGATATCCATCTGCTGTGTCCCGATGAACAACCGCACTTGCGCGTTGTAAGTCGTCCCCTGCTGCAGGCCCGTGGGACTCGGCACCAGCGTGAAAGCCTGCACACCGGTAACGTTGTTGCCCACTCCAGTCAGCACTTGCAGCCAGTTGGCGCCGGTGACGTAGTTCACCGATGTGCTGTAGAAATAGGGCGTCGTCATGTTCTGCGGCAGGATGGTCACCGCCTGCTGCGTCAGGTTGGCATTGAACGCAATCGAAGTCGGATTGACGGTGTAACCCGTAATTGTGCCGCCGCCGCCCCCGCTGCCCGGTGTGAAGTTCACCGTAATGTCCTGCGTAAGGCCGTTGATGGTGACCCGCACCGTTCCCGTCTGCGTCACGCCCGCGGCAAGCCCGTTCGGATTGGCGATGATAGTCAGCGCCTGGCTCGTGTTCACGTTCTGCCCCGAACTCGGAAACACGCTCAGCCACTGCACTCCGCTTTGCGTCGTCACCGTGGTGTTGTAGGAGTAGATAGTGCCGGACGTCAAGGCCGTGATCGTCGACACCTGCTGCGTCTGTCCCCCGCTCATGCTGATCAGCGTAGGATTGATCGTAAATCCAGGGATTCCGCTGCCCGTGCCGCTCGGGCTATAGCTCACCGGAATCACCTGCACCTGCCCCCCCACCTGCAGGTTTACGTTGGCCGTGTACGTCTGGCCCGCCGCCAGCCCCGAAGGGTTGACGCTGATTGTGAAAAACTGGCTCCCCGAAACCACGTTGGTCGAACTCGCCGGACTCACCGTCAGCCAGCCGCTACCCGTCGTGTAGCTGACCGAAGTCGAATAGACATACTGGCCCGTTGCCGTCGTCTGCGAGATCGTCACCAGTTGCGATGTCTGCGATCCGCTCAGCGTCACCGACGACGGAGAAACCGAGTACCCCGTGATCGAACCGCCGCCTGTCGTTCCAGGCGTAAACGTAACCCCGATGTCGGTAGACTGCGAATTAATGAACACGCGGATCGTGCCGCTGTAGGAAACCCCTGGCGTTAACCCCGTGCTGTTCGTGTTTACCGTGAACGATTGCTGCCCCGCCACCTGCCCCGTGGATGCCGATGGACTCGCCGACAGCCACTGCTGGCTCGTTGATACGATCGCGCTCGTCGTATAGAAATAGGCCTGCGAGAAGTTCGATGGCGTAATCGTCACCACTTGCGACGGAGTGCTCGAATTCAGATTCATCGAGGCCGGCGTGATCGTAAAGCCGCTGATCCCGCCGCCGGATCCGGTCACCGTCAGCGAGATCGGAATGTTGATCGCTCCCGCCTGACCGGCGATGGTGATCTGCAGATTCCCCGTGTACGGGACCGTCGATGCCGTCAGTCCCCCAGGGAAGAACGTAAGCACGATGTTGTTAAATGCCGCGCTCCCCGTATTGCCCGAACTCACCGTCACGAAGTTCGTCCCCGTCGTCAGCACGGCGCTGTAGCTGAATACACTGCCATTGTTGGAGCTGAGGGTGATCTGCTGCGTCGGCGCGGCGGTGCCCGGCACATACGTCAGGCTGATCGATGACGGGTTCGCCGTGAACCCCGGAATCGTCGTCCCGCCTCCCGACCCCGACCCGATCGTCAGCGTGACCGGAATCGACAACTGCACCGTCGGGTTCCCTTGCTGCTGGAACAGCACCGATCCTGTGTAGTTGCCCGTCGGCGTGTTCGGATCCACCTTGATCTCCACCGCGTTTCCCGTGGTGCCCGTCGTCGTCTCCGACGGGTAAACCTTCACGCTCAACCAACTGCCGCCCGAATTCGTCAATGCCGTGGCATTGAACGCAACCGCTGAACCGCTCACCGACTCCAGCACATAGAACCGCGAACTCAGTGGAGCTGTGGGATTGTTAAAGTCGACCTGCGACACCACCGTCCCTCCGCCGACAAGGCGAAACTGCCCCAACGCCGGGGCTGCCATCAGCAGGAATGCAAGCAACGGGTAATACAGTGCGCGAATAGCGGCAAGTGGTTTCAAGACACTCTCCTCCCTGAAACATTCTGACAGATCTTTGTTAGGCGTGGGTTAACCGGTGCCAAGGGGACGGTTCGGACGCGGGTGAACGTAAAGCGGTCGTATCCTACAGGGACCACTCGGGTATACACCGTAGTTCCACTGCAAATCAATGGCCACTCCTCCCCTCCCGTGAATTCAATACCTTAGCCTTGTCCCACCCGAGCCCCGTTGAGTCGTTCTGCCTCACCTCGCCACCGCTGCGGTAAGTATTACGCGGGGAAACTCAGGCCGTGCCTAAAGCGACCCCCCTAACCAGCCGATTAACGTTTGCGGTAGCCTTTACGTGCCTGCCCTCCACCCTTACGAATGCCTGCCCCGCGAAATCGACGCGGACCTCGCCAAACGGGTTCGCCTCGGCGGCTTCGTCTTCATCGGCTTCCTTCTCGCCATCCTGCTTACCACCGGCCGGCCTCAGCGTGAGCCTGTCATGTTCTGGCTCCTCGCCGCCGTCACCGTGATTGCCACTGCAGCCCGCTGGTTGCTGTGCCAAAAGCTCCGCCCCACCCCCTCCTCCGGGTTGCCCCACTGGCGCCGCTGGCTGGCGGCCACCGTTCTCGGCAACGCTCTCGCCTGGGGGATGTACACCGCCCAGACCATCGCCGCCCGCGGCATCGACGACTGGGAAGCCCAACTGATGATCATCCTCGTTGCCGGCACCACCCCAGTTGCCATCCATGCCTTCACCCCTGTCCCTTGGCTGGTGCGGACCTTCTCCCTGCTCTTCCACGTCCCTCCTGTGCTCGCCTGCGGCCTCATCGGCGGACTGCGCGGCTGGACTATGTTCTTCGTTTTCTGGATGTACCTCGGCTACCTGCTCTATTACGCCTCGCGCTCCTACGCAGACTACATGGAAGGCGTGCGCCGCACTCATGCCCTGGAAGATGCCCGCCTTGCCGCCGAGGAAGCCAGCAAGGCCAAGTCCGATTTTCTCGCCAACATCAGCCATGAATTGCGTACCCCGATGAACGGCATCATCGGCATGACCCACCTGGCGATGAGCACCCCCCTCAACAGCGAGCAGCGCGAGTATCTCGAAACCGTCCAATCCTCCAGCCATTCCCTCCTCCGCCTGCTCAACGAACTGCTCGATTTCTCCAAAATCGAAGCGGGTAAAGTGGAGTTGGAATGCATCGGCTTCGATCCCCATGCCTTGGTCGAAGAAGGGCTGCGCACCTTCCACCAAGTCTGTGCCGCCAAAGGCTTACGGCTGGAATCGCAATGCTCGAACGAAGTGCCCGGACGGGTCTACGGCGACCCTGGCCGTGTCCGGCAGATCCTCATGAACCTGGTAGGTAACGCCGTCAAGTTCACTACTCACGGAGGCATTCTCGTTAGCTTGCATGCTGTCGTCCCGGAGCCCCGCCGCGTGCGCCTGCGCCTCAGCGTGAAGGACAGCGGCCCCGGCATCCCGGAAGAAAAGCGCCGCCAGATCTTTGAGCCGTTCGAACAGACCGACCGTTCCACCACACGCCGCTTCGGCGGCACCGGCCTCGGCCTCTCCATCTGCCAGCGCTTGGCAGGTCTCATGAAGGGGCGCGTCTCGGTGGAGAGCAAAGTCGGGGAGGGCAGCACCTTCCATTGCGAGTTTGAGTGCGCTCGCAGCGGCCTCGAGACCATCACCGCCGCCCCGGAACTGGGGGTAACACCCATCACCGCCGGACGGCCCCGCCGTGTCCTGGTTGCTGAAGACAACACCGTCAATCAACGGCTCATACTGCGCCTGCTCGAGAAACGAGGCCACCACGTGCGCCTCGCCTCGAACGGCAAAGAAGCCTGCGAAATTTTTGCGCAGGAGGACTTTGACGTTATCCTAATGGACGTGCAGATGCCGGAACTCGACGGGTTGGAAGCAACGGCCCGGATTCGCGCCTCTCTGCCGCCATCGCGGCGCAGGGTGCCGATCATCGCCCTCACCGCGCACGCTTCGGAGTCCTCCCGAAAGGAGTTCCTCAACGCGGGTATGGACGAGTTCCTGCCCAAGCCCATCGATCCCGCCAGGTTGTATAACCTGCTCGATCACGTCTGAATTTTGGTGTACAACTAAACCAGCAGCTTGCAGAATTCTATCGATTCGCTGATCGACAAGGAACTGGCACGGCGCTCGCATGCCAGCGGATTCCTCCACCTCGCCGTGTTTGCCGCGGTGGCCTACAGCACCTCTATTCCGGATGCCTGGCTCTGGCCCTATCTTTGGGCCACAGGGCTAGGTTTGGTGTTTGCTGCCATCCGCTTTTTCGTCGGGCGCTGCTTTAAGACCTGCTATCCCAACCAGGTCCGCCGCTGGCGTCTGTGCTATCACGCCGCCGTGCTGCTCCTCTGTGCGGACATCGGTCTGTTCATCGCCGGAGCCATCCTCCGCTTCGGACCTTACAGTTGGGAAACGCAACTGCTGGTAACCTTCAGCGCCGGTTCCGGCCCCATCACCGCCGCTGCCTTCACTCCGTCCATCGGCTTGGTGCGCCCCGCCTTGATTCTCACCCTTCTGCCTCCTGCCTTCGCTTCGCTATGGGCCGGCGGATCGAGCGGCATCGCCGGCGGGATGATGTTTGTCCTTTACCTTCTGTTTCTGCTCTACTTTTCCCGCCACCTCAGCCGCGAATGGATGGAATCGGTGGAGCGCCAGGCTGCCCTCGAAGAGGCGCGCGTCGCCGCCGAACGCGCCAACCAGGCCAAGTCCGAGTTCCTCACCAACATCAGCCATGAACTCCGCACGCCGATGAACGGCATCATCGGCATGACGCATCTGGCCATCTCCACCCCCAGCGGCCCGGAACAAATAGAGTACCTCGAAGCGGTCAGTTCCTCGAGCCAGCATCTGCTGCGCCTGCTCAACGACCTCCTCGACTTCTCGAAAACCGAGTCCGGCAAACTGGAACTGGAGCGGCACACGTTCCCCTTGCGCGAAACGGTCGAGGAGTCGATTCGTCCATTCCGTTTGCTGGCCCGGGAAAAAGGACTGCAACTAGACCTGCACATTTCCTCTTCCATTCCGGCCAGCCTCCGCGGCGATTCCGGACGCCTGCGGCAAATCCTCATGAACCTCATCGGCAACGCCGTCAAGTTCACCCAAAAGGGCAGCATCTGCGTGAGCGTGGAGAGTACCGCCGTGAACGCCGACCGCGTCCGCGTGGAAATCACTGTGGCCGACAGCGGCCCCGGCATCCCGCCCGAAAAGCAGAAGCTCATCTTCGAGCCCTTTGTACAAAGCGACCCTTCCATGACTCGCCGCTATGGAGGCACCGGCCTCGGGCTCGCCATCTCGGCCAACCTCGCCTCGCTGATGGACGGCGGAATCGCCGTCGAGAGCACGCCCGGCGTGGGCAGTACATTCCGGTGCACGCTCTGGTTCGACCGCGGCCGCGACACGATGGCCGGCTTCGAGAACACGTTCCGCATCGAAAAGGCTACCGTCACTCCCCGCCATGTGCTGGTGGTGGAAGACAACGCGCTCAACCAGCGTCTGGTGCAGCGCCTGCTCGAACGCCGCGGGCATAACGTCACCATCGCTCCCAGCGGCCCGCAAGCCCTCGCTTTGCTCGAACAGCAGTCCTTCGACGCCGTCCTGATGGATGTGCAGATGCCGGAGATGGATGGCCTGGAAGTCACCCGCCGTATCCGTGGATCGGCCAGGGAGGTAACTCGCAGGATGCGGATCATCGCCTTCACCGCGCACGCCGGCGGCGGCTCGCGGCAGTCTTTCCTCGACGCCGGCATGGACGACTTCCTGCCCAAGCCGCTCGACCCGGAGAAGCTTTTTCACGCCATCGAAGATGGCTTAGCCAAGTAGCGGCTGCAAGACGCCGTCCAGTGTAGCGTCGTCCCAGCGGGGAACCAGCACGCCGCGGTGCAGACTCCACTGCTCGGTGTGATGCAGCCAGTCGCCCGAATTCAGCTTCGTCATCGGCCCCAGGGTCTCGATCTCCAGAACATCGGCATTGGTGAATGTTTCATAGGAGCAGCCCATGTCGGGATAGGTCCCGGCCGGGTCGGCGGTGTATTGCTTGACAAACAGCGTGTCGCGCCATAGGTAGGCGCCCCAGGTCTTGGGGTTGAAGAGACCGAGCTTCTGCGGGCTGCGCTGTTTGGGGTCCTGTTTGAGAACCAGGTATTTGCTCGAATAGCGCCAGCGCTTGTCGGAAAGGTCGGAGAACGCCCACATCACCAGCGGGTTGGTCGGCTGCAGGACTTCGGGGTGCGTGCCGCGCGGAGGGAAGCCCGTGATGCCGTATCCGCCCGGGCGCATCATGGAAAGCACCCACGGGGCGAGTCGCTGCGCCTTTCGCCCGGCGTTGTGCAGGGAATGAACCACTTCCACCTTGCTGCCCTTGCGCCCCAGCTTCAGGCTGATGCGCTTCTGCAGGCCGGAAGCAGGTTCGACCGGCGATGTCACCGTCAGCACCCCGCCAACTTTATGGACCTCGCAAGGCGCGTTGTCCACGGCATACGTGCGCGGCGACGAATCTTCCGGTCCCACCCAAAGCCGGCTCCCTCCGCGCAGTTTCCACGTGGGCTCATTCGTGCCCCCCAGTTCGCCGGCGATTTCCAGGAACAGGTTCTCGCCGCCCACGTAGGCGTAGCGCATCACGCGCGGGCCCACGTCAGCGGTCACGATCAATTCCACCTCACCGTTGGTCAGCCGGTAACAATTCGGCCACCCCTTCCAGGCGATCTTCTCAATCATTGTGCGTTCCAGCCTTTCTCGCCAGGATGGCGTCTATAGGGGCGCCGGTCACTCTACCCTCCACCGAGGCGAAGCCGGCTTCGCGCAGCAGGGCCTCGTATTCGGCCAACGTGCGCTCCTTGCCTTCGGTGCAGCAGAGCATGTTCAGCGATTGCATCAACCCCGACGCAGGGCCGCTCCGGTCCGCATCCAGCAACCGTTCGATGACCAGCAGTCCGCCGCCCGGCGGTAGCGCTTCGTATACCTTGCGAAGCAGGGTGCGGATCTTCGGCTCGCTCCAGTCGTGCAAGATGCGCCCTAAAACGTAAAGGTCCGCCGGGGGCAGCGGGTCCGTGAAGAAGTCCCCCGGAATCAGTACCACCCTCGGGTCGGCAAAGGAACGGGCCGTCTCGATCACCGGAGGCAGGTCGAAGACTGCCGCTTCCAGCCTTGGGTATCGCTCCAGCGCCGCGTTGGGCAGATGGCCGGTCGCCCCGCCCAAGTCCACCAGTCTGCGGAAGCCGCCCAGGTTGAACGCCCGCACCACCCTCGGCGAGCCCAGCAGCCCGAACCCATGCATCCCCAGCAGGAACTCGTACTTGGCTTCGGGTGTGCGGAAGAAGTGGGAAAACAGCGCCCCGTCCAGGTCGAAGGTCTGCTTCCAGCGGTGTGTGCCTTCCTTCACGGCATGCTCCAGATTACCCCAGAGATAGTACAGTACCCGATCGGAATAGAGGATATAGCCGGTCATCGTCGTCGGGCTGTCGCGCCGCAGGTAGGCGTCGGCAGGTTCGGTGTTCGTGAAGAGGTCACCGGAACGGGTCATCAACCCCAGGCTGACGCACCCATCCAGCAGCCGTTCCAGGGCGTCCTGATCGGCTCGGGTTCGTTTTGTCAATTCGCTCAAAGGGGCCGGAGTGTAGTCGAACAGGCCCATGCTGACGGCGGTGAACATGCACTTCGAACGGCGGAAGGCGTCGATCAAATCGAGCACGATGGAGGGGTCTGTCATGGCTTGCGAAAATGGTCGTAACCCATTGGTAGGATTAGGAATTCATCGAGTGTAACGGCGCCCGGTTTGCCCTTCCGGACGGTGCCGATGCGGGTCACTGGCACTCCAGCAATTTGTCCGGGTAATACTACACCCTTCATCACTGTGAAAAGTAGCTCGTAGTCTTCGCCGCCGTGTAGGAATTGCTCCATCGAAGCGCCGGGGAAGGCGGGCAGATCGCCGTCCAGATCGGCGGAAACCTCGGAGGCAAGACAGAGCCGGTGAAGATCAATCGATAATCCATCACTGAGATCCATGCACGACGTCGCCCGATACTTCTCGCGTAACACACTCCCAATCTTCAGCCGCGGTTCTGGACGCAGGTGCCGCTTCCACCCAGCTCCCTTGCCCGTGGCGAGCCCCATCGCCGAGCCCCCCAGCATGCCGGTGACGTAGATCTGGTCCCCTGGCTTGGCCCCACTCCGTCGAAGGGCGGTGCCGCTAGGCGTCGATCCACAAACGATAATGTCACAGGTGATCTTGTCCGCATGCGCCAGATCCCCCCCGGCGAGCGGCGCTCGGGTTCGTTTTGTCAAATCCAGCAGGCCCTTGTAGAAACCGTCCAACCACCGCTCCGTGGTCTCCGGCGGAACCGCCAGCGACAGCAGGCAGAACCTGGGCGTGCCGCCCATGGCCGCGATATCGCTCAAACCCCGAGCCAGCGCCTTGTGGCCGATGTCCGCCGCGGAATGCGTATCGCGCAGGAAATGCACCCCCTCGATCAGCATGTCCGTCGTGAAGAGCAGTTCCTCGCCTGCCTTGGGCTGGTAGATGGCGCAATCGTCGCCGATGCCCAGGGTCATCCCCCGCGCCCGGCCGGCAGTGCGCCGGATGCGCTCAACGCGCTCCAGTTCGGTCATGCCGCGCCTGTGTCTTCTTCGGCGGCCAGCACCAGTCCGCTGGGCAGTTCTTCGCCGAAGATGCGTCCCAGGTCCCGATCTCCCTCGCCATCCAGCAGGGCGAGCAACTTGGGCTCCTCGCCGATCGTCTTACGGGCGAGGTTACGAGTGGCTTCGCTCAGGTCGCGCGTGGCGTCGCCGGTCTTCGAGGCCATGGCGGCCAGCGCATCGCCCGTGTTCTGTTTCTGCGTCCTGGCCACGGCCTCCACCCAGCGCGTGGCTGTGGCCGCGGGAACCACCTGATTGATGGGTCCATGGAACAACATCCGCGCGCCGATGCGCGACAGGCACCATAGCTCGCTTTCGCCGTAGTCGTTGGCCTTGATGCGCTTCACCAGCGCCTCGCCCAGTTCGGTTTTGGTGCCGGAGGGCAGCAGTTCCAGACTGGCCGCGGTACGCCACAACTCGCGCAACAGGCTCGAATTGATGCGCGGCGGCTTCTTCTGCCCGCGCGGCAGCAGGAACTGCGAGATGCGCGCGTAAAGGTCCGCCTGCTGGTTGCGGTTGAGGCCTCCGGCGACGCGTCCCCAGAAGATCTGCCACTCGCACTCGTTCTGCACCTGGTTGGAGAATTGCAGCCCGCTCGCATAGACGCGGCGAGCCTGCTCAATGCGCAGGTCGTCGCCGGGGAAGCCGAAGCCCGGGCGCAGACAGAAGCCGGTCAGATTGAGCCAGCGCAGCTCGCAGGCGGCGCTGCGTTTGCGTCCTTCGGCATGCTCCAACAGCTTATCCGCCAGCTTGCGGATGGCGCTGACGGGCCAGGAATTGCGCCCCAGCGAGATAGCCTGTTCCAGGCGCGAGGGCAGCTCTTCCGGCGCCAGCGAGCCTTTGCCGAAGGCGTTCGCGATGAGTTCCTCGGCCTTGGCGATGGCTTCGTCGGTGACTACGGCGGCGGGCTTCTGCGTACCCTTCTGCGCGCTCTTGCGCAGCTCGAATTGCAGACGCCAGCGCTGCTCGCTGATCTTCGATTCGGCCCAGATTTCCAGCGTTCCGACCTCGGTCAGCCGCGCCCCCAGTTTCACCGGAATAAGCCGCTCTTCGATTTTCTTGCCGAAGCGGATGACGGCGTTGAGCGGAGCATGCTGATGCATGGAGTCCAGCTCTTCGGCGGTGAACTCGACAATCTCGCCGAGCTTGTCTTCGCTGCGCGTCAGCGAGCTGTAGAGACGGAAGGAAACGGGCCGGTTGGCCACCAGTTGCAGGCCCTCGATATCGAGATCGAGCGTGCTGCCTTCTTCGGTGCCGCGCGGGGCCAGGCACACCGTGCGCACCTTGTCTTCCCCGCCGCCGATGCCGATGAAGTATGCGCGCGGCAGACCGCCGCGCACCAGCACTCCGCTGCCGCTCTTGCGCACGTAGCTGTAGTAGGCCGCGCCCACTGCGACCGCCAGATCCAGGTCCTGGTTTTCGAACACGGCGGGGCGTTTGCCGTACCACTTCTCCACTACGTCAGTGACGCGGTTGCGGCACACATCGGGAATGAAGAAGCCGCCATTGAACAGGATGGCATCGATGCGATCGACGCCCGCCGAGCCCAGAAACGCCGCCAGATGGCGCGTCACCGCCGGGTCGGCGACATAGGGCAGCCCGAGTTCGCGGAACAGGCTCTTCTTTTCGTCCTTTGGCTGATCGCCGAGATTGCAGAAGGGGAGAAAGCCTTCGAGCGTGAGTTCCAACGCCTCTTCGCGCAGGATCTCCGTGCGCATCGTTCCGCCGATCAACGAAGAACCCGAGCCGAGCACGGTAATCTCGACGCTCTTCCTGTTGGGATCGGCGAGAATCTGTTCCTTGGCCGAGGCGCACTGGCGGCGCAGCGCGCTGCGTTGCCGCACACTGAGCGATTTGCCGAGCTTCGCTTCCACCAGCCAGGCGAGCGTGAGATCGAGGTTATCGCCACCCAGCAGCAGATGTTTGCCGACGGCTGTGCGGGTGAACTGCACGCGATCGCCTTCGCGGTTGACGCGGATGACGGTGAAGTCGCTGGTGCCTCCGCCGACGTCGCAAATGAGCACGGTCTGCCCGTCGAACAGCGCCTTCTGCGATTGCGAAAGATGATTGGCGATCCAGGAGTAGAACGCGGCGGCGGGCTCTTCGAGCAGGGTCAGGTTCTCAATCCCCGCCTGGCGCGCGGCATCGACGGTCAGTTCGCGCGCCTCTTCATCGAAGCTCGCAGGCACAGTGAGCACAACGTCCTGTTGTGCGATGGGTAAATCCGGATACGAACGGTTCCACGCTTCGCCAAGATGGGCGACGATCTTCGCCGAAACCTCGACGGGGGACATGACGCGTCCGCCTTCCTGCGCGTCCCAGGGAAGAATCTTCGCGGTTCGGTCGGCTTCGGCGTTCGACAGCCAGCTCTTCGCCGAATGTACGGAACGCGTGGGCACCAACGCGCCCTGCTCGCGGGCGTAAGTGCCTACTACGGGCGCATCGCTCAGATAAAGGAAAGACGGCAGCGTGCGTAGCGCTTCGGTGCGGCCTTCCGCCACCACTTGCGGCACTTCCAGCACATGGATGGGGGGATAGTCGGCCTCACCCGCTTCGCGCGGATCGATGTAGGCGAGGGCTGAATTAGTGGTGCCGAGATCGATTCCGATGTTCACTTAGGCTACCCGCTCTCTGACATTGAATTCGAGTTTCCAGCGGCGTCCATCCTTGGCGACGCAGAACAGTTGCAGCACGCCGGTTTCCGTAACATTCGATTCCAGGCCCACCCGCACGAGTTCGCCGGTATGGCCTTCGAGCGTGACCTCAATCGGCGCCAGTTCTTCCAGTTCCTCCGCGCCCCACTGCTCCAGCATCTCTCCCGGCGTGTCGTTCTTGCGCGAGGAAGAACAGAAGAAACGGAAGTCCGCCGGTTCGCCGACAATCAGTCCGAACTCGCGGTCGGGGTAGGCGTGCGACGTGCCTTCTTCCATGCCGAAGGGGACGACGGTGAGCGCCTTCATCGGCGGAGGCATGCCGGGGATTGCCGGCATGGCGGTCTCGATGCCCACGTAGTAGGTGCGCGGGACGCCACCGCGGATGCGCACGCCTTTGCCGCGGCGCGCCATGCCGTAATACGTTGCTCCGCGCGAGACGGCATGCATCAGATCTTCGCCCAGCATCGCTTCAGCGGCATCTATCCCTTCGGCCTTCAGCCAGCCGTTGAGCACATCGAGCAGGCGCGTGCGAATGACGTTGGCGCGCAGCACGCCGCCGTTGAAGAGGACGTGCGTGGGGGCGGCGAGTCCGCTCGAAGTGCGGCGCACGGAGCCGTGTTCGGTGTTGGCCGCCTGCTGGCGCAGGAAGCGCGCGAGCTGGCGCGTGATGGCCGCGTCGGAGGCGTAGGGCAAGCCGATTTCCTGCAGCGCCACGCGGCGCTGGCGCAGCGGCATGTCGTTGCTCGACACTTCCGGCAGGAAGCCGTCGAGCACGGTGCGCTCCACATCCTCTTTGAGCAGCTTCGCCTTGATGGCGCCGCCGATGAGTCCCGTGCCGCGGCCGAGCAAGGTGATGGCGAAGTCCGATGCCTTGTTGCCTTCGGCGAGCAATTTCTCTTTGCCCTGCCGGCACTGCTGCCAGAGGGCGTGAAACTGCATCATGTCGAGCTTCGTGTTCTTGGCCGCCAGTTGCTGTTCGAGGTGGCGGGCTAGTGCGAGATCGACGTTGTCGCCGCCGAGCAGGATGTGATCGCCCACCGCGGCGCGTTCCAGATTCAACTCTCCGTTGCGCTCCGTGACGGCGATCAACGTGAAGTCCGTGGTGCCGCCGCCGATGTCGATGACCAGGATGAGATCGCCGACCTTGACGCGTTCCCGCCAGTCGGGGTGGCGTTCGAGCCACGCATAGAATGCCGCTTGCGGCTCTTCGAGGAGCGTTACCGAGGGGTAGCCGGCTTCGATGGCGGCGTGCTGCGTCAGGTCGCGGGCAACGGCATCGAACGAGGCCGGCACGGTGACCAGAATCTGCTGCTCATTGAACGGCGCATCGGGATGAGCGTGGTTCCAGGCATGGCGGATATGTTCGAGATAGCGCCGCGAGGCCTCGACGGGCGATACCTTGCGCGTGCCTTCGGGCGCGTTCAGCGGCAATAGCTCGGCGGTGCGGTCCACGCCGCTGTGCGAGAGCCAGCTTTTCGCTGAGGTGACGAGGCGGTTCGACCGCTCCGTGCCTCGCTTGAGCGCGAGCGCTCCGGTGACCATCGACGGTTCGCTGAACCAGGGCAGATCGAGCGTGGCGCCCTGGAAGTCCTTATCGTCGGGGAGATAGAGCGCGCTGGGCAGCAGCGGCTCGTCACGCACTTCGCCCGGGTTGACCAACTGCGGCACCGCCAGCAGTTGCACTTCGGGCAGTCTGAACGGATCGTCCATCTGCGAGGCATCCACGTATGCGACGCCGCAATTCGTGGTGCCGAGATCGATCCCAATAACGTAACGGCTGGACATCTGTGTGTGGGTTACTCGATTTCAATTTCCGCGGGGGCGATGATGGCCATGTCCTGCTTGGGGCCGATGTTGGGAAGGTCGACTTGCGATGCCTTCCATCCGCGGTGCCGCAGCGTGCCGCCTTTGGGCGGGGGACCGGCGGGAACATTGCCGATGAACTTGACGGCTTGCGCGGAGCCCGCGGCCGAGGCGTTGGCGAAGGTGCCTTCGACGCCATCGATGGCCGGGCTGAGTGTGACGTAGCGTTCGAGCGACGCTTTGCACTGTTCGTGCAGGGAGCGTACGGCCGCGCCGACCTGATCGTCGCTGTAGGCGGAGATATCTTCCATGAGGAAATCGACGAGGCGCGCGTCGCGTTGCAGGATGCCGAGGATCTGGAGCGCTCCGTCGCTCGGCTTGGCGGGCGGAGGCGGCGGTGGCGCGGGCTTTTCCTTCACCGGCTTGGCGTAGCCGAACGCGGAGGCGATGTCGGCGGCCAGTTCCCCGGAGAAGAGAATGCCGAAGAAACTACGGAACGCGAGAGAAATACGGCTCAACGGAAACCTCTTGTGGGATGAAGTCGGAATTTTATGAAGACGCGCGCAGGCGAGCGTTTAGGGCAGTCTGCGGGATGGCGTCACTTCCTTAGGATACAACGCGGTCGTGGGTGGGATGGTCGTCGGGGTCATGGCGCACGACTGAAGCGTCGCGCAGTTTGGCCAGTTCGCGGCGCGCCACCTCGCTCCAACTGCTGCCGGGGTCGAGTTTGAGATACGTCCGCCAATGGCGCTGGGCGCGCATCGTTTGCCCCGTGCGCTGGCACAGCAGCGCCATGTTGTAGTGCGCGTCGGCGTACTCGGGGGCCGCCTTGAGCGCCGACTGGTAGTGCTGCATGGCGCCGGCCACATCGCCGCGTTCGTCGTAAAGATTGGCGAGGTTGAAGTGCCCGAGAGCGTAGTCGGGCTGAATGCCGATCGCCTTCTTGTAGCAGCCGAGCGCCCGCTTCCATTGGCGCGCGTGAAAGAAGATGGTGCCCAGGTTCACCAGCGCTCCGACACAGCCGGGGTCGAGCGTTAAGGCCTTCTCATAAGCCTCGACCGCCTGGTCCGTTTCAAGACCCGACTGCTCAAGCTCAAGACCTCGCTGGAACCAGTCCGCGGCTTCGGCGATCCGCTTCTGCTCGGTGGCCTGCTGGCGCTCCTTCTGTTTCTCGGCGGGGAACGAGAGCAGCCGGCTGATGTCCTGCTGATCGAAGTTGAACAGAAGTTGGCCGCTCTCGGCGTGCATCTTCTGGCCGTCGATGAGCACATGCACGTCGCCGTGATCCAGCATGACGGTAACTTGGGAAAGCGGGTCGTGGATGCCGTCGAGCTTTTCGCGGATCGCCTCGAAGACGCTCTTGATGTGCTTGGGGCCAAGCCCCCCCTGCTTCATCTTGGACAGCGTTTGCAAAGCCTTGAGCTCGGAGATGGCGTAATCGATGTGGGGTGTGATCAGACCCGCGCGCTCCCAGATCCGCAACTGGCGTTCGGATACGCCGGAGACGCGCAACACCTGTTCCCTGGTGTAAGCCTGCTGGAACTGCTGTCTCGGCACGGATACGCATTGTAGCAGAGCAGTGGAGTTCGGCACCGTAAGGGTTTACGCTGGGTACGAGATGAGACACCTTATTCTGCTGGTTGCGGGCGCGATCTGCGCGGCGGCGCAGGAGCCGACAATTGCCATCATCGGGCTGCGGCATAGCCACGTTTGGGGACACCTCGGAAAGATGATCGACGGCAAGCCGGCGAAACTCGTGGGCATTGCCGAAACGCTGCCCGACATGATCGCCGAGGCGAAGAAGCGCGGCGCGGCCGACGCCCTGTTCTATGCCGACTACAAGAAAATGCTCGACGACAAGAAACCCTCCATGGTGTGGGCTTTCGCCGAGAACAACCGGCACCTGGAGATCGTACAGGCCTGTGCTCCGCGCAAGGTCCATGTGATTTTCGAGAAGCCGCTGGCCGCCACCCTGCGCGATGCGCAGATGATTCGCGCGCTGTCGCTGCAGCACGGCATCTACGTGATGACCAATTACCAGATGGCTTGGTGGAGCGCCCAGTACACGGCCAAGAAAGCCGCCGATGACGGCATGGTGGGACAGGTGTGGCGGCTGCGCGGACTCGTCGGGCATGGCGGCCCCGGCGGCGCTACGGGACTGAACAAAGTGTTCTTCGATTGGCTCACCGACCCGGACAAGAACGGCGCCGGTGCGCTGATGGACTTCGGCTGTTACAACGCCCTGTGGAGCCTGTGGTATCTGGGCAAGCCCGAAAGCGTCTTCGCTCAAGTGAACCAGTTGCGGCCCGGCGAATTCCCGAAAGTGGAAGACAACTCCACTTTCATCTTCTCCTATAAGAACGGCGTCGGGCTGTTCGAGGGCAGTTGGGATTTTCCGCGCAGCTTCCAGGATCTGGAGGTGTTCGGGCGTACCGGAAGCCTGTACCTGCGCAACGGCTCAGTGGAATTGAGAAAAGGCCGCGAGGCCGGAGTCGCATTGCCTGTCGAAGCCTTACCCGCCGAACGCGCCGAGCCCATCGCCTACATGATGCATTGCATCAAGACCAAGCGCCCCCCTGAGGGCCTGGTGGCGATCGACATCAATGTCGATGTGGTGGAAATCATCGAGGCATCGAAGAAAAGCGTGAAGGAAGGCAAAGCGGTCAAACTGCCCTTGTAATCCCGCCGCGCCCGAAGACTACCGCCGCAGCAGACGCGCCCAGAAACTCCTGCCGCCTTCCACCGGCAGCCGCATCTCTTTTTCGATGGCCTCCAGATCCAGCCGCACAATATCGGCAAATCGCCCTTTTAATACGAAATCGGGCACCCCTTTGGCGAACTGCGCCGCCTGATTCGTGTCGCCGCCGAATTGAATGACGATCTCCGCGGTCTTGCGGTTCACCTCGATACGGTCCTCGGCTTCGGCCAGAATCTGCTGCAACTGCTCGGAGAACTTGCGATGCCGGATGCCGAAGTTGTCGTGGAAAGAAATCGTGCGCGCCCATTCCGGCGCCGCCCCCAGAGACTCCTCGAACAACTCGCGCAGCGTCTCCGACGAGGCGATGAACAGATCCGGAAAGCCGGCCTTGTTCTCGTCGATATCGGCGCGCATGGCCCGCACGCGCGGAATCATGCGCAGCAGATAGGCGCGATACAGCGCAGTGCCGATCTCGCGTGTAATCTTGCGCGCCACCTGTCCGGCCACGGAGCGGTTTTCCGGAATCGCCGCGTCGATGTGGCAGGTCATCATGCGCTTGCTGATGTCGGCCGGAATCGCCGTCACATCCTTGTTGGTGGTGATCACCACCGGCGCGTAGCAATCGGAAAGCTCCTGATCGGTGCGCACCAGGCTGGGAACATGCTCGGCGAACTTGTCGCGCGTCACATCGTCCACCAGCAGCGGAATGGCGCCCAGCCGTTCGCGCAATCCCAGCGTGCGCACCGCCGTGAACACGCCGCTGCGAATCATCTTGTCGAAACCGAACATGGAGCGCGCCGCCACACGCGTGAACAGCGTCTTGCCGCCGCTCGATCGGCCGTAGAGCACCGCGTACACGGGATAGATCCACGGATCGATGCCCGCCGGTATCGCCGCCTGGCGCAAGTACGGGGCCGCCGGCGCTCCATACAGCCACACCAGAAATGCCCAATAGTGATCCACGGCGCCCTTGGCATCGCCGAAGAACACGCCGTAGCTCTCAATGAAGCTGGTAATCAATTCGGCGTCGCGCTTGACTTCCTCGGCGGCCACGCGGGTTTGCTCCAGCGTTAGCCACAGCGACCCGTCGACCGTGATTTCACCGGAAGGATAGTTCACCACGGCGCGCGGGATGCGGTCTTCGGCCGGCTCGGCGATCGGCTTTGCCTGGTGCTGGCGGATGGCGCGCACCAGCGATTGCGCGTTGATCATCGTCTGCCCGGACTTGGTCTTCGGCAGATTCAGATCGCGTAACTCCGCGCCCAGTTTTTCCGCTTCCTTGATTGCTTCGGCGGTGAAGCCGGTTCCCACCGTGCGCGGCGGTTCCTCCAGAATCACAGCGCCCGCTTTCACCACCCGGGCGACGGGAGTATCGTTCAGATCCACTCCCGATTTACGCGGCTCGGCCGCCCCTCCGGGTACTTCCACCACAATCAGATCGGCGTCAATGGGATCGCTTTCTTTGTAATCGCGCTCGAAGTACTCGGTGAACGTGTCGTAAGCCTTGGCGCCATCGAAGCAGACGTACACTTCCTGTTGGCGGCCTTCAAACGCCATCGCGCTCAGGTTCGCAGAGCCCGTCACGACACGCTTTCCCTTCGGCCCCGACAGCAGATACAGCTTTTCATGGCTCGGCCGCTTCCGCAGCAGCCGGAAGCGCAGCGTCCGTCCGGCCACGCGTTCGAGCAGCGCCTTGCCGTGCTTTCCCAGATAGCGGCCCAATGCCTCAGTGAACACCTTCTGATCGGCCAGCAGGTCCGAGAAGGAATAAGCCTCGGCCGCCTGGCTTGCCTGCGCCAACGCCCAATGCTCTTTAGAGAGAATGCGCTCCGAGCCGAAGACGATCTCCAGGTCCTCGAACTGCCCGGCGAGTTCCACCAGAAACTCCAGGCTGCTGGAGAACGTAATCGCCTTCAACCCGGTGTAGCCGTCGAATAAGGAACGCCAGTCGGCGTCGGTCTTGTCGATCAGTTGCGCGTGAAATACTGTCAGCGGGCCGCTGGGGGTCTGGTCCGCGAAGAGATCGCCGATGTCTGCTCTGCCCAATCTTCGATTCTAGTTCCCGCCGCTGCCGGATGGCTTGGGCGCCGTCTTCGGACGGGCGATATCGCCGGGATTGACATCCACGGGAATGGCGAAATCGATGAACGCGGCCAGCATCTCTTCCCACGTCTGTTCGCCCCAACGGACTTCCTGCTTCGGATCGGGATTGTGCGGATTATTGGGCGAATTGTCGTAATGGGCCACAATTTCCAACTGCGTCCCCTTCGGCAGACGCTTCGGCTCCTTCAGGTAGTAGCTGAGCTGCCAGTTGAAGTCGTACTGGGGAACGTTGAGCAGCACCTCGGTGCGTCCGTCGGGATAGGTGGCGCGATACTCCATCGACTTGCCGCGCACGTGCATGTGCGGGAACATGCTCTGCAGCGTGACATCCTCATGCACAGGCACTCTGGCCACCACCTTGGCGTTGGCTTCGCCGGCGGGAATGCGCAGCAGCGGATTGGCGATGAAGGTGTTCACTACGCGCTCCTTGGGCGGCTCCTTGGCGAACACGATGCCCACGCGGCTCTGATCCTTCGTTTCCTTGCCGCTGGCCGTATAGTGCATCTGGAAAATAAGATCGGTCCCCGCCTTGATCAGCCGCGCCTGTCCCGGCTTCGTCTGGTAGGCCACGCCGCCCGGCACATATACGCTCACCATCTCCACGCCGCCGCCGAGCATGTAGTAAATGCCGCGGCCCTTGTCTTCGCCATTCATCGGCCGGCCGGGAGGAGGCGTGAACGGCACACCCGGCTTGGCGTTCTTCATGTAGTTGGCGCCCGGCGCACGGGCCATCAGCACAACATGGTGGACCACGTCGCGGGCCCCGGGGCGCACTTCGATCTTCTCCACCCACCTGTCTTCGGTGAAGTTGGTGGGCACGACGATCCACGTATAGTCCACGGTGCCCTTTGCCGGAACGGTGAATGGCTGCGGCATCTCGAACACCGCGTCGGGCTTCCCGATGGTCCAGCCTTCGGCGTAGGTTACTGGAGAGGGCGCATCCTTCGCGTTGCCTTCCTTCGCTCCGCCATCGGCCCACGCCGACAGGATGTCGATTTCCTGCTGCGTCAGGCTGCGGTCGTTGGCGAACTGCCCGTGGGCCGGGTCAGCAAACCATGGCGGCATTTTCTTGTTCAGCACCGCGGCCTTGATCGCCTTCGCCCAGGGGCGTGCATCCTTGTAATTGACGAATGACATCGGGGCGGCTTCGCCCGGGCGGTGGCACTCCTGGCACCGCTTTTGCAGCACCGGCAGAACGTCTTTGTGGAACGTAGCCTGCTTCGGCACGCCGGCGCAGAAAGCAGGTAGGGATAGCGCGAAAAGAGCCAGAATTTGACGCATGAACATCCTCGGGGATACCCCAAGTTTAGCATCGATGCTCAATAAGGAATTCCGTGCTGCTTCTCCCATTCGGGCTTCCAGTCAAGCACGCCGGCGCGGCGCGCCCAGGCGTCGTATTCCGCCGCCAGTTCCTTCGCCCGCGCTTGCTGCCGCGAGGCAAGATTGACGGTCTCCGTGCGGTCTCGCGATAGGTCGTACAATTCCCACTCACGACCGAAGCCTGCAACCAGCTTCCAGGCGCCTTTCCGTACGGCGCGATTGCCTTCGTGCTCCCAGAACAGCGTGCGCCCGGCGGTGCGCGCGCCGGATCCGCGCAACTCGGGCAGCAGGCTGCGGCCTTCCAGCGCAAGGCGCCCGGCCGGATACATGCCCCCCGCAACTTCGAGCAGCGTGGGCAGAATGTCGATGACGTGTCCGGGCTCGCGCGTAATGCGTCCGGCGGCGATCCTACCCGGCCAATGGGCAATCAGCGGGGTGGCGATGCCGCCTTCGTGCGTCCAATGCTTGAAGTAGCGGAACGGCGTGTTGCTCACGTTGGCCCAAGGCGGTTCATAGGTGGTGTGCGAATCGGCGGACCCGATGGCCGCCCCCGGCTT
>JAEUQG010000250.1 GCA_016789755.1 Bryobacterales bacterium
ACTTCCGTCTCCCGACTTCTGTCTCCCGACTTCTGTCCCCGTCTTCTGTCTCCCGTCTTCTGTCTTCCCATGTCCCAAAGGGGCATCAAGGGCTACGCCCTTGCCCGCCCTTGCTCCCCTCCCCCCACTTCGACGGAACCCCGGCGCGAGCACGTGCATCTAACCGTCGAAGCGCAGAATCTTACCACCGGAAGGGGACGTCTTGACCCTGGCTCTTGCAAGTTCTAGAATTGGGTGTAGTTTGCGGACGTCTGTCAACAGGAAGCACATGACCACCAAAACGCTTACCGTTTTGACCACAGGCCTTGCCTTGATTCTCGTCTCTAGCCCAGCATCCGCGGCGGATAAAAAGAAGACCACTGCCGTCGCGGCTGACCGGGAAACCGTAGCTAAACCACTTTCCGAAAGGGAGCGCAAACGCAGAGAGGAAAAGCTTCGTAAGGAGCTCGAAACCCCCTACCGCAAGTGGCTCAATGAGGACGTGACCTACATCATCACGGACGAAGAACGCAAAGCTTTCCGAAACCTTAACACCGACGAGGAACGCGAACAGTTTATCGAACAGTTCTGGCTCCGGCGCGATCCGTCGCCCGATTCCCAGGAAAACGAGTTCAAAGAAGAGCACTACCGCCGCATCGCCTATGCCAACGAGCGCTTCGCCTCCGGTATCCCCGGCTGGAAAACCGACCGCGGCCGTATTTACATCACCTTCGGCCCGCCCGACGAAAACGAATCCCATCCCTCCGGCGGAACCTATGAGCGCCCCTTTGAAGAAGGCGGCGGCACCACCTCCACCTTCCCCTTCGAAAAATGGCGCTATCGCTGGATCGAAGGCATCGGCTCCGACATCATCATCGAATTCGTCGATACCACCATGACCGGCGAATACCGCATGACCATGGACCCGTCGGAAAAAGACGCCCTCCTCATGGTCCCCAACGCCGGCCTCACCCTCTACGAACAGATGGGCCTTTCCTCCAAAGCCGATCGCTTCAGCCGCACCGACGGTACCCGTCTCGGCACCGGCACTCAACCGCTCCCCATGCGCATGAACCAGTTCGAGCGCCTGCAACAGTACGCCTTGTTGCAGAAGGCCCCCGCGGTCAAGTTCAAGGATCTCGAAGCCGCCGTCAACTCCACCATCCGCTTCAACCTTCTCCCCATCAAGGTGCGCGCCGATTTCATGCGCCTCACCAATTCCACCATCCTCTCGAACCTCACCCTGCAGTTGGAAAAACGTGACCTGCAGTATAAGGCCACCGACGGCGTATCGAAGGGCGTGGTGAACATCTATGGGCGCGTGACTTCCATGGCCCGCCGTGTCGTGACGGTGTTCGAAGATGTCGTTTCCGTCGAGTTCCCCACCGAACTGACGCAACAGGCCGTCACCGGCAGTTCGCTCTATCAAAAGAGCGTGCCCCTCGCCCCCGGCACCTACCGTGTGAACCTCGTGGTGAAAGACGTCAACGGCGGCAACATGAACAACTACGAAATGGCGCTGCACGTCCCTCGCTTTGAAGATGAAACCCTCGGATCCAGTTCCGTCGTGCTCGCCGACGTCATCGAGAAGGTGCCCACGCGCAGCATCGGTACCGGCCAGTTCGTCATCGGCACTTCCAAGGTCCGGCCCCGCGTCGGCGAAACCTTCAAGCGCGACGAGAAGATGGGCATCTATCTCCAGATCTACAACCTCACCTCCGACGAAAAGACGCGCAAGCCCAGCGGAACCATCGAATACGAGGTCGTCAAGACGGGCACCAACGAGAAAATCTTCGATTTCTCCGAAGAGATCGAAAAGATCGACGGAGCCTCGTCCCAACAAGTCACCATCGAAAAGATTCTGCCGCTGCAGAACATGCAGCCGGGTCAATATCAGTTGAAGATGAAGGTTCAGGACAAACTCGGCAACCAGACGCTGACGCCGTCCGTGAACTTTACGGTAGTCTAACTCTCGTAACCCGGGGGGCGTCTGGCGTCCCCCGGCTTCCCTTTAGGTAGGCCGAAGAGAGCCGATGCATGTGAGAACTACTACCGCGGTGCTGCTGGCGCTGGCAAGCGTCCCGGCAATGTACGCCGCGCCGAACCAACTCACGGGCAGCATTGCAGGCATTGTCAGTAACACTGTGGGTATCCCCCAGATGGGCGCCACCGTGCTTCTGTTCAATAAGCTGGAGCGGCAGATCGCCCGAGTATTGACCGACGACCGCGGGTCGTTCACCTTCGACTCGCTTCCCTCCGATGTCTACTCCGTCCGCGTCACCCTGGCGAGCTTCATGCCCGCCGTGCGGTCCAACATCGGCGTGCAACCCGGATTGCGGCGCATCCTGTCCATCAATTTGGCCGGTGTGCTCAGCACCATCGAACTTGTCTACTCCCTCCCCGTCCAGCAAGGCTTGATGAGCGAGGATTGGAAGTGGACCCTTCGCAGCGCCCTCGCCACCCGCCCGATCCTCCGCGTTCTCAGCGCCGATGCCCGCGATCCGCTGCGCCAGATGCGTGCCGGGCAAGGCATGTTCTCCCATACCCGCGGCGTCGTCAAGCTCTCGGCCGGCGACAACACCTCCGCCCCCACTCTAGGCAGCGCCCCCGATCTCGGCACCGCCTTCGCCGTCGCCACCAGCATCTATGGCGCCAACAATGTTGAAGTCAGCGGCAACGTCGGCATCGCTTCCGCCAGCGGCAATCCGGCCGCCAGCTTCCGCACCTCCTTCAGTCGCGATTTCGGCGCGGCGCGCTCCCCGGAACTGGCCGTCACCATGCGCCAGATCTTCGCCACCGGCCAGGTGACGAACCGTATGCTCAGCGGGCAGGGCGATGTGCCCGCTTTCCGCAGCATGGCCATCAGCATGAACGACAAGCTTCAGGTGACGGACAACCTCGCCATCCAATACGGGGCCACTCTGGAATCCGTCCAGTTCCTCCAGCGCCTGAACTACATGTCGCCCTATGCCAAGCTCAGCTACGCGCTCGATGAGTTCGGCGTGGTCGAACTCGGCTACAGTTCAGGCCTGCCGCCCACCCAGTTCTATACCAATGGCGCCGGCAACGACGAAAGCGAGATGCAGCAACAGCAACTGGCCGGCCTTTCCACCTTCCCGCGCGTCTCCCTCCGTAACGGGCGCACCGAAGTCCAGCGGGCCGAAAACTTTGAATTGGGCCTGCGCAAGAAAGTAGGTTCGTACACCTTCAGCGCCGGAGCCTACAAGGAATCCTTCAAGAACGCCGTCCTCACCGCGATGGGCGCCGATGGAGCCTTCGCATCCGGCGAACTGCTCCCCGACATGTTCTCCACCGCTTCGCTCTTCAACGCTGGTCGCTACCGCAGCATCGGCTACATGGCCGCCGTCGCCCAGGAGTTGAGCGACAACTGGACCGTGACCCTCGGCTACGGCAACAGCGGCGTGCTGGAGGCCACACGCGATCAGATGGCCAGCGAACTGGCATCCGAGCTCCGCTCGGCTCTGCAAACCAAGCGCCGCCACCTCGCCACCATGCAGCTCGCCGGCTTGTTGGAAACCACCGGCACCCGCCTCAGCACCAGCTATCAGTTCATGAACGGCAAGGCCCTTACGCCCGGCCACTTCTACATGACCCAGCGCATGAATCCCCAGCGCGGATTGAACGTCCAGGTCCGTCAGCCCATCCCTTTCCTCGGCATGCGCGGCGGCAAGGTCGAAGCCACCGCCGATATCCGCAATATCCTCGCCCAAGGCTACCAGCCCATGACCTTGAGCAACGGCCGCCGGCTGCAATTAGTGCACTCCCCCCGCGCCTTGCGCGGCGGACTCGCCTTCATTTTCTAAAGACTTTCAAACCCGACCCTTCCTGCCGCGCCGCGCCCGCAGATCCCTCCGAATAAGCGATTGCACCCCGCTCCCGCGATGGTGTAACATAATCCCCAACCCCTTTTTGCTGGGTCTCGTAATTTCCGCCCGACACGAGCGTCAGGACATGTGCATACGCACCCCCTGAGCATCCTGATGGCGGGCACCCCCTGGACTTCGATTCGCTGCTCGTGCCGGCCGGCGAATCCAAACCGATTGAGGTTAGCGATGATTCAACGTTGCGTTACTCGCGTGGCCTATCTGGCCGCTTTCGCTGGACTCCTGCTCCAGCCCGCATTCCTCCAGGCGCAAAGCGGCGCTGGAGCCATCCAAGGAACCATCTCCGACGCCACCGCCGCCGCGATTCCCGCCTGCGCCGTTCACGTCGTGAACACCCGCACCGGCGTCGCCACCGACACAACCTCCAACGAAGTCGGTTTCTACTCCGTGCGCGGCCTCTTCGCCGGCAGCTACACCATCACCTTCACCTCGCCCGGCATGAAAAAGTACGAGACCACCATCAATCTCCAGAACGCACAAGTCGCCGTCATCAATCCCCAGCTCACCCTCGGCGACGTCGCCGAACAGGTCACCGTCAGCAGCGGCTCCGTCCAGCTTGCCACCTACGATAGCGGCACCGTCAGCACCTTCCTCGACGCCAACCGCATCGATCAGCTTCCCCAAAACGGCCGCAACATCCTCGGCTTGGCCCAAAAGACCGTCCCCGGACTCGAAGCCAACGGCACCCGCGCCAACGGACTCATGGGCGAAGCCCTCGAATACTCCCAGGACGGCGCCCCCATGACCAACCGCAACTTCGGCGGCGTCGCCAACACCGCCCAATCCACCTTGCCCGATCCCGATTCCGTGCAGGAAGCCAAGTTCGAAACCCTCAATTCCAGCGCCCAGTTCGCCACCCCCGGCACCGTTATTCTGACCACCAAGTCGGGCACCAACCAATTGCATGGCTCGCTATTCGAAACCGCCCGCAATAACTACTTCGGCATCGCCCGCGCCCGCCAGAATCCCTCCAACTTCGCCGCCCCTCACCTCGTCCGCAACGAATTCGGCGCCAACGTCGGAGGCCCCGTCTACATCCCCAAACTCTACAACGGCCGCAACCGCACCTTCTTCTTCTTCGCCTACGAACGCTTCTCCCTGCGCCAGGATTCCAGCCAGTTGGTCCGCGTCCCCACTCCGGCCATGCGCATCGGCGATTTCAGCGGCCTCATCGGCGGCAACGGCGTCCTCAACCAGCTCTACGATCCCAGCACCACCCAAAGCGCCGCCAACGCCTACGCCCGACTCCCCTTCGCCAATAACCAGATCCCGCTCGCCCGCATCAGCCCCCTCGCCAAAACCCTCTACGCCGCCACTCCGCTGCCCACCTCCATCGACAACCCGCTCGTCAACGCCAACCTCAACGACACCAATAAGACGACCCAAACCGTCCCCAACATCAACACCCGCGCCGACCACGTGTTCAACGAAAGCAACCGCATCTATCTCCGCTACACCGATATCCGCCAGTTCCAGCAGGCCCTCCGCAATTACCCCGGCCCCTCTCCCGCCAACATCGAAGGCGGAGGCCTCCCCGCGGGAGCCACCGGCTATCAGGCCATTCCCGTGAACACCGTCAGCTACGCCATGGGCTGGTCCCACACCTTCTCCCCTACCTTCTTCTCCGAAACCATCCTCAGCCAGCAGTGGCAGAGCATGTACGTCGAAGGCAACCCCGTCTCCCAAGGCAACTATGAAGCCCAACTCGGCCTGCCCAACAACTTCGGCCAGACCGGCTTCCCCGCCATCGGAACCAACCTCATCATGCCCTACGGCGGTTCCCAGTGGAACTACGGCATGAACCAGCGCATCGACAACATCGACCAGAACTTCAACAAAATCTCCGGCAAACACCAGTTCGCCTTCGGCGGCCGGTATCGCCATGAGCGCTTCGGCTACCTCTCCGACCGCTCCCCCGACGACATCGGCTTCTCCGGCATGGCCACCGGCATCTACGACGTCACCACTGGCGCCAACTACAACCGCCGCCCCAACACCGGCTACCAGGACGCCGACTTCTTCCTCGGCGCCGCGAACTCCTACTCCCAGCGCCTCAACGCTCCCTTCGGCCGTTCCCGCCTCCAGGAATTCGACCTCTATATCCAGGACAACTGGCGTGTCTCCCGCTCCCTCACCTTGAACCTCGGCTTCCGCTGGGAAGGCCACCCGGCCCCCTATTCCGACGGCGGCAATTACGCTACCTTCTCCTTGGAGAAGAACGCCATCGTCCTCAAGCACCCCATCGAGCATTACTACGACATCGGCTACACTACCCCCGCCATCATCACTAACCTTCGCAACCTGGGCGCGAAATTCATGACTCCCAAAGAAGCGGGACTCCCTGAGGCGGGCTTCTACGGCGCCTGGAAGAACTTCATGCCTCGCGCCGGCTTTGCCTGGGTGCCTTCCTTCGGCAAGGGTGGCACGGTCATCCGCGGCGGCTACGGGCGCTACATCTACCCCGTGCCCATCCGCAACTCCGTGCGCTATCTCACCTCGGTCTATCCCTTCGTAGCCGCCTACTCGCAGAACTATAACTCCGCACAGCAGTCGCCCGACGGCCTGCCCAATTACCTGCTGCGCGCTCCCGTCACCGTCGTCGCCGGCCAGAATAGCCGCGATGTCGTCGACACCCGCAGCATCAACTCCCTGCTGCCCGGCATCGCCATGAGCACCACGCTCACCGCGGAGTATCCGCCCGCCGTCGTCGACACCGCCAACTTCACCATCGAGCAGCCCTTCAAGGATGGCTCCGTGCTCCGCGCCACCTACGTCTACACGCACGGCGAAAACCTCGATCAGAACTTCCAGTACAACAACGCCCCGTCCGCCTATGTCTGGCAGGTGCTCACCGGCACCACGCCTCCCACCGGCGCACTCGCCAGCGTCGCCACCCGCCCCTATGACAACCGCACCTGGGGCGGCAATGTCGTCTCCACCAAGTACGGCTGGTCCAACAACAGCGCCCTCCAGTTGAACTACCAGCGTAACTTCAGCAAGGGCTTCGCTTACCAGGTCTACTACGTGTATTCCCGCGCCTTCCGCGTCGGCGGCAACACGTTCCGCGACAACATCCTCTACCCCGCCCAGAATTTCGCACCGGGCACCTTGCCCGCCGGAATGCCTCTCGGCACCGACCTCAAGCCCAGCCGCGAATTCAACCGCTTCCAGAACTACGCCGTCGATGGCGCCATTCCCAAGCAGCGCCTCAATTTCAACGGCATCGTCGATCTCCCCGTCGGCAAGGGCAAGCGCTACCTCAACTCCGGCGGCTGGCTCAATGCCCTCGTCGGCGGCTTCCAGTTCGCCTTCACCGGCCAATTGGTCGCCCAGGCCTTCCAGGTCGGCGACACCAACTGGGGCGACATCAGCGACGTCGAAGTCTACAAGGACAAGCAGAAGATCACCGATTGCCGCAGCGGCATCTGCCGTGACGGCATTCTCTGGTTCAACGGCTACATCGCCCCCAACCTCGTCAACGCCGCCACCCGCGGCGTCCAGGGTCTGCCCTCCAACTACCGGCCCTATCTCGCCCCCATCAACAACACCCCGGGCGCTCAGAACTTCGGCAACAACAACGTCAGCGTCCCGCTCCGCAACGGCACCTCGGTGACCACCGCCTACAGCCCCGGCCCCACCGGTCTGCATCCCTTCGGCTTCACCACCCTGCAAGGACCCTACAACTGGCAGACCGACATGTCGCTCTACAAGGTCTTCAACATCGGTGAGCGCTTCCGGCTTCGCTTCAACATCGATGCCTTCAACGCACTCAACATGCAGGGTATCCCCAATCCGGATGCATCCTCCGGTATCCAGACCTTCCAAACCTCGTACTGGACGCCGCGCCAGATTCAGTTGACGCTGCGCCTATCCTTCTAACCGTTCACAGCACTCTACACAACGTTACGGGCCGCGGGATCACCTCTCGCGGCCCTTGGTCTTCGCATCCGCCGCCACCGTATCCACCCGCTCCATCCGCTCGGCACCAGCCTCCACGCCACCTCAGCACCCGCCACAGGAGCACCTCCCGCCCCCCGGCGTCAATCCTTCCAGAACAACTCCGCATCCGACCGCCGCACGTAGTTCGCATCCGCCGCTACCGGATCCAGCCACTCCATCCCCTCGGCGATCAAGCCCACCGCTCCCGCAATCGCTCGCGGCGCAGCCGTCACAGTCCTCTCGCCCACCGCCGCACGGAAAACCTCCGGAGTCGGCGTCACGAACTCCGTCACCACCCCCCACTCCGCCAAAAACACCGCAAGCGGCGACACCGTCTCCTCCCCTTGCAGCCTCCCCCCCGCATCGTAAACCGCGCCATACACCTCGCCGCGCCGCGCATCGAGCAACACCGCGCGCAACGGAGCGCTCCCGTAAAACGCAATCGCCCGCAGATTGCTCACCGCCGCCACCCGCTTGCCTTCCACATCCGCCAGCCCCTTCATCGCCGTCAGCCCAATCCGCACCCCTGTAAACGACCCCGGCCCGCTCGCCGCCGCAAAGCAATCGATGTCCCCCAGCCGCCAGTCATGCCGCTGCAGCAACGGATCCAGATGCCGCCACAGCACGTGCGCGAAACCATCCGTCGAATAGAGCGGCACTTCCTCCACCACCCGCCCGCCATCGATCAAAGCCAGGCTGCCGAAATCGGCTGTCGTATCGAGCGCCAGAATACGGGCCATTATTTCGCCAAACGGTACACACGGTCCACCGCGTAAACCTTTCCCACCGCATTGATCGCATAGATCCGCATGTTGAACACCGCCGGAAATATCGCCGCCAGCGATTCGGGAATCCGCAGCGTGCCTTGCGCCCCCGTCCCCAGCACCCGGTAGCCGCGCCCTTCCGTCGGCACTTCGCCCGTCCACAGGTAACGCATCTCGCGCGTGCCCCGCGTTTCCCGCTTCAGCTTCGCTTCGTACTTCGGCGGCTGCGAAACGGACAGCGGATCGCTGGCCGGCTGCAACAGCTCGAACGGCATCCGCGCCGGGCTCTGCTCAATCTCCTGCATCAGGTTCGGTCGCGACTCGAATTTATAGGATCGCAGCATCCCTTCCTTACGCCCTTCGCGCGAAAGGTGCAGCACCCAGTCTTCGTTCTTCGTCGGAGCCTCGGCGAAATACTTCTCGCCCTTGAATTCTTTCTTCTCCTTCGTCAGTTCCCCCGTCCGCGGATTGAACCAGAACACGTCGTAGCCGTGCTTTTCAATCAACAACTCGGCGTAGCCAGACTTCTCGATGTAAACCACATACTCCGTGCCCGGCAGCGCCAGACAACGCGCTCCGTCGATATCGTAGTACGGTTCCAACTCCCAATACCGCGTGCGCGCGAAAAACTCCTGCCATGCCGCCATCGCCTTCGCCGCCGCCGAATCGGGCGTCGCCGGGTTCAACATCGCCGATGGATACTGCCCGTTCATCGCCGCATTCCACAGCCGCTTGCGCAGTGCATCGGGCCCGTCCTGCTCCGATGCGAACCCCGTGTTCACGAACGGGGCAGGGAACACGTGATGCTCAATCGCCCCAATCGCATCATCGGGCGAATGATGATTCACATACGACATCCACGCGTCCGGCGCCAGCGGCCCTGTTGTCGCCGTCGTCCCCGTCGCCCGCGGATGCTGATACGGATCCATCTTCTTCACGTGTTCGCCCAACTCCTTCAGCAGCGTCCGCGAATCGGCGTAAGACTCGAATTCCTCCAGCAACTGCCAGGTGACGTGAAACGCCGCATAGCGCGACACCACATACTTCACGAACCGCTCCCGCTGCTGCCACGAAGAAAACAGCGATGTCAGTTGCTTCCCATTCGCCGCCAGCATCAAATCGACGAACATCCCCTTCTGATTCAGAGCCAGCACCCGCTTGTCCACTTCCTGAAAAAACGCCGCCACCGGCTGATCCGCGCCGGCGAACGCGCGCTTCTCCTCGCCCGCCTTGCCCAACAGCAATCCGCGCACGTGGCTGAACTTCTGCTTCCCGCGCGCTTCGGCGTAGGCATCGAACATCGCCTGCGGCGCCGCAGCGAAATCCGGAAATGCGTCCCCCATCCACAAATGCGCCTTCAGCGATTCCGTATAGCGCCAGTGATGTACGTTCGCCCGCTGCAGAAAACCCGGATCCGTCGATTCCGTAGCTTGCAATTGCCCCAACTTCCCGTTGAACCGCTCCAGATTGCTCGTCAGCCGGAAGTCCCACGTCCCCGCATCGATCGGAGTGAACCGGATCACCATCCGCCGCCCACCGTCCCAATAGGCGGGCATGAGAATTGTGCGCGAGCGCGGCGACCGCAGTTCCGCCCGCAGGTCCACCGTCACATACGGGTTGGGATGTGCCTTCGCTTCGGCATCGTCCAACTCGAAGACGATCTCGCATGGCGAGTACGCCGGTGTCGGCGCGCACACCTGCTGAGCCAGTGCCGGCACAGCCCAAGCCAGCGCCGCTACGAAAAATCCCATACTCCCAGTAAACGGGATTTCGCCCCTTCTTTCAACAATGACGCCCACTCGCCGTCTGCGACAATCGAAAGATATGCATTGGGTCACACTGCTCTTGGGGCTCGCCATGGCCCAGGATCCGGCCTCCATTTCCTCTAAGACCGCCGGACTCGCCAAACAGAATGGCTACTTTCCGTTTTATTGGGAACAACGCACCGGCAAGCTCCTCCTCGAAATCCCCCGCTTCCAACAGGAGTTCCTCTACGTCAACTCCTTGCCCGCCGGACTCGGCTCCAACGACATCGGACTCGACCGCGGCCAACTTGGCGAGCGCCGCATCGTCCGTTTCGACCGCGTCGGACCCAAGGTCCTGCTCGTCCAGCCCAACTACGATTACCGCGCCCTCAGCCGCGACCCCGATGAAGTGCGCGCCGTCCGCGAGTCCTTTGCCGAATCCGTCCTCTGGGGCTTCACTGTCCTCGCCGAGGACAAAGACCGCGTTCTGGTCGATGCCACCGACTTCCTCCTCCGCGATGCCCACGGCGTCGCCGACCGTTTGCAGCGCGCCCGCCAGGGCTCTTACCGCCTCGAACCCTCGCGCTCGGCTCTCTATCTCCCACGCACCAAAAACTTCCCCCAAAACACCGAAATCGAAGCCACCCTCACCTTCTCCGGACGCGCGGAAGGCGCCTGGGTCCGCGAAGTCGCCCCCAGCGCCGATTCCCTCACCGTCCGCATCCATCACTCCTTCGTCGAACTGCCGCCCACCGGCTACCGCCCCCGCGCCTTCGATCCCCGCGCCGGCTACTTCGGCATCGAGTTCTTCGACTTCGCCACCCCCATCGGCGAGCCCATCCGCAAGCGCTTCCTCTCCCGCCACCGGCTGGAGAAGCGCGATCCCTCGGCCCCCGTCAGCGATGCCGTCAAGCCCATCGTCTACTACCTCGACCGCGGCGCCCCAGAGCCCATCCGCTCCGCACTGCTCGACGGCGCGCGCTGGTGGCAGCAAGCTTTCGAAGCCGCCGGCTTCCGCAACGCCTACCGCGTCGAGTTGATGCCCGAAGGCGCCGACGCCATGGACCTTCGCTACAACGTCATCCAATGGGTCCATCGCTCCACCCGCGGCTGGTCCTATGGCGCCACCGTCACCGATCCCCGCACCGGCGAGATCCTCAAAGGCCACGTCACCCTCGGCTCGCTCCGCGTGCGCCAGGATTACCTCATCGCCGAAGGCTTGCTCGCCCCCTATGAATCCGGCAAGCCCGCGCCCGCTGCGATGCAGCAGATGGCTCTCGCGCGCCTCCGCCAGCTCTCCGCCCACGAGGTTGGCCACACCCTCGGCCTCAGCCACAACTACGTGTCGAGCGCCGCCAACCGCGCCTCCGTTATGGATTATCCCCATCCCCTCGCCGAACTCGATGAACAGGGCAATCCCACCCTGCGCAACGCCTACACCCAGGAAATCGGCGAATGGGATAAAGTCGCCATCGCCTACGGCTACTCCGATCATGGCAGCGAAGCCGCCGCCGCTCCGCAACTCGCCAAACTCCTTCGCGATGCCTACCAGCGCGGCATTTATTTCTTAAGCGATGAAGATGCCCGCCCCGCCGGCAGCGCCCATCCTCAGACGCACCTGTGGGACAACGGCGCCGATGCCGCCGCTGAGCTGAAACGTGTCATGACGGTGCGCGCCAAAGCCCTCGCCCGCTTCGGCGAACGCAACATCCCCGAAGGCCGTCCCTTCAGCACGCTCGAAGAGCCCCTGGTCACGACATACCTCATGCATCGCTACCAGGCCGAGGCTGCGGCCAAGGTCCTCGGCGGTCTCTATTACACCTACGCCTTGCGTGGCGACGGACAGTTGGTCACCAGGATCGCCACCCCCACAGAGCAGCGCAAGGCCCTCGATGCCCTCCTCGAAACGCTCCACCCGCAAGCGCTCACCTTGCCAGAATCCATCCTGAAACTGCTTCCCCCCGCTGCCGGCGGCTTCTCCCGCACGCGCGAATACTTCCGCTCCCGCACCGGACTCACCTTCGATCCGCTCTCCCCCGCCGAATCCTCGGCCGCCATCACGCTCGGCCTGCTCCTCCACCCGGAACGCGCCGCGCGCCTGCTGCAGCATCACGCCCGCGATGCGAAGAATCCCAGCCTCGCCGAAATCGTCGACCGCGTGATCGATGCTACTTGGAAGCGTCCCGCCGCCTCGGGACTCGCCGCCGAAGTAGGGCGCGCCGTCGATACCGTGGCGTTGCACCAGTTGATGGCTCTCGCCCTCGATGCCCGCGCCGCGGCACAAGTCCGCGCCGTCGCCCTGCAAAAGCTCGAACAGTTGCGCACCTACGCCGAGCTCCGGAAAAATTCCCCTGACCCTTCGCAGCGCGCCCATTTCCGCTATGCCGAATTGCAAATCCGCAAATTGATCGAAGATCCGAAATCCGTCGAAGTGCCGCGCCTGCCCGAACCGCCGCCCGGCATGCCCATCGGCTGCGAAGAAAGATGAACTACGCCGCCCCGCCGCTCGCGATCTTCATAATCACCGCGTCTTCATTCGGCTCTTCATAGTAGTTTTTCCGAATGCCCGCATATTGGAATCCCGTACGCTCATACACGCGTTGCGCCTCGTGATTCGACAAACGCACCTCCAGAAACACTTCTCCCGGCTCGCCGCTCGCAATCAGTTTCCTCAGCATGCGTTCGCCGATCCCCAGCCTCCGGTATTGCGCCGACACCGCGACATTGAGTATCTCCCGCTCATCCGGCGCCGTCTTGCGAGCCACCAGAAACCCCGCTATCTCCCCGTCGTATAACCCCACGTAAAACTCGTGTTGCAGATAATTGTCCGGGTCCCATCGCGACCCCGGCAGCGCCTCCAACTGAATCTCCCGCACACGCCCCACATCCATCAACGTGCCCGTCCGCACCTCAATCCGGTCCGGCACAATCTCCGCCAGCAGTTCCCGCTGCATACGGCCGAGTTTACCCCAGTCGAAGCGCTCTTCCACAAGCTTCCGTGCCTCCCGCGCCAGCGCTCGCCGCAGCGAATAATCCGACGCCAGCCGCAAAATCGCCTGCGCAAACGCCTCCGCCCCATCGGCAATCAACACGTCCACCCCGTCCCGCACCGGAATGCCGCCGCACCCCGAGGTCGTCGACACAATCGCCCGCTCCATCGCCATCGCCTCCAGCACCTTCACATTCGTTCCTGCCGAAACCAGCGTCGGCACAAGCACGATGTTCGCCTCTTCATAGAGCGGGCGCACATCCGCCACGAACCCTCGCAACTCCATCCCCTCCTCGCTGCGCGCTGCCGGATAGTGCACCAGCGGATCGGGCCCCGCCACCACCGTCATCGTGATCTCCGGCATCGCCCTCTTTAGCCGCGGCCACACCTCCTCCATCACAAACCGGTACGCCATCACGTTAGGAAAATGCCGGAACGATCCGATGAACAGCAGCCGGCAGCCATGCCGTTCCGACGACGGGCGGAATCGCGCCAGATCCACTCCGTTCGGTATCACCCGCGCCTGCGGCACGCCCAGCATCGAAGCGTCTTTCTCCGACATCGTCACCACCCTCTCATAGCGCTTCACCGCCGCTGTTTCAAACCGCTTCCAGCGCCACAGGTCCCACCACGATCCGGCCGTCCCGCGCTGCCGGTGAAGCTGCGCATACAAATCGTACGTCACATCGTGTTCCACCAGAACGTCGCCCTCGTAGCGCGCCAGTTGCGTGAACTCCACTTGAAACAAATCCAGGTGATTCTGTTTTCGATCCCTCCGCAGCAGTTCCCGCATCGGCCCCGATTCGTATTCGCAAACCTCCGGCGGCAGCAACGACGCCCAACGCGGCTCGCGGTAGCGCGGCTTGCTCACCATCGCTATCTGCGTACAGAACTCCGTCAGCGGCTGCAGGTCCTCCAGTTTCTCTCCCTCCCGGAACGCGAACAAATACACATCGAACTCCTCAGCCATCTCCCGCAGCAGCGCAAACAGCCGCACTGCGCCTCCGTGCGACAGAGGATACGGTGAGAACGGCGTCAGCACTCCGACCCTGCGCCGCCCCCGCCGCGCCGGCCGCCCCGGTATCGCCACGGCATCGTCCGGAACCTCCGTCCTGTCATCCGTCAGAAACCCCAGCCACCCCGGTCGCAGATAGATCCGGTCCAGCGGCACGCCCCGCCAGAACAGCCACGACGCCAGCCACGTCCCCAATTGCAGATGATGCGATTCCAGGTTTGCGTTGAACGCCAGAATCTTCCGCGGCGCCATCGTCCACGCCTTCCACCGCAACCCCGCGTAAGCCGCATCGCCGTCGAAATACACCGCCGCCATCCCGATCCGGTAGCGCCGCAACTCCTCCACCGCGATCGCCGTCACCCCCTCCACCTGCACATCTCCGCCCACCACGAAATGCCGCCGCCGCGGAATCATCCGCTTCGTCTCCTCCACCATCCGCCGCACCTGCTCCCGCGGTCCGCTGGCGAAACTCACCACTACCGCCTCCGGATCCTTCCCCAGCAGTCCAAACAAAAGCGACTTGATTTGTTCTTTCACGCCGCCTCCGCCCGCCGCAACGTGGTCAGCCGCAACACCAGCCAGCCCAACAACGGAAGAAACGCCGAGATCCGGCACACCGGCAGGAACCCATACTGATCCACCAGCCGTCCCACCCACGGCGAATAGAACACCAGCATCAATCCGTATCCCGACGTGATCCCCGACACCGCAAACGCCGTCCGCTCCGCCCCGAACAAATCGTGCGGCAGCGCGTACAGGTTCGCGCTCACCGCCACTGAGCTGAAGAAGCTCAGCGATACCATCGCCGTCGCCCAACCCGGTCCCGGCATATATGGCACGGCAATCGTCAGCAGCACCGCCGCCGCACCCCACAAAATCACCCGCCCGCGAGCGGCATACACACCTTGCCCCGCACGAATCCAGCGCATCGACAACCATCCGCCCACGATGCCCCCGCCCGCCGCGCACAACGGCGGAATCCACGCGTACTGCTGGTTCGCTTCCCATTGTGATAGCCCGTAGCGTTGCACCAGAAACACCGTCGTCCAGTTCGTCCACAGGCTGTACACGGTCATCACCAGAACATTCGCCGCGATCAGCCCCCACAACCTCGCATCGCGAATCATCTCCCCCGGACGCGCCGCCGCGCGCCCCCTCCCCACCGCATCGAGCGGCGTCGCCCGCCGCTGCGCCACGCGCCACAACGGCGCCCAGAAGAACCCCGCCGCACCCACCGCCACAAACGCCGCCCGCCACCCGTACATCGCCGCCACCCATCCCGCCAGCAGCGGCGCCAGCATGCTTCCCCCGCTCAGCCCCAATTGATTCACACCCAATCCCAACGCCCGTTCCGAAGGCGGCAGATACATCGCCGCCGCTTTCCCGAACGCCGGTATCCCGCCCGCTTCCGCCGCGCCTAACAACAGCCGGCACACCACCAGTCCTTCATAGCTCTCCACCCAACCCGTCGCCATGGCCGCCAGCGACCACAACACAATCGTCGCCGATGCCCCCATCGTCAACCCCACCCGGTCGATCCACCATCCGGCAAACGGCGCGCACAGCGCGTACACCGCGTAGAACGCCGAATGCAGCCATCCAATGTCTTCGTTCGTCAACCGGAATTCGCCCCGCAGTTGCGGCGTCAATGCAGCCAGCGTCTGGCGATCCAGATAATTGAGCGTCGTGTACAGCGTGAACACACCAAGCGCGAACCATCGTGCGGAGACCGGCTTCATATCAACGAAACTCGATCAGCGTAACATCGCCCTGGCTGTTTTGCTTGGCATCCGCATTCGCCTTGTACTCCACCACCACCTGCCGCGCCGGATTCTGCACCCCGCATCCGAATGCCGCCTCGCCTCCGCCCACAATCACCACGTTCCCCGAATCGCGAATCAGCAGCGGCGCCGGCTTCCCCCCGCCCGCCGGCACAACCCACACCCGAGCCATCTTGCCCATGCAATCCACCTTCTGCAACTGCCCGCTGATCTTCTTCGCCGGCGTCTTCTCGTCCCACCACTCCTCCACCTTCGCCCCCGAAGCCAGCGGCGTCTGTCCCTTGTTCGCTCGCGCCTCCGCCTCGCGTACCTTATTCATCGCCTCTTCCCGCAGCCTGTCCAGTTCGCGCTGCCGCTCATCGGCGATGCGTTGTTTCTCCGCGTCTTCACGGCGTGCGCGCTCGGCCTCGAACTCGCGCCGCTCCTTCCGGATCGCATCGCGCTCTGCCACCGTAGCCGCCGCCAGCTCCGCGCTGAACCACGATCGCGATGCCTCGGGAAACTGCTTGGCGTCCAATTGCGCCTCCGCCAGCCGCTGCCACAACTTGCTATTCCGCACATCCAGCGGCGCCGCCGACTTCAAATAGAACGCCACCCGCTCCGGCGTCTTCTCCAGATTCGCTAGCTCCACATACGGCTGCGCCCATCGCGGATTCTTTTTCGCCGCCTCCACAAACGCTTCCTGCTTCGCCTTGGTCTCCGTCAGCCGCTTTCCATACTCCAGGTACACCCGCGCCGGCGCCGTTCCCGAAGCAATCGTTTGTTGAAACCATGCGAGCGGCTGCTTCTCCAGCACAAACGTTCCTCCCGCATCCTCCAACGCCGCCGCCGCCCGCGGAGCCTCAATCGGCCGCGTGTAAAAATCGCGCTCCGAGATCGCCCGCCCGCTTACCTCCACCGTGGCGAACTGCCCCGCCGCGTGATAGGCCGCCACCTGCTTCTCCACCTCCGCCTTCGCCTGGCCGATCGAATTGCGGTACGCCACTTCCTCCTCCGCGCCCTGCTGCAGATTGTTCATCAGCACCCGAAAGCGTGTCGTGTACTCCGCGTTCGTCGCCAGATAGTGCACGCGCGCCCAATTGAGCGTCCGCTGTGTCTGCACCGGCGTAGCGCCCAGCGTGATCCGCGGACCCTTCGCCTCCAGCGTCGATAAAAACGTCAGCAGCCCCTCCTCCCAATATCCCGGCAGCCGCCGCGCATTCGATTCCATCAACATCCGCGCCACTTGCTTCCACCACTCCGCCTGCGGTGCGGAGCCTTCCGGCAACGTCGCTACCCATGCATCGCGCCCCAGCTTCCAATCCGTCGCCGCCGTGTTCTTCCCCTTCCGCAGCAACACCCGGATCGTCCACAACGAAACCGGATCGCTCTTGCCCAGGTACACGCCAACCATGTGCCGCACCTGCTCCAGTTTCACCAGCATCTGCCGCGTCTCCCGCTCGCTCGCGTTCGTCCAAACCTCGAAAGGACCCGAGCGGCATTCCTCCCATTCTTCGCCGCGCAAAGAGGAAAGCAGAGCCAGAGTGAGTATCGCGAGCCGCAACATGACGCTGTAAGGCCATCGTACACTGTCGGCCCATTGATCCGCTTTCCATCTCAAACTCGCGACTCCTATCGAGGAGCATCGTTTTGCACACACACATCAACGAAAACAAACTACAGGAACTGCTCAACAAAGCCATCGTCGATTTCGGCGCCGCCATGCACGCGCCGCTGGTCGTCATCGGCGACAAACTGGGATTGTACAAAGCCATGGGCGATGGCCGGCCCGTAACCTCTCACGAACTTGCCGCTCGCACCGGCACCAATGAGCGCTATGTGCGCGAGTGGCTCAACGCTCAATCCGCCAGCGGCTACGTCGTCTACGATCCCGCCACCGCCCGCTATTTCATGACGCCCGAACAAGCCATGCTGCTCGCCAATCCCGACAGCCCCGCCTTCCTCATCGGAGCCTTCGAAACCGCCCTCGCCGCGGCCAAAATCCGCCCCACACTGGAGCAGGCGTTCCAAACCGGCGAAGGCGTTGGCTGGCATCAGCACGACCACGCCCTCTTCCATGGCGTCGAGCGCTTCTTCCGCACCAGCTACGTCGCCAACCTCACCACCCAGTGGATTCCCTCCCTCGACGGCGTCGAAGAGAAGCTCCACCGCGGCATCCATGTCGCCGACATCGCCTGCGGCCACGGCGCCTCCACCATCCTCATGGCACAAGCCTATCCGAATTCCCGATTCATAGGATTTGACTATCACGAGGATTCCATCCTCGCCGCCCGCCAGCGCGCCAAGGCAGCCGGAGTGGCCGGTCGGGTCCGCTTTGAAGTTGCCCCCGCCAAATCATTTCCCGGCGTTTATGATTTCGTCACCACCTTCGACGCCCTTCACGACATGGGCGATCCTCGCGGCGCTTCCGCCCACGTTCACTCCACCCTCCGCAACGACGGCGCCTGGATGATCGTCGAACCCTTCGCCGGCGACCGCGTCGAAGACAACCTCCACCCCATCGGCCGCGCCTATTATTCCGGGTCCACCATGATCTGCACCCCATGCGCCATGGCTCAGGATACGGGAGTCGCACTCGGAGCCCAAGCCGGCGAAGCCCGCCTTCGCGACATGGTCACCGGCGGCGGCTTCACCCGCTTCCGTAAGGCCGCGGAAAGCCCCTTCAACCTCGTCCTCGAAGCCCGTCCCTAGAGGCCGGCACAGGATGCAGACAACAAGGAAACGGCGGCGCGGAGTGACTACTGCCCGCCGCCCGAAGCCGTCGTCAACTGCTTCAGCCCCGCCGTCGCCTTCGCGCTCTCCGGAAACTGCTCCAACGCCCCACGCCACGCCCGTTCCGCGACATCCTGCTGCCCGGCCTTCATCGCCATCCCAGCTAGCGCCTCATTCACCGGACGTGGATAGAACGGCGGTTCGCTATACACCAGCGTCCGTTCCCGCGCCGCCACCTTCTCCAGCCGCGCAATCGCTTCCTTCGTCTTCTTCCGCGCCGCCATGATGTGCGCCGCCAGCTCCTGCTTCGCCACCCGCAACTCTGCCGGCACCGCCTGCTTCACCTTGTCCTGATACACATCGAAGGTATCGTCCATCGCCGCCAGCGCCCGCGCCGCTTTCGGAGCATCGCCCTTCGCCGCGTGCGCCAATCCCACCGCCCAATGCCGCCACGCCGTTTCCCGAGGCTTGTCATACACCGGCAGCGTCGCGCCGTCCAGAATCAAGTCCCACTTCTCCTGTTGCACCAGCGTCCGCAACATCGCAAACCACCCCTGCCGGTACGCCGTGCGATTGTTGTCCAACGCTGCCGCCTCGCGCGGATTCTCCTTCATCTCCAACAAATGCCGCGCCGCCCGCATCGCTTCCTCGAAGTTCCCCTGAAAGCTCAACGACGTCGCCAGATAGTGCACGTTGTGCCCGTGATGCCCCGTCGAATACAGCGTATCCGCCTTGATCCATTTCATCTCGTTGTGCGCCGCCGCCGAAAACGACTTCACGGCGTCGTCCCACCGCCCCGTCTGCGAATAGATATGTCCCGGCATGTGCAGTGCGTGCGGAATGTTCGGCGCCAGCTCCGCATACCGCTTCGAGCTGTCCCACGCATCTTTCGCAAACGTCGATCCTTCCCATCCATGAATGATGTAGTGATGCACTCCCGGATGATCCGGAGCCTTCTTCGCCAACTCCCGCAGAATCTCCACCGCCTCCGTCGCCCCCGGTCCCTTCGGCGCCTTCGCCGGCAATTCGAATCCCGCCATCAGATGCAGCGCCAGATACGATTTCGCTTCCACTTCCTCCGGATAGCGATTCACTATCTCCCGCAGCCCTTTGATGTACGCCGCATCGGGGTTCAGCGACTTCGCATCGCGCCGCGCCGCAATCGAAGCAATGTACAACTTCTCCAACTCCGTCGCCTTCCCCGCAACCGAAGCCAGTTCCTGCGCCTTCGCCGCGGCTTCTTCCACCCGCGGCGCCGTCTCCGGATTCCGTAATTGATACCCGTACGTGCTCAGTTGAAAGCGCGGCCTGTAGTCGCCCGCCGCCACCATCGCGATTCCCCACCACGGCATCGGAGCCTCCGGATCGAGCGCCGCCGCCTGCAGAAAACTCCGCTCCGCTTCCACCGCCCAGAACGAGTGCATCTGCGCCACGCCTTGCAGGAAAAACTTCCGCGCCTCTTCACTGCGCGTCGTAATCGGAAACTGGATGTACTCCGTCCCTTGCCCCGGCAGCAATTGCGCCGGCAACGATGGCGCCACCCTGCTCGGCGGCGGCGTGCACACGTCCGCGTTCTTCTTCTGTTGTGCCGCCAGCGTCGCCGCCAGCGCCAAGGTCATGGCAAATGTGTTGCGCAAGGTCATTGTTCCGATCCTCGGTCCAGAGTATGTTCCACCAAATCGCCCAGTTGCCGCGCCGTGAACGACAAGCCTTCCACGCGCGCCTCCAGCCGGCCCGTGCGTCCGATGACCGCGATGTTTGAGGTGTGTGTGATCACCCCCTCTTCCGGCCAGTACACGATGCCAAATCTCGCCGCAGCCATACGGATTTGCTCCGTGCTCCCAGTACCGAACAGCCACCGCGAGGCACTCGAACGCCAAAGCGTAGCATAGCGCGAAAGCACGGCGGGCGTGTCGTAAACCGGGTCCAGCGTCACGCTCAGCAACATCAGATCGCCGCGTCCGGCAAACCTCCGCTGCAGCGCCGCAAACGTCGCCGCCAGCCGCGGGCACACCTCCGGCATCGGGCATCGCGTGTACAGAAATTGAATCGCCACCACCTTCCCCCGCGCCTCATTGAGACTCCACGCCTTCCCCTCCTGCGTCACCAGCGAAAAGTCCGGCACCCTATCCCCCACCGCCACCTGCTCCTTCGGAGCCTCCAGTGCGATCCGCCGCCCACCCTCCTCGATGCTGTTGTCCGCCGCCAGCAGCTTGATCTTCCGCGCCTGCCCGCGCCCCCCATCCAGCGTCAATTCAAAGCGAATGCGCACCCCGGGCTTCAACCCCGCCAGTTCCTTCGCATTCCCCACCCGCAGCGGCATCGCCATCGCCGGCATCGCACCCGCAATCTCTTTGTGCGAAACCGTCACCGTCCGTTCCGCTACGTTCACGCCCAGCACCAACCCCTCCACCACGTAGGTGGCCGCCAATAACAACGCTGCCGGCAACCCGATCATGGAAAGAAATACAGAATGTCCGGCCGCACTCCGTAATTGGCCTCCGCGCACGGACCGCAATCCATCTTGTACCCACGGAACGCCGCCAGCACCGCCGCCGGAACTTCCTTCGGATGCTCGGGATTGTGATACGCCGATAGCGCCATCCGCGGCTTATCGCGCGCAATGATCGGCCGCGCCCCGTTCAGCGCCTTCGTCTCCGCCCCTTCGATGTCCATCTTGATGAAGTCCACCTTCGCCAGATTCAGCTCCGCCGCCATCTTCTCAATCGTCGTCAGCGGCACCTTCTCCACCTTCCCCCAACTCGGCTTGTCGATCAGAAAACTGTCCGCCGCCGAATTGTGCGGATCCACATGCAACTCCAGAAAATCGTCCTTATCCCACACACCCTTCGGATACACAATCACCTTGCCCGCTGCAATCTCATCGCGGAAGTTGCGCCGCAGGCATTCGATATTCTCCGGCGCCGGCTCGATCGCCACCACCTGCTTCGCCCCCCGGCGCAGCGCATAACGCGTGAACACGCCGATGTTCGCCCCGCAATCGAGCACTACGTCTCCCGCCTGCACGCCACGATTGTTGCGCCCGTAAATATCCCGCGCCTGCTCCGCCAGGTTGTACGGCAGCACATACTCGCTGCCCGTCGGAATCCAGTAACGCCCATCGGGAGTCTCATACAGCTTGTACCGCCCGCCCGGGTCCGTCTCCACCAGCTTGCTCGCCGCCAGTATCCGGTCTTTCTGCGCAATCTGGTCCTTCAGCTCTTCCGGGCTCCGCAGCGCGTTTTCATAGGGACAATTCAAACTGCGGCCCAGCAAGACCCACAGCGAAAGGCGCGCCGGCGCGTACAACCACACCACAGCCGCCGCCGCGGCTGCCGCCGCCAGAAAAACAAATTTCTTCATTCTTGTTGAGTATAGCGAACGCCGCCCCTGCCTCCGCCCGCGCTACTCTATATAGAATGAAGCTCTTTGCGGCAACCTCCTTGCTCCTCGGCGGCGCGCTCTGCCTCTCCGCTGAATACAAGGCCTCCGACCGGGCCAATCTCGTCCGTCACCTCGAAACCTCGCGCTCCATCGTCGCCGTCGCCCTCGAAGGCATGACCGCCGAGCAGTCCAATTTCAAGCCCGACAGCAAAGTCTGGTCTCCCACCGAGATCGTCGAACACCTCGTCCTCATTGAAGACTTCCTCGTCGGCATCCTCAATCAGGCCATCGAAAAAGGCAAGCCCGTTCCCGATACCGAAAAGCTTCCCGACCCCTCCGAACTCGACGCCGCCATCCTCCGCAGCGTCCCTGACCGCACCCAGAAAGCCCAGGCCCCCGAACAAGGCATCCCCAAAGGCAACTACCGCCACTGGGAAGAAGCCTTCACCGAGTTCTCCGCCCGCCGCATCAAAACCATCGAGTTCGTCCAGAAGACCAAAGTCGACCTCCGCCGCTACCGCCTCGAAACCCCCATGGGCCCCATGGACGGCCACCAGTGGCTCCTCTTCCTCGCCGCTCACACCGAACGCCATCAGAACCAGATCGCCGAAGCGCGCGGCCACGAACTTTT
>JAEUQG010000296.1 GCA_016789755.1 Bryobacterales bacterium
GGACCGTAACACTACTGGGAAGTGTTTTTGTAGCTGCATTCTACAGCTATACGCAGCAAACCCCAACTGCTGAGGCCAAGCCCACAGCCGAGCAGATCGAGTTTTTCGAGACGAAGATTCGCCCAGTGCTGGCAAAGAGCTGCTATCAGTGCCATGGCAGCGAGTCGAAGACCGCCATGGGGGGCTTCGTCATCGATTCCCGCGCCGCCATCCGCCGCGGCGGACAAGGTGGCCCCGCCATTGTTCCCGGCAAGGTCGAGCAAGGCACGCTGCTCCCGGCCCTCCGCCACGAAGGCCGCAAAATGCCTCCTTCCGGGAAGCTCCCGGATGCGGTGATTGCCGACTTCGAAAAGTGGATTGCCATGGGCGCGCCGGACCCCCGCGAAGTGAAAGTGGAATGGCGCGAATCGGGCATCGACATCGAAAAAGGCCGCAAGTATTGGGCCTTCCAGCAACCTGCTAAAGCGGCCGCCCCCAAAGTTCGCAACAGCAAGTGGTCCACCCAAACCATCGACCGCCTGCTGCTCGCCTCCATGGAAAAGAAGGGACTCACACCCGCCCCCGACGCCGATAAAGCCACGCTCATCCGCCGTCTCACGCTCGACCTCACCGGCCTTCCGCCTACCGCGGATGAAGTCGACACGTTCCTGAAAGACAAGAGTCCCGCAGCCTACGCCAAAACCGTCGACCGGCTCCTCGCCTCACCGCGCTTCGGTGAGCGCTGGGGCCGTCACTGGCTGGATGTGGCACGCTATGCCGAATCCGTCGGCCGCGGCCGCAACTACGTCATGCCCTTCGCTTGGCGCTATCGCGATTACGTCATCGATTCCTTCAACCGCGACAAACGCTTCGATCAGTTCGTCATGGAGCAAATCGCCGGCGATCTCCTCCCCGCCTCCACTGACGCTCAGAAGAACGAGAACCTCATTGCCACAGGCTTTCTCGCCCTCGGCTCGCACGACCTGATTGAAATCAACCAGCAGCAGTTCACCATGGATGTGGTCGATGAGCAGATCCACACCGTCTCCAAGGCCTTCCTCGGTCTTACGGTTGGCTGCGCGCGCTGCCACGATCACAAGTTCGACCCCATCCCCACCGCCGACTACTACGCCATGGCGGGCATTTTCCGCAGCACCGAGATCCTCAGCGGGCTTCAGCGCCGGCCCCGCGACAACGTCAGCTATTTCAACTCCAGCCTCCTGGCCAGACTCAACATGAGCGAAGAGGAACATAAGAAGGCGTGGATCACCGACGAAGCGCAACTTGCCGCCTACAACAAGTTGGTGAAACAAATTGAGGATTCCCGCCGCGGCGCCTTCGTCCAAGCAGTTGCCGCACGCAAGAAAAAGCAGGCTGTGCCCGTTCGCACGCAACAGCAAGTCCGGCAGGAAGTGACACGCCTTCTGGCGCAACTCGATAAATTCCCCTTGCCCAAAGACCTCGCCATGGCCGTGCGGGAAGCCCGTCCCACCGACGTCGAGATCCATATTGCCGGCGATGTAAAGAAACTCGGCAAGGTGATTCCCCGCGGTTTCGTACAGGTGGCGAGCACTCCCGGCCAAACGGGATTCGAGATCGGCGGCAAAGACAGCGGCCGGCTGCAGTTGGCCAAGTGGCTCGCCCGTGAAGACAACCCGCTTACCGCGCGCGTCTACGTCAATCGCCTTTGGAGCCACCTCTTCGCCCGCGGCATTGTGCCCACTGTCGATAACTTCGGGAAAATGGGTGAACAGCCCACGCACCGCGAATTGCTCGATCACCTCGCCGTACGCTTCAAGGAGCAGGGCTGGTCCACTAAGAAGATCGTACGCGAAATCGTGATGACGCGAGCCTATCGCATGGCCACCTCACACAACGCCCGTAACGCCAACATTGACCCGGACAACAACCTCTTCTGGCGCCAGAACCGCATGCGTCTCGAAGTCGAAGCCATCCGCGATTCGGTTATTCAGGTCGCCGGAAAGATTGACTTCCAACGCCCCGACGCCTCTCCTGTTCTCGGCTTCCGCCGTGGCTTCGATCTCGGACGGGGAGCCGGAACCTACCCCGACGACTACGCCGTGAAAATGAACAACCGTAGCGTCTACGTGCCCGTCATCCGCAACTTCCTCCCCGCCATGTATGAGACCTTCGACTTCCCCGAACCGAGTGAAGTCAAAGGCCGCCGCGAAGTCACCACCGTGCCGACGCAGGCTCTCTTCATGGTCAACTCCACTTGGGTGCTCGATCAATCCAAGAGCGCCGCCGAAAAGCTCGTCTCCATGCAGAGCGCCGCCTCCGGACGCGACAAAGTGAATCTCGTCTACCGTCAAGTGCTCAATCGCGATGCCACTCAGTCGGAAATGGAACGCTCCTTGTCCTTCCTCGATACCATGCGTTCCACACAGTCCGGTGACAATGACGAAAAGACCGCGTGGGCCCGTTTGTACCAGGCCCTGTTCGCCAGCGCCGAATTTCGCTACCGTAGTTAAGCTTCGATCCCTGGGAGATCCAAAACATCATGGTGAATCGCCGCAATGTTCTGAAGAGCCTCAGCGCCGGTTTCGGCTACACCGCCTTTGCCGGACTCGCCGCCCACGCCGCCACTGCTTACAAAAGCCCGCTCTCGCCGAAGGCGCCCCACTTCGCCCCGAAGGCGAAACGCGTCATCTACCTGTTCATGCAAGGCGCGCCAAGCCAGTATGAGACCTTTGACCACAGTCCGGAACTCATCGCCGCCGCCGAAAAGAACACGGGACTCACCGCTCCCGTCGCCAAGTTCACGCAAAGCGGCCAAAGCGGCATCCACATCTCCGAGCTTTTCCCCAACCTCCAAAAACATGCCGACGACCTGTGCATCGTCAACAGCATGACGGCGGATTCGCCGGCGCACCCCCAGGCCACCATTCAGATGCATACGGGCAGCTTCACTTTCGTGCGTCCGTCCATCGGCGCTTGGCTCGTTTACGGACTCGGCACGGAAAACCAGGATCTTCCCGGCTTCATCACCATCAATCCCGCCGCCCTCGGCGGCGCGCAAAACTATGGCTCGGCGTTCCTGCCCGCTGCTTTCCAGGGCACGCCTTACCAAACCCGCACCGGCAAACTACCCAACATCAGCAATCCCGAACTCTCCGGCGATACGCAACGCAAACAGATCGACCTCATCCAGTCGCTCAACAAGGATTACCTCGGCAAAGCCACCGTCGATCCCGAAATCGAAGGCGTCATCGAATCTTACGAACTCGCCTTCCGCATGCAATCGGCCGTCCCCGGTGTCATCGATGTCAAGGGCGAATCGGAAGCCACCAAGAGCATGTACGGGCTCGACAACGCCGCTACGCGAGGTTTCGGTACGCAATGCCTGCTCGCACGGCGTATGGCGGAAGCCGGCGTCCGCTTCATCGAAATCTCCCACGGCAACTGGGATCATCACAACAACCTCAAGCAGCGCATCACCCAATTGACCGGTGAGATCGACAAGCCCATCGCTGGCCTCATCGCCGACCTCAAGCAGCGCGACATGCTAAAAGATACCCTGCTGGTCTGGGGCGGTGAATTCGGCCGCACCACCAACGGGCAGAACGGCGATGGCCGCAACCACAACAACCGCGGCTTCTCGTATTGGTTGGCGGGCGGCGGCGTGAAAGGCGGCATGCGCTACGGCGCTACCGATGGCGTCAGCGGATCGGCCGTGGCGAACAAGGTGCATCTCCACGATCTGCACGCCACCATCCTTCATCTCATGGGCCTCGATCACACGAAACTCACCTATCGTTACGGCGGCCGGGACTTCCGTCTCACGGACGTTCATGGAGTGGTCCAGAAAGACATCCTCGCCTAGGGCTCGATGCCAAAGCCCGATGCATCTTCACAGTCCGGCACCATCGGGCTCCGCATTGGAGGCGAACCCGTTCGCGTCACGGTGACCGTCCCCAACGCCGCCGTACACCCAGTGCAGATCCTCCCGGCTGCGGCTACACTTACCGATGCCATCGTCAGCGCGATGCAGGAACGGGCTACGCGCGAAGGTAACTCGATTTCCTGCCGCGCCGGTTGTGCCGCCTGTTGCCGGCAGATCGTCCCCCTTTCCACGTGGGAGGCCCGCCACATCGCCAATCACATCGCTGCCATCCCCGAACCCAAGCGCACCAGCGTGGTCAGCCGCTTTCAGGCGGCCGTCCAGGCAATGAGCGACGCCTCGCTGACAGAGCCTTTCCTGAACCCCGACGCCCGCGCCGGGCGGTCGATACACGAATTGGGCCTCGCCTACCTGGCGCTCGGCATTCCTTGTCCACTCCTCGAAAACGAAGCCTGCTCCATCTACGCTATACGGCCCATGGCGTGCCGCGAACATCTCGTCACCTCGCCCGCCGAACACTGCGCCAACCCCGCCTCGGGAAGAGCCCATTCTCTGCCGATGCCGGCACGAGTTTCCGCCGCTCTCATTCAGATCAGCGGACAACCTTATGTCCCGCTGCCTCTGGCCCTCGATTGGGCCTCCTCCACACCGGACACGCTTTCTACCCGCTCCGCGCAAGACATTCTCCGCAACCTGTTGGCAAACCTTACCGGCAAACCGGTAGGCAAGACTGATTCCCAACCGATTCCGTAATTTTTCGGATGTTGGCCACCCCCCCTCCCGGGTTTCAATGGAGATGTAGACGACATCTCACCAGGAGGCATGAACATGAAATCGAACAAAATCTGGGCCGCTGCGATGACGGTATGCGCCGCACTGGTGCTGTCAGCCGCGCCCCCGTCCCCCGCGCCGCCCATCGATGCCAGGAAACTCGAATCGATGGCCAAGACCGCCAAAACAACCTCGGAACACAAGGAAGTGGCCTCGCAATACAACCACCGTGCCGATTTCTTCCTCGCCAAGGCCAA
>JAEUQG010000263.1 GCA_016789755.1 Bryobacterales bacterium
CTCATGCTGCATGCTCCCGATGGGTGGCTGGCGCTCGGCATGAGCGGGCAGTTACTGCTGCTCGCCGGATGCGAGTTCCGTTTATCGCGGATGGGAAGTGGGAGGCAAGCGTTCTGGCTGGTGGCGGCGTTCCTGACCATCGGAGCGAAGGAAGCGGGCTACGTGTTTCAGGGCCTGCTGGCGGCTTTTCTGCTGCTTCGCGAACCTGGCGCATGGCTGCGCCTGACGCCGCACGCGGCGCTGTTGGCGTTGTGGACGTGGAGGCTGCAGGCGGCCTCGGGGCGGGCTTCCGGATTCGTTGTGGGCGAGTTTCTGGGGCGCCTGGGTGCGCATGCGGAACTGATGTTGCCGGCAACGCCGTGGGGTCTCGCCGATTTGGTGTTGTGCGGGCTGGCGATGTACTCGGCGGTCATTGGCTGGCGGCGGCGGCGGGAGTTGAGCGGGCAATTGATTTTCTTCTGCTGGCTCACCAGCGTGGCGATGCTTGGCTTCGTATCGGCGCCGAAGGCGATTGCGCTGCGCTATGTCATCCCGCCGGTGTATCTGGCAGCCGTTCCGCTGGGTTTGGCCCTGCAGCAGATTCCGCGCGGACGGGCGGTTGTGCCGGGTGCGTTTCTGGCGCTCTTTCCTATCCTGATGGCGGGTGGTATCTACCGGCAGGAATTGGGTTACCGCGAGTATCTCGATCAGACCGCGGAGTTGCTGCGGCGGATGGAGGGCAAGGCGCGGCAAGGATATGTACTGGCGGTGAGCGAAGCTGCGACGGATATCGACGGCGAGCCGCTGGCTTCCATCGAAGCTTATTTCGCCCGGTATGGCCAGCAATGGTATGGATTGCCGCAAAAACGGGAGCTGCACCACGTCCGGCAACAAGGCTGGCCGGCGGGGAGATTCGCCATGGCAAGTTACCTATCGCCGGAACGGGTGGTGAAGGAAACCGGGATCGACGCGCGACGCGTGCAGCACGTGGAAGCACTACAGGCGGGCGATGCCGGCGTGCTGGGCAAGCTGACTGGGCGGTTCCTGTATCTTGACCGGGTGCTGGGGCGGAGCGGCCCGTATCGCACGGACACCGGGGCTCCGGAGCCTGCTACCGAGCCGCGCTTCTATCTCTACACGGTGGGGGCGACGCCGCAGGACGCGGGGTGGACTCAGGAGGCTGTTCCCGTATCGCGTCCGCCCGGCGCGTTCTGAGTTCGCCGCCGGGCGTAGAGCAGGGCGGCGCCGGAGACGAGCATCAGGCACGTCGATGGTTCGGGTATGCCCGGGGTCCCGGTGCCTGGCTCAATGACGTTCACGGAGAAACTGGCCGAGGCCAACAGATCCTGCACTCCAGGGTCATAGCCGAAGGGCCCCTCCAATCCTCCGAGAAGGGAGACGGTGCCGCTAACCAATCCGAGAGGATCGGTGTAGGGATCGGCGACGGTGACCGTGAACCAGTTGTAGACGACGGTCGTCGAGGGGCCTGCGTCCACGGTGAACGGTGCGCTGAGGTCGAAGAAGGGCGAGGTGTCGATGGTGAACAGGCCGCTGAGCGAGATGCTGAGACCGTTTAAGTCGACGACCTGGGGGAAGTTGTTTTCAATGTAGCCGCCGAAGACGATGGTGTCACCGGGCTGGGCGTCCTGCGTGGACGCGGTGAGATGGAGCACGATGGAAGCCCACCCTGGAGCTGCGGAGAGCATCGCAAACAGAACCGCAAGTTGAATCGTTCTCATGTATTTCCTCCTGATATTTGCGCTTCGCGCGGTTACGGCAGCACCACTCTGCCGGCGGTGCTGAAGGTCCCACCCGAGAAGGACCCCGACAAGGTCAACACGCTGCCGGCGCCTGCCGTGCCCACCGATGGGGGGAATACGACGCGGACGGCGGCTGTTTCACCCGAGGCGATGGAGGGAATCTGGCCGGGCAGCACGGCCCCGGAAACCGAACCGATGCGAACGCTGCCGATGGTCACGTTCTGCGCCGGTTGTCCGCCGTTGTTGGCCAGCACGAGGGAGACCACGACGTTGTTGGACCGGTCGCGGGAGAGGGTCCAGAGGCCGAGGAGGTTCGCGGATGAGCCGGGATTGAAGGGCAGCACCTGCAAGGTCAACGTCTGCGTCACCGTGGCGCCGACGGTGTTGAAGGCGGCGATGGTAACACGCCTTGTGCCCACATCGGCGGATGCTGGCGTACCGGAGATGCGGAGAGTTCCGGTATTCAAGCCCGCTACGTTGCGGTTGTCCGCCTGCAGACTGGCGGGCAGCCCGGTGGCTTTGATCTGCATCCCGACGGCGGGGTCCTGGTAAAACAGCACTCCGGGGGTTACGGCGAGGGTGCCCTGACTGGGGAAGCCAGTGGTGGTGACATCGAACGTTCCGGGTCTGCCGGCGAAGAGGACGGCGAGATTCGGGCTGACGATGGAGGGCGCTTCGTTCACGGTGAGGGCGAGGTTCTGCGTCTTGCTGCTATTGGTTCCGGTGGCCGTCAGGAGCAGAGGATGCACTCCGCCTGTACTTGGCTCCGGCGTACCGGCGATGGAGGCGGGGTTCCCGGCGGTGAACAGCAGGTTGCGGGGCAGATTGCCGGGCAGGGTGATGGTTCCAAAGGAGGCCGCAGGGTTAAAGGATCCGGCTGTGCCCACCTGGAACGTTGCTTTGGATGCGCTGGTGAAGGCGGGCGCATTCTGCACCTGGACCAGAATGCCGCGTACGGTGGGCAACGCACCGGCGGCAGTGACTTGGATGTTTGCCCCGTGCCACTCTCCGGCGTTCGGTGGCGGCGTTCCGCGAAGCATGGCCGTGCCGTCCCCGTTATCCTGGAGGGTCAGCCAGGGCGGGTTCGATCCGATGGCCCAGGTGACATTGGTGGTGTGGCCGGTAGCCGACAAGCGCGCGGAGTTGGGCACGCCGGCCTCGAAGGGATAGATGGCGGGGCCCGCCGGCACATCCAGCCGGCCCTGCGGGGCAGAGGTGATCGCCAGACGCAGGCGCTGGGTGACGGAGCCTTGTGTGGAATTGCTGGCCACGAACCCGCCGCAGGGGGGGATTGAGGAGATCTCCGCAAGTTCCGCCCGAAAATGGCGAGCCTAATGCCTTGCCGCTGAGGAGCCCGGTTCCGTCGCCGTTGTCGGTGAAGGTGAGACCGGTGAAATCGCTACCGCTGGTGTCGAGGGCGAGGCGGGGAGTTGGGCTCCCTGTCGCCACCACTCGATGGTTCACCTGCTGCCCGTAGGTTACGGGGAGGTAGCAGCCGAAGGAAAAGGTGGTGCAATCGAGCGTATTGATGATAGCCAGCCGGTTGTCGACGCTCACGGGGAAAGTCCTGGTGGTGGTTCCGTAGGTATTTGTGGCCGTAAGTTGCATGTTGAAGGTTACGGGACTGGCGGTGAGGGGACCGTTGTAGGTGAGGGGAAAGGAGGGGCTCGCGCAGAGAGTGGTGGGGATGGTGAAGCCCGGCGCCAGCCCGGTGCTCCAGCAGATATTCGCCGGCGGGTTGTTGATGGTTGTGATCAGTTTGGTGGACGGCACGCCCAATCCGAAGCTGAGGGGTCCGGGGTCGGCGAAGATCGGCGGGCCGAATTCGCTGAGGGCGGCGGTGATCGGGTTGCCATTCTCGTCCTTCAGTTGGAGGGTTGTGGAGACGAAGCTGATGCACTTGCTGAGGTCGGCGGCGGTGGTGGAAAAGGTGACCGGATCGGCAGGACATGCCGCGTCAGCGGGCCCGAGAGAGGATTTGGTGCTGGTGAAGCGGATGCCGGAGCGGCTGCCGACCAGGGTCCGGCCGGACCAATCCTGGTAGCGCAGGCTAGCCCCGATGCTGTCGGCCTGGGTGCAATCTTTGGTGCTGTTGGTCCCTTTGGCGCAGGTGGTTACGAGCCACCCTCCGGAGGTCCGGACGGTTCTCACGTTGTTGTCCCAGTCGAGATAGCGCAGGGTCTCGCTGTATTGCTTTTGGGTAGAGTTCTGAGGGGTGATGACGAAGCTCATATCGCCGGAACGATGACCGGGCAAGGCGGCGGTGCTGGGGGCATCGGGGACGGTTTCCGAATAGAGGGTGCTTTGGAGCTTGTATGCCCCCTGGCCGGTGGAGTCGCCGATGAAGGCGGTCAAATCGGGCGCGGCGCTTCTCGCCGCGAGCAATTTGTCGTTAAAAGCCTGAATATTGCGAACCTGTTTTTCGTTTTCAAAGAGCATATAGCCGGCGATGACGGCGGTGGCCACGGCGATGACGCCGACAAGCACGGGACCGGCCACCGCCGCCACGATGGTGACTCCACTGCCGGCTGCGAAGGCGGCGCCGGATATGAGGAACGTCGACCCCTGCGCCAATGCCGCGGCAGCGCCTGAAGCGAGGTACGCGGACAGGGCGGCGGTGAAGTTGACGGCCAATCCGACGCCGATGGCGGTTCCCGCGGCGACGCCAGCGGCCAAGCCTACTCCGACGACTTCCGCCGTGGAGACGGAGGTATCGGCGAAAATGGCGGCATATTCGGGAGACCAGAATTCGTAGGCCGGATCGGCCTTCGCCATGTAGGATTTTTTCATTCCGTAGGCGTGAAAATAACCGGAGTCGGGCACGGGCGGGGCGAAGATGCTGGACATCTGGGTGGCGCCGAAGCAGTAGGGTGTGCCGTCCCAGGCGATCTTGTAGATCTCACCCAGGTGCGAATCGACGCGGAAGCGGCAGGGATCGTTCTGAAACAAGTTGTAGTGCGCGAGGGCCTGCTCATAGAGCTTGATTTCGTTTTTCTGGACGAGCTTCTGCATCCAATCGTGGATGGCCTGCTCATTGGCCGTGCGGTCGGCGGGTTTCTTAATGAGCGTATTGACCAGCATGGTGTACATGACAGCGCGCACGGAATTGCGCAAATCCTGGCGCCCGTAGACGTAAATGAAGCTCCCCTCGTTGCTGGGCAGCCCGTGCATCGCGAGGTAGACGTTCACCGCTTCCTGTTCGAACGGGATGAGGGCCGTAGCGTAGGAGATTCCGTCGACGCAGTAGTTACGGATGATGCTGTTGTTCGAAGGCAGGCAGAGGCTGGCTACCTGTGCGTTGGCATGGAGAGGCTTCGGACCGGGCCGGCCGCGCCCCGCAATCCACGATCCCAATGGGGAAAGCAGAATGGTTAGTAAAGCCGCCAGCGGCTGATACAGCACCGACCGCCTGACTCCGCTTACAGTGATTTCCGGCATATCGAACTTCGGCATTTCTGAGAAGCCTCCTCGAAAGCTTATTCGCCAAAAGCGGCCGGGCAGGTGCATGGCATGAGGAAAAACTTTTGGGGGCCGGAGTCCTGGTACTAACGCGCCAGGCGTGCACCGAAAAGCCTCTGGTAAACTGAGAATCCCGAAGCGCAATGGCTGCCGACACGAAAGAGACTCCAGTGACCCAACTGCTCCAGGCCTGGAGCCGGGGCGACCGTGCCGCGTTCGACCAATTGGTTCCACTGATCCACAACGATCTGCGGCGTCTGGCGCGGCAGCGCGCACAGGCTCTGGTTCCGGGGGCCAGCATGCAAGCGACGGCATTGGTAAACGAGGCCTATTTGCGGCTAGTGGACGCGAACCCCATCGAGTTTCGCGACCGGGCCCACTTCTTCGCCATTTCGGCCACGGTGATGCGGCAGATCATCATCGACCAGGCGCGAGCGAGGAGCCGCGATAAGCGTGGCGGAGACTGGCAACGCGTGGAACTGGACTACGCCGAGATCGCGGCTGTTTCGGACGATGAAACGCTGCTCGCATTGGATGAAGCTCTGCGCCGTCTGACGGCGATGGATGCGCGCAAGGCCAAGGTGGTGGAGTTGCGCTTTTTCGCCGGGATGACGAATCCGGAGGTAGCGGAAGTTTTGAGCATCTCCACGGATACGGTGAAGCGGGATTGGACCTTCGCCAAGCTGTGGCTGGCGCGGGAGATCAAAGGCGCGGAGTGATGACAGAGGCGGAGCGACTGCGCGCGGTCGAGGAACTTTGTCTGCGGGCGCTGGAGATGGGTGTGGAAGAGCGAGCGGGGTTTCTGCGGGATGCCTGTGGAGACGAGCGAATGCGATCCGAAGTGGAGTCGCTGCTGGCGGCGGCAGGCTTCGCCGATTCGCTGTTTCAGGTTCCAGCGGCGATCGGGCTGCGGGTGGAAGCGGCGCCGGAACCGGGAGCTTCCGTGCCGGCCATGGGGCAGCAGATCGGCCCTTACCGGCTGCTGGAGCGGTTGGGAGAAGGGGGCATGGGTGTTGTCTTCCGGGCCTCGCAGACCGAACCGGTGCGGCGGGAAGTGGCACTGAAGATTGTCCGGCCGGGTTTGGATTCGGCGCTGGTGGCGGCGCGTTTCAGCGCGGAGCGGCAGGCTCTGGCGATGATGGACCACCCCAACATTGCCCGTGTGGTGGATGCCGGCACAACGGCATCGGACCGAGCCTATTTTGTGATGGAACTGGTGCGCGGCCAGTCGATCACGAGCTATTGCAAAACGCATGAGCTTAGCGTGCGGCAGCGTGTGGAGCTGATGATTCCGGTTTGCCGGGCCATCCAGCACGCGCACCAGAACGGCGTGATCCATCGCGACATCAAACCGTCGAACATTCTCATCGCAACCACGGGCCCGGATGGCGAACCGGTTCCGAAGGTCATCGATTTCGGGATCGCGAAAGCGGCCGGCAATCCGCTGACGGAAGGACATGCGGGCTTCACGCAGGCGTTCGACATCTTGGGGACGCTCGAGTATATGAGTCCGGAACAGGCGGAACCGGGCGGTCCGGGAGTGGATGTGCGGAGCGATGTCTACTCCCTGGGCGCGGTGTTGTATGAGTTGCTGTGCGGCCAGCCGCCGATGGCCGGCCTCAATTTGCGCGAGGCGTCGTTGACCACACTGCTCAAACGGATTCAAGAGGAGACGCCGGCGCCGCCCAGCCAGCGCGCGGGGCGAGGTTCCATCAGGGGGCGCGCGGTGCCGGCCGAATGCGACTGGATCGCGATGAAGGCTCTTGAGAAGGAGCGGGAGCGGCGGTATGAATCGCCAGCCGCGCTGGGCCGCGACCTGCAAAGCTATCTCGACGGACTGCCGGTGGAAGCGGGACCGCCTTCGGCCCTGTACCGGATGGGGAAGTTGGCGCGGCGCTACCGGGCGTGGGTGGCCACGGCAGCCGTGTTTCTTCTGCTGCTGATTTCGGCAACGGTGGTAAGTCTGAGCCTGGCGGTGCGTGCCAATCGGGCGGAGCAGGCAGCCCTTGCCGAACGCGACCGGGCACGATTGGCGGAGCAGAGGGCTCGCACCGAGCGCGACCACGCGATCAAGGCCGAGGCCGATGCGCGGGAGGCGCAATCGCTCACTTTGCGGGAGAAGTCGCGGGCCGACGGCGAGTCTGCCACGGCGCAGGCCATCGCGCGATTCCTGCAGGACGACCTGTTGGCACGCGCCAGTCCCAGCGCGCAGGCGGGACCCGCGGCGGCGCCCGATCCCAATCTGACGGTGCGGACTCTGCTGGAGCGTTCGGCGGGCACGCTGGCCGCGAAGTTCCAGGATCAGCCGGCAGTGCGCGCTTCCCTGGAACACACGATCGCCAACGCGTACCTGGACCTAGGCCTGTTTCCGCAGGCTCGCGAGCATGCACAGCAGGCCGTCGAGTTGCGCCGAAAGAATCTGGGCGCACGGCATCCGCTGACCTTTGCATCGATGGACCGGTTGGCGCTCGCCTATCGCAGCGAGAACCAGTTTGCGGCCGCGGAGAAGATCTGGCAGGAATTGTATGAGCACCGGCGCACGGCGCTTGGCGAATCCCATCCGGACACGCTGCACTCGATGCATAGCCTTGCCGCTTTGTACCGGAGCCAGGGCAAGAATGCCCAAGCAGTAACATTGTATGAGCGCGTGTGGAAGATCCGCCGCCAGGTGCTCGGCTTCGACCATCCGGAAACGATGCGGACCGCGAACAATCTGGCCTACGCCTATCTGTTCGTCGCTCGGGCGGCCGAGGCGGCCAAGGTGCACGAGGACAATGTGGCGCGGCGGCGGCGCGTCCTGGGGCCGGACCATCCGGACACGCTGCAGTCGATGAGCAACCTCGGTCTGGCGTACGAAAACCAGGGGCGATACGACGAGGCGCGGCGCTTACTGGAAGAGACGCTGGCGACGCAGCGGCGCATCCTCGGCGGGACGCACTTCAGTGTTCTTTCCACGGCATTGAATCTGGGGCGTGTGCTGTTCGGACAGAGGCGGTTCGAGGAGGCTCAGTCGCTGCTGCGCGAGATGCTGCGAGTGGCGCGCGAATCCGGTCAGGAGAAGAGTCCAGTCGCGCTCACCATGATGAACAATCTGGGTCTCTATTACATCGATGGGCAACGGCCGGAGCTCGCGGTAGAGATTCTCGGCGGTGCGCTCGCCATCCAACGTGAAAACATCGGACCCGAGCATCCCGACACGTTGCGGACCCTGTTGAATCTGGGCAATGCGTACCGCCTGAGCCGGGATTACACGAAGGCGGAGCAGTTGATTCTGGAAGCCGTCGAAGCAAGGCGGCGGAACGAGGGGGAAGACCAATTCGCGACGCTCCAC
>JAEUQG010000302.1 GCA_016789755.1 Bryobacterales bacterium
ATTTCTGATTCCACCCTACTCGAACGTCTCAATCAACCGCCGATACACCAGGTAGGCCTTTTCCAGTTGCTCCAACTCCAGGAACTCCTCTGACGTATGAGCCTGCGCGATGTCTCCTGGTCCGTAGATAATCGCCGGCACTCCCGCCCGTCCGAATTTGCTCGCATCGCTGCCAAACGGCACGCCCACCGGTTCCTCGTTCAATCCCAACTCCCGCAACACCTCCGCTGTATGCCGCACAATCGCCGTCTCGGCCGCCGTATCGAGCGGCCAATCCTGCACCGAGGGTGGATCCATGCGCACTCGCAACCCGGGATGCGCCGCGGCAAAACGGTCCAGCGTCCGCTGAAAGCCGGCCAGAACCTCCTCCGGCGTCTCGCCCGGGATCATTCGCCGGTCAATCGACACCGTGCACCGCTCCGGTACGATATTCACTTGCGTGCCTCCGGCGATCTGCCCAGCGTTCCACGTCGGGCTCCCCAGCAGCGGATGCGACACCGTGTCCATCGTTGCATTGTCTTTTTCCAATTCCAACAACAGGCGCGACATCCCGAGAATCGCGCTCACGCCAAGATGCGGTTTGGCGCTGTGCGCGGCTTTTCCGTAAACCGTAATGTTCCATCGCACGCAACCCTTGCTTGCCCGTACCAGCCGCAACTGCGTGGGTTCGGCGATCACCGCGCCCGCGGCCTCCACATCGCGGCAGAAGAAGGTAGCCCCTTGGCAGGAATGTTCCTCATCCATCGCCGATACGAACCACACCTCGCAGGGAGGCTTCTTTCCGCTCTTGTGCACATCGGCGATGGCATGCATCATCGCCGCCAGGCCGCCTTTGGTGTCGCACGCACCGCGCCCGTAAATCCGCCCCCCGTCCACCGCCGGTTCAAACGGAGCGTCCATTCCCTCCACGCCTGCCGTGTCGCAATGCGCTTCCAGGATCAGACGCCTTTTCGGGTTACGCCCGGGGATGCTCACAATCAGGTTCGGCCGCTCCGCGACCACTTCCTGTTCTCTGACGCCCATTTCCTGCCGCCGGAAAAATGCCCCAATGCGTTCCTGGATGCCGCACTCCGGGGCGCCCATCTCGTAGGCGGGGTTGACGCTGTTCACGGCAATCAAATCCGAAAGGGTGGATACTAAGGTCTGCATTCGTTCCCACAGCATAGCAGCCGCCCCTGTATACTTGCCTCTTGTCGAACCGGATCCTCATTCTCCTCGTCGCATCGGTGGCCATAAATTACATCGATCGCGGATTGCTGTCCGTCTCGGCGCCCCTGATCCAAACACAGTTGGGCCTCTCCACCTCCCAACTCGGCATCCTCTTTTCCGCATTCTTCTGGACCTATGCCTCGGTTCAGATCTTTGCCGGCTGGGTTGTCGACCGCTATCCGCTGAAGTGGGTCTACGCCGCGGGATTCCTCATCTGGTCGCTTGCCACGGCTGCGACAGGCCTCACGGCAAGCTTCGGCCAGCTTCTCGCCGCGCGACTGCTGCTTGGGTTTGGGGAAAGCGTCGCCTACCCGGCCACCTCGAAAATTCTTGTGCGCGAGTTCCCCGAATCCCGCCGCGGTTTCGCCAATGCAATGGTCGACGCCGGCTCGAAAATCGGACCTGGACTCAGCACGCTTGCCGGCGGTCTGCTGGTCACCCAATACGGTTGGCGGCCGCTATTTCTCGGCGTTGGCCTCGTTAGCCTGCTTTGGCTAATCCCATGGATGCTCTACGCTCGCGGCGGCCAGGAAAACGCTGCCCATCAACCGGAGACCGCCGCTGCCTCACCGTCAATGACTGCTTTGCTCCTGCGTCGCGAAGCCTGGGGTACATACCTCGGCATGTTCGCCCTCGGCTACGTATGGTATTTTCTTCTGTCCTGGCTCCCCAGCTACCTCGTCAAAGAACGGGGATTTTCCATGTCGTCGATGGCGATGCTCGGCTCCGTTCCCTTTTGGGGTATGGCCGGCGCCACGCTCGCCGGGGGCTGGTGCTCGGATGCCTGGATCCGGCGCGGCGCAAGCCCCACACGTGTCCGAAAAACCTTCCTCATCGGCGGATTGCTGCTGTGCGGCGCCGCCATGCTCCCCGCGGTTCTCGTCTCCGACCCGCGCTGGTGCGTCGGTTGGCTCACAGCCGCCTGCCTGCTGCTGGGGCTGTATACGTCCAACGTTTGGGCCGTCACCCAAACTCTTGCCGGCCCCGTAGCCGCCGGGCGCTGGTCCGGTATCCAAAACGCCATCGGCAACCTTGGAGGCGTCGTCTCCCCGCTGGTTACCGGGTGGATCGTCACCCAAACCGGGTCCTTCCTTCTTGCATTTCTCGCCGCCTCCGCCGTGCTCGCCGGTGGCGCCGCCTGTTACCTCTTTCTGCTCGGCGAAGTGCGCCCCGTCGATTGGTCCCAGCGACGCAGCTTCCCCTGAGCCGTGTTCACCTTTACGAGTTTCGTCCGTCGCCATCGCCCTTCACCTGCTTTGCGGCGGATGACCGTGCTCGATGGCGCCGGGTTTCGCTGCAATGAATGCCTCAAATACACGTGTCGACCTCCACTTAAGCCGGTTCAAATCTGAGGCGATTCACGTAGAAATCGTGCGGCTCCCGCACCTTGTTCTTGACGGTTCCCATCGTCTCGCGTGTTGGTTTTCATCGATCAACACTAATGGCTCACTGCTCACAACGTTGTGTCGGGAGACGTGATACACTCGCACCCATGCTAGCCAGGGTCTTCTGCTCTTTGATAATCGCCACCGGCTTCCTCGGCGCACAGGACACCTCCGGAACCCTTACCGGCACGGTTCTCGACGCATCGAACGCGGCTGTGCCCAGTGCCGAGATCATCGTGACCAACGAAGAAACCGGACTCCGCCGCTCCACGCGCAGCGGCGAGACCGGTCTCTACCGCATCCCCCTCCTCCCCGTCGGCCGTTACTCCATCCAAGCCCGTAAAGAGGGTTTTCGATCTGAAATTCAGCAAAACGTCCGCCTCGAAATCCTTCAGGTCCGCACGGTCGACTTCAATCTCCAAATCGGTGCCGTCAACGAAACGATCACCGTGGAAAGCAACGCTCTGCTGCTGGAAGCGGAAACCTCCCAGGCCGGCGAGGTGATCAAAACCGAGCAGGTGACCAATCTTCCTCTTGGCCGCCGCAACTTCATGCAACTCACCTTCCTCGCGCCCATGGCCACTCCGGCCACGCGCGACTTTCGCACCACCGAGATCGGCCGCGGTTCCTCCGTCCCTGCCAGCGCCGGCCAGCGCCCCGAGCAGAACAACTACCAGATCGACGGCATCGACAATCGCGAGAACGGACGTAATAGCTACGCCATCTCTCCGCCTGTCGATTCCATCAGCGAGTTCAAAGTCCAGACCGGCATGGCCCCCGCTGAGTTCGGCAAAGGCGGCGGCACCATCATCAATGTCGTCACCCGCGGCGGAACCAACGATTGGCATGGCTCGCTGTACGAGTTCCTCCGCAACGATTTCTTCGATGCCCGTCCCTACTTCGCCACCGGCAAGAGTCCGCTCAAGTTGAACCAGTTCGGCGGCGCCATCGGCGGGCGAATCAAACGAGACAAGCTCTTCTTCTTTACCAATTACGAAGGTCTCCGCCAGCGAACCGCCGGCGCCCCGCCCCAGTACCGCGTGTTCACCGAGAACGAGCGCCGAGGCATCCTCTCCGTCCCCATTCGCGATCCTTTCACCAGTACGCCATTCCCGAACAACACCATCCCGACGGCACGCATCAGTCCCATTTCCCAAAAATACCTCGAATTAATCCCGCTCCCCAATCGCCCCGACCCCCTTCGCAATTTTCTCTTCGAGGGCCGCAAGCCGGCGCAGATCGTCACCAACAACACCGTTGTCCGTATGGACTACAACATCGGCGAGAAAGACACTCTCAGCGGCCGGTACCTGTTCAATGCGGAGCAGTACACATCGGCCGCCGCATGGCCCGCGCCCTCCAACGCCGGCGGCACCGATCTCAACCTTCGTGCGCAAGGCGCAGGAGCTAATTGGAACCATATCTTCCGCCCTTCCTTGGTGAACACGTTTTCCGTCGGCTACACCCGCTACCGCAACCTGCTAGGCACGCTCAACTCGTTCAAACAGGATTTCATCAACTCCATCGGCATCACCAACACTCTCTCCGCTGTCGATCCCCTTTTCTGGGGCGTCCCTAGCTTCAGCGTCACCGGCTACAATACTCCCAGCGATAGCACGCCCAACTACCGAACCACCAACAATTATCAGCTTCAGGAAAGCATGTTCTGGAGCCGTGGCAAGCATAACGTGAAATTCGGCGCCGACCTTCGCCAGTCCCGCGAATACATGTTCTACACCGGAGGCAATTCCAGCCACGGTTTTGCCAATCGTTTCTCCGGCGATTTTATCTCCGACTTTCTCCTCGGCATCCCCTCCAGCGTTAGCAAAACCGCCCGCGCCACTCAATGGAACTCCAAGCTCAACTACCTTGGCCTCTTTGTCCAGGACGATTGGAAGGTGAATTCCCGGCTCACTCTGAACGTCGGCGCGCGGTATGAAGTGGAAGGCGCACTCAAGCAGTCCGACAACGGAGGCCTTGGATTCGATCTCGCCTCCGGCACGATGCTGATCTCCCAGTACGCCAAAACCAAGCCTTTCATCGAAGATTTCTATAGGACCGTCCGTCCGGATATTCCAATTCGTTTCGAAGACCGCATCTCACCGTATGACGCCGACACCAATAATCTGGCGCTCCGCTTCGGCTTCGCCTACCGCGCCATGAAGAACACCGTCTTTCGCGGCGGCTACGGTATCTTCTACGATTCGCCGCAAATCCAGTCCCTCGCCTCGACCAACGACTTCGCGCCCAATACGCTTCGCCCTGTGTGGACATCCAGCCCCACCGTGCCGCAACTTGGCTACAACCCCGAAGGCGCAACCTCCGCCGAGTCCACCCTCCGCGGAGCTCCGCTTTCCATCTTCCCCTTCCTCAACCGCAGTTTCCCTTACGGTTTCGTTCAGCAATGGATGTTCGGGCTTCAGCACCAACTCACCTCCTCGCTTGTGATCGAGGCTTTCTACCAGGGCTCCACCGGCACTCACCTGCTCGGTTTCGACAACGTGAACGCCAAACTCCCCGGCCCCGGCGTCGTGCAGAACCTCCAGCCATTCCCGCAATTCGCCCGCATACAGGCGGAAGTGATGGACTCGCGCTCTTACTACAACGGCGGCGCCATCAAGGCCGAGCAGCGCTTCTCCCGCGGACTCGCCTTCCTTGCGTCCTACACGTATTCTAAATCGCTCGACACAGCATCCACTCTCAACCAAGGCCCACAGTGGACCGATCCCACCAAGCGGCTGGAGACATCCAAGGGCCCTTCTGATTTTGACGCCCGCAACCGTTTCTCTTCCGCCTTCGAGTATAGCCTGCCCCTGGGAAAAGGCCGCGCTTTCCTCAACGGTTGGAACGGAGCGGCGGAAAAAATCGTCAGCGGATGGGGCGCCCGAGGCACCGTCGTCATGCAGACGGGAGACTTGGTTTCGCCCGGCATGAACCTCGCCCGGGTAGGCATCTGCGCCTCCGCCTGCTCCGCCCGTCCCGACCGCGTCGCCAACGGCAACTTCTCCAAATCCGAGCGCACCGTCGATCGCTTCTGGGACATCAACGCCTTCCAAATCCTTCCCAACGGCGGTACCGCGGCCCGCGTCGGCAATAGCGGGCGCAACGTCCTCTATCAACCCGGTATCATCGGCCACGACCTTCAGGTCTTTAAGAATACCCGTTTATTCGAGACTCATTCCCTCGAATTCCGCTGGGAAATGTACAATGCCTGGAACCACGCAAACTGGGGCGGGGCCAGCGCGAACCTCGAGGTCCCCGCCACTTTCGGACGCATCCTCAGCCGAGGCGGCACGCGCACCATGCAATTCGCCCTCAAGTACGCCTTTTAGAAGAGAGCACAACGATGAAGCTGAAATTCGCTGTCCCGATTGCCGCCGCCCTCGCGCTCTGGGCGAAACTCGATGCGCCGTTCGAATACATCGTCGCCCCATCGACGGAAACCAACAAACGTAACTCGGAGGCCGATGTCCTGCCCTTGAAGGACGGCCGCCTCATGCTCGCCTGGACCGAGTTCTTCACAGGTAACGGCAGCGACTGGGGCTCTGCCCAGATCTCAGCACTCTTTTCCTCCGATCAAGGAAAAACCTGGTCCAACAAAACCCTGCTCCAGGAAAACATCGGAACCATGAACGTCATGGAGCCCGATCTCCTCGAGTTGAAGTCCGGCAAAATCGCTTTTCTCTTCTGCCGTAAGAATTCCGAAGCCGATTGCCAGCCCATGGCCCGCTTCTCCCGCGATGGAGGCAAATCCTTCAATCCCGCCAAGCCTATCCCCGTCGACCCCATGCCCGCCTATACCGGCATGAACAATGACCGCCTCATCCAGCTTAAGTCCGGACGCCTTGTCCTCCCTCTCTGGTACACCCCCGACTATCGCATCGACAAACACATCCGCACCCGCGTCTATTACTCCGATGACGACGGCGAAAGCTGGCGTCAAAGCCGCACTCTCATCGATCTCCCCGATTCTCCCTCCGGCGCGCAGGAACCCGGTGTGGTCGAGTTGAAAGACGGCAGCATCCTTCTCTGGGTTCGTACCGACAAGGGCAAGATCTACCATTGCTATTCCAGGGACAAAGGCGAGACTTGGAGCCAACTCCAACCCATGGCTCTCGATTCCCCGCGTTCTCCTCAATCCATCAAACGGCATCCCAAAACAGGCGACCTCGTTCTTGTTTGGAACAATTCCAAGGATCAACGTTTCCCACTCGCCGCTGCCGTCTCCAAGGACGAGGGAAAGACATGGACCAATATCCGCAACCTCGACCCCGATCCCGCTCACACCTACGCCTACACCAGCATGCTTTTCCTCAATGACCGGGCCATATTCACCTACTACGCCGGTCCTCCCGCGGGCGTCAAAAGCGAAGGCCGCTGGTCGCTCAAACTGAAAGCGGTCCCGCTCTCATGGTTCTACGATTCGCCGCGGCCCTGACGCTTGCCGCTCTCAGCCACGCCCAGCCGGTGATCGTCGCTTTCGGCGACTCGCTCACAGCCCCGCGCAAGGGAGTCGTTACCTATAGCGACATGCTTCACATTCTCAACCGCGGTGTCGGCGGCAACAACACCGATCAGGGCCGTGCCCGCTTCGACAAAGACGTGCTGGCGGTAAAACCCACACTCGTCATCATTCAACTCGGCACCAACGACGCCGCCATCGATGTCTGGAAACAACCGCCCGCCACTGAGCCCCGTGTGCCCCTCGCCCGCTATCGCGATAACATCCAGCATTTCATCGATGCCCTGCGAGCAATCCACGCGCGCATCATCCTGATGACCCCAAACCGCATGGCTTGGACTGCCAGGCTCCGTCAACTCTACGGCCGCCCGCCCTACGATCCATCGAACGACGGTGGGTTCAACCATACCCTTGATCTCTACTCTGCTGCGCTCAGGGATATCGCCGCCCGCGAAGGCATCCCCCTCGTCGATGCCGCCAAAATCGTCCAAGCAGAGCACCTGCTCGACGGCATGCACCCCTCCACCGAGGGCCATCGTCTGGTCGCCGAAGCTCTCCGCCCCATCATCCAGCGGGAACTCGATCGCCAATGAACCTCTCGCGCCGGCAAATCCCCGCATTCCTCTTCCGGCCTCGCAACCTCGCCCCAACCATACTCCGGCCCGCTCCCGAAAACGAAGCAAGCCTCGTCACCCTTTCCGACGGCACAACACGCCTCTTCTACATGAAGCGCAACGAAGCCGTCTGCTCCATTGACTCCCTCGATGAGGGCAGAACCTGGACCGCCGAGCGCCGGGAGTTCCCCGTTCCCGGTCACACCGCCCATGCCTGCGTCGCGCTGCTCGACAGCCGTCGTGAACTGCACGTCTTCTTCCTTGTCATTCGCGGCATGGGGACGCGTCTCAATATCGATCGCTTCATCGACATTTTCCACGTCCGCACAAACAACGGCAGTTGGCTCCCCCCTGACCGTATCTGGGATGGCTACTGCGGCTCCTTACGAGCTGCCATCGAAACACGCCGTGGCCGCATCGTACTCCCCTTTGCCTCCTGGACCGCCGGACGCCCCGCCGCGCCGCCCGTGGGCTCCAACGAAGTCACCGCCATCTATTCCGATGACTTTGGAGCATCGTGGCGGCAATCGCCCTCCGGGCTCACCAGTCCCTGCCGCGAGGACTACAACGGATCGAACTACGGCGCCGTCGAGCCCTGCCTCGTCGAACTACCCACCCGCCGCCTATGGATGCTCATGCGCACTCAAACCGGCGCCCTCTACGAATCCTTCTCCAACGACGGCAGCGAATGGACTCCCGCCGCCGCCTCGCCATTCCACTCCTCCAACTCCCCGGCTGCCTTGCTCCGCCTGCGAGACCATGCCATCGTGCTTGCCTGGAACAACTGCCTCCCTCCTCCCAAACACGGTGGCCAAGGAGTCTACGGTGGGCGCGATGCCCTCCACATTGCCATCAGCCGCGACAATGCGCGAACATGGCGAGGCTTCCGCGAGATCTATCTCGATCCCACTCGCAACCAGACTCCTCCGCAACGCGGCGATCGCGCCACTGCCTACCCTTTTCTAGCCGAAACTCGTACAGGACACATCCTTCTGACCACCGGACAAGGCGAGCGCCGACGAGCTGTTCTCCGCTTCCATCCCGAATGGCTACTCGCCACTACGCATCAATCCACCTTCGACCCCAACGCGCCCGACTGGTCCACCTTCGAATCCTTCGGCCCTGCGCGAAACTATTGGCGCGATCGCCGGATCGGCCCCGCGGCTACCTGGAACTTCCCATCTCTTCATAGGGGAACACTCGACATCACGCTCGATGGAGAGGCCACCGCCACGCTCACCGATCATTTCCAGGATCCCGCCGAACAAGCCCCGGGCTGCATCCAACTCGCCATTGCCGGCCCGCGCGTCACGATGCGCTGGGATTCCAGCGGCCTTCGCGCTCCTCGCGCTATTC
>JAEUQG010000350.1 GCA_016789755.1 Bryobacterales bacterium
CCCCCAAGCCGAATCCGTCACCGTCGATCCCCATAAGTTGGGCTACGTCCCCTATCCCTGCGGCGTCGTCGCCTTCCGCAACGACCTCGTTCGCCAATTCATCTGCGAAGATCCGCCCTACATCTCCTCCTCCACCCACGACGACGTCCAGGCCAAAGGCCACCACGCCCCGGCCACCATCGGACCCTACATTCTCGAAGGCTCCAAATCCGGCGCCGCCGTCGCCGCCTGCTGGCTCTCCCATCGCATGATCCCCCCCGACCGCGACGGACACGGAGAGATCGTTCGAGCCTCCCTCCTCACCGCCCGCGAACTCTACGAACTACTCATTCATTGGGATGTCGCCGCCCGCGCCAACAAGCAGGACTGCCCCTTCCGCTTCCTCCCGGTCACCGCCATGCCTCCCGACACGAACATCCTCTGCTTCATCGCCGCACCAAACCAACGCTGGCCGCTGCAGCGCATGAATGCCTGGAACCGCTGGCTCTACCGCCGCTTCACCATCGACGCCGAACATGGCGACGCCCAGTACAGCTACTCGCAGCCCTTCTTCCTCTCCCACACCGAATTCGCCGCCTCCAGCTACCCCGCCCGCGTCATGAAGAACCTCCTCGACCGCGCTCAAATCGACCCCGCCGAATACGAACGCGAGGGCCTCTATGTTCTGCGCGCCACCCTCATGAGCCCCTTCCACATCCTAGCCGCCGAAACCGGCCACCGGCAATCCCTGCTCTCCGCCTTCCTCGATCTCCTCGCCGCACGCGCCCTCGAAGGCATGCGCTTAACCCAGTTCGATGATCAAGTCTGACCCCGGTTTTCGTGTTTCTTGTAGAAACCGAACCAAGGAGCACGAACAATGGCCTACCGGGTAATGCCCATCTACAACATCGACCGCGCCGTCGGCGAGGGCGAAGCCAATCTGCCGCACGACGTCAAACTGGTCCAGGCGATGATCGCCGCACTCGCCGCAAGGGCAAAGACCCCCAACGCACCCCCCAATCCCCCCACCGTCGACGGCAAATTTACCCGCGACCTCCAGCAGTGGATTCTCGCCTTCCAGACCCACGTCGCCTCCTTCGGCGCCGCCCTGCGCCCCGACGGCATCGTCCACCCGCTCCCCATGTCCAGCAGCCCCGGCGACTGGAAATCGAAATTCACCAGCGGCTACACCTCCACCATCTACGTCCTCAATGTCTTCCTCCGCGACGCCAACTCCGAGGAACACGACAAGATCGGCAAACGGCTCCACCTCAAGGAACGCCCGCTATTCCCCAAAGCAAGCTAGCGCTCAGCGTCAGGCTTCCGTTTTCCGGCTCAACACAAACAAGCTCCCCTCGGTAATCCCCTGCGGCGAAGCTTTCCGAATCACTCCCCGCAGTTGATCGCTGCCCATCCGTCCCCGCAGCGCCTCCCGGAACGCGGTTGCGATCTGCTCCACTTCCTGCCCCCCCTCATGCACAAATTCCAGCCGGAAGTGTACAATCCCCGCCGCCCGCCACAACGCCAGATGCCGGCTCGCTTCCTGCGCCTCCGCCCCGAATACCGTATTCCTGCATCCCACATCCGCCATCACCGGATGCGCCCGCCCCGATCCATCCCGCAACTCGACTCGATGCTTCTCGCACGGATGCCCGCAATCCTCGAAGCTCGTCCCCGTCGAAAGAAAACGGCAAAACACGCAATGCTCCGTGTGAAACACCGGAAGATGGTGATAGGCGATCGCTTCAATCCGTCCCGCCTCCGTCCCCCTCGCCAGTTCCGCAATCTGCGCCGCGTTCAAATCGTGCGTCGGCGTAATCCGCTCCAGCCCCCGCCGTAATAGCGAGTCCGCCGCAATCGCATTGGCCGCGTTCAAACTGAAATCGCCGATCAGCGCCGGAGCATCCGCTCCCGAAAGCGTCTGCAACAAACCCGCCGAGCGCACCACGATCGCGCATCCCAGCTTTAACAGAAAATGGTGGATGCGCTCCTCACTCGGCTTCAGCACCCGCGGGCTCGCCACCCGAGCCACAATCCCCGCCGCCTCAATCCGCTCCACCGACGGCCGCAGTCCGTACAGCTCCAGATAATCCAGCGTGATGCTGTCCGGCCGCATCGCGATCGCCGCCTCCAGTTGCTCCGCCGTGCGCACCAGCAAATGCAGTTGCGCCTCAGCCCCAATCTCCGCCGCTACCGCCGCCGGCCGCAGCGCGCCATACACCTCCGCCGCATCCGCCGCCGCGTGCCCCGCCACTTCGCTCGCAAGCTTCTCCAATTGCCCGGCAGCCTCGCGCCGCAGTTGATTCAGCAGCGAAACCGGAACGAACGGAGAGCCCTCCACCACCGCCTCCATCTCGCCCAGCACATACGGCGTATTGCCCAGCCGCGCTAACTGATCCCTCAGCAGAACTTCATCCGCCCCGCGTTGCTGCGCCGCCCCCAACGCCTCCGCCGAAGCCACGCTCACCGTAACCGCCGGCCGCCTCGCCAGCCGCCACGTCATCCGCAACGGCTCCCCCGTGCGGGCCGTCACCCGCACATCCACCCTCTGCTTCGCCACCGGAGCCGCGGCCTCCGTATACCGCCTCGCCGCCTTCGCTACCTCTACATCGTCCGTCCGCCACAATAGATCCCCCACGCGGATTCGCCCGAAATCGATGGCCCCGTTTCCGAACGCCAGCTCCAGTTCCCCGCCCCGCAACTCGCGCACGCCGAAAATCCGGCCGCCTTCTTCCTTCTCTTCCGGACTGCGCCAACCCGCCGCATCGAACACCACCCCGTCGCCCGCCTTCAACTCCGCAATCCGCTGCGCCCCCGATGGCTCAACCCAAACGCTCTCCCGATTCACCCCCGTCACGCACCCCATGTATACCCCGCGATGCCGCGGCGCCCGCCCCCGCACCGCCGTCTGATGATTCGTTCCGGCCAGAAAGTGCGGACCCAGGCCCCGCGAATAGACCTGCTCCACATGCAATTCGTCCCGCGCGCTCAGCCCCAGCGCCCGTCCCGCCATCGCATCGTCCACCGCCGCACGGTAAGCGCTCGTCGTCAGCGCCACGTAATCCGCGTCCTTGTAGCGCCCTTCGATTTTCAGCGCCGCAAGCCTCATCGTCACAATCTCCGGAATCTGGTGCAGCGCGTACAAATCGCCAGGAGACAGCAGGTATCGCGCATCCCCCAGCGGCTGCGTCCGGCCATCCACCACCATCTCGTACGGCAGCCGGCACGCCTGCGCGCATTGCCCCCGGTTGGCGCTCCGCCCTCCCCACGCCTCCGACGAAAAACACTGCCCCGAATACGAAACGCACAACGCCCCATGCACGAAGATCTCTAGCTCGCAATCCGTCGCCGCCACAATCGCCCGCACGTCCTTCAGCGAAAGCTCCCGCGCCAGCACCACCCGCCGCACTCCGAACTCCTGCGCAAACCGCACCCCTTCCGCGCTCGTGATGCTCATCTGCGTGCTGCCATGCACGGCCAGATCGGGCGCAATCCTCCCCGCCAGTCGAGCCGCCGCCAGATCCTGCACGATGATCGCGTCCGCCCCAGTGGCCGCAATCCCTTCGATCGTCCGCGCCGCCTCTTCCAGTTCATCGTCGAAGATCAGCGTGTTCACCGTCACATAGCCCTTCACCCCGCGCCGGTGCAGCGTCCGCACCGCCGCCGCCAACTCCTCCATCCGGAACCCCACCTTGGCCCGCGCCGTGAAATGCTGCAAACCGAAGTACACCGCGTCCGCACCCGCTTCGACAGCGGCGTGTAACTGCGGCCAGTGTCCCGCAGGGCTCATGATTTCAGGTCGTCTTGGAGGGGCCACGCTCTCTTCCAGGTTAGCTCGGCCGGCGCCCGCCCCGCCTCGCCTACCAGGTCCCCATCTGCAGCACAAACCCCGTCGAGAATTGCAGCCCGTTCTGAAACGAAACCCCCTCCAGCGGCGACACCCACGAATGCCGGTACTCCAAACTCGCCAGCCGCCACGCCAGCGCATTGTTCAGCCGTAGATCTACCCCGCCCCCAGCCGAAAGCGCCAACGCATTCGAATCCGACCGCTCCGTGTAATTCGCCCGGTAAGCCGCCGGGTTCGGCGCCGCCTGCACCACCGGAGCCCACTGCCGCCATTTCTCCGGATAGAACCGCTCCTGCGTCACCTTCTGCCCCCCAATCAGAAACTGCACGTGCGGACGCAGTCGCTTCGCCGCCGGCCTCCATCGAGGCCCCGCCATATACGTCAGCGAGTCGCCGCTCACGCCCTCCCCTAAACCCGACATCTTGCATCCCCCTCCCTCGAACACCATCTGCCACCGCGCCGACATCCGTACCGCCGCCGACCCGTTCCCCCCATAACAACTCACCCCAGACCCCACAAACGTCTGCGGCTGGAAATTCATCGAAAACACGAACGGCGCCACCCCTTCCGGCATGTCGATCCGGTGCCTCTCCCCCGCATGGATATCCCGCTCCCGCCGAACATAGGAAAGCGGCACATAAACTCCCGCCCGGTCCTCCCTGTACCACGGAGCCCGCCCCGCCAGCAGATTCGCGAAACTGCGCGCCGGGTTCAACCACCCCCGAGCCATCAGCCGCACCCAGTTGTTGTCCGTCCACTCCTCAATCCGCCTCACCACATGCCGGTCCAGCGCGTCTTCCCCCACTACCCACCCCATCCCGATCACCGGCGTCACAACAAAATCCACAAAACCATGCTGCGGCCACGTGCGCTGAATCTTCCCGATCGACGCTTCGCTCACCGGACCCAACTCAAACTGCGCACTGTAGGCAAACGAGAACGCCGCCGCCCGCAACTGCCGTTTCCAATACTCCCGGTTGCGCCCAAACTCCGCCCCTCGATACGCCCCGTCGTTCTGCTCGAAAATGCGGCTTGCCACCGCACCCATCATCGGATGCCCGACATAGTTCACATAAAACGGATCCCCATCCGCCCACCCATGCATGCTCCGGATGGATTCCTGATACGTCGGGAAAAACGCCCCCCGCATCCCCGCCCTCGTCCCTGCCTCCGTCGCCAGCCGGAATCCATGCTGGATCAACAGACACCGCAGCGATTGCTGCGTCACCCCCCGCCAATCCACTTTCTCCGAATCCGTCCCCTCCCGGCCTCGATCCTTCGCCGTGGCGATACTCGATATCGCCGGCTCGTCCCCCTCACCTCCTTCATCCCCTGCCACCGCATATCCATATCCAATCCCAACTTGCCCTACTGCTCCCATCGTCATCCACAGCAGCAAACAACGAAAGGTAGGAAAGCTCTCTTTCTTCAACTTCCAAGACTCGCTTTCTATCTCGAATTGTGAGCGCTTTGTAGCGCACCTGTCTACAGAAAAGACGACTTCCCACCTCCCCCGGTTTCCCTCTCCTAAACCCTCTTCCCCTTTCTCCCGATCAGATTACTGTGCGCCCTGCCACTTCCCATGGATAGAGTCTTAACCCAGGAGGAAATCGATAGTGTATTTCGAAACCTCCGTGAACAGAGCCCGGAGGATGATCCGGCAAAGCGAGCGACGCCTTACGACTTTCGCCGCCCCGACCGCATCGCGAAAGACCAGTTGCGCGCCATCCACCTGCTCCACGAGGCTTTCGCCCGCAGTCTAAGTTCCAGTCTCTCGGCCTACCTGCGCAACTACGCCCTCGTCAACCTCGTCAGCGTCGAGCAACTCTCCTTTATGGAGTTCAGCCAGTGCCTGCCCGCCCCTACCGTCCTCGTCTCGCTCGCCATGCGCCCCTTCGACGGCAACGCGGTCCTCGAAATCAACCCCTCGCTCGTATTTCCCATCCTCGAAATGCTGCTCGGCGGCAACGGCAAAAGCGCCTTGCGCCCGGACCGCGAGGTCACCGAAATCGAACAGAGCATCCTCGAAAGCATCTTCCGCATCGTCCTCCACGACCTGAAAGATGCCTGGTCCACCGTCACCTCCATCAACTTCGTCATCGATGCCTTCAAAACCGAGTCCCAGTTGCTCCAGATCCTCGCCCCGAACGAGGCCGTCGTTGCCGTCAGCCTCGAAGTCCGAATCGGCGAAAGCTCCGGCATGATGAACATTGGAATGCCCTCCATCATCATCAAGATGCTCCGCCAGAAATTCGATCAGCAGTGGTCCATCCGCAAATCGGAATCCACTGAGGAAGAACAACTGCGCATGTTCCGCCTCATCCAGGCCGCGGAAATCCACATGGATTCCCGTCTCCGCGGGCCCACCCTCTCCGTCGAAGATCTGATGCAACTCGAAGAGGACGATGTCCTCACCTTCGACTACCCCACCGACCGCCCTATCGATCTCCTGCTCAACGGCCATCTCAAATACCGCGGAAAGCCTGCCGGAACAGGACGCAAAAAGGCCATCCACGTCACCGCCCCCTTCACCCCCATCTGAGGCAGTCCTACTTGCCGCCGGTGATCAGCCTCGCGCCCCGGTGGAACGTGAAATAGTGGAACCCCCACTGGATAAACACCAACACCCGGTTCTGAAACCCGACAATGTACATCAGGTGAATGAACAGCCACGCCAGCCACGCCACTAGCCCGCTCATCCGTACCGTGCCGAAATCCGCCACCGCCGATGCTCGCCCAATCACCGCCAGGCTCCCCTTATCCCAATAGCGAAACTCCTCGCCCGCCGCGCCCTCCAACCGCCTGCGGATCGTCCGCGCCACATACTGCCCCATCTGCATCGCCGCCGGAGCCACACCAGGAACCGGCTTGCCCCCTTGCGCCACCGCCGCCAGGTCCCCGATCGCGAAAATCTCCCTATGCCCGGCCACCGTCAAATCGGCATTCACCACCACCCGGCCCGCCCGGTCCGTCGCCACCCCCGTCCGCTCCGCCAATACCCGCCCCATAGACGACGCCTGCACGCCAGCCGCCCAGAATACCGTCCGCGCGTCAATCCTCTCCTCCCCCGCCGCCGTTGCCACCGCAACGCCCCGCTCGTCCATCGCCGTCACCTTCACCCTCACCCTCGTCCGCACACCCAACCGAATCAGCGCCTTCTCCGCCGATTCCGAAAGCGCCGCCGGATAACTCGGCAGCACCCGCTCCCCAGCATCCAGCAGCAGAATCTCCGCTTCCTCCGGACGGATCCGCCGGAACTCCTCCCGCAGCGTCTTGTTCGCGATCTCCCCGATCGCCCCCGCCAGTTCCACGCCCGTCGGCCCGGCCCCAACAATCACGAATCGCAGCCACTGCCGCCGCGCTTCTTCCGCCGCTTCCATTTCCGCCGCCTCGAACGCATACAGCATCCGCCGCCGCATCTCCGTCGCATCCTCCAGCGTCTTCAACCCCGGCGCCAGGTGCTCCCATTCCCCCCGTCCGAAATAACTGTGCGTCGCACCCGTCGCCACAATCAGCGAGTCGTATCCGATCTCCCTGCCACTGTCGAGCACCACCACCCGCCGCCCGGCATCGATATCGCACACCTCCCCCATCATTACCTCGACATTTGCCTGCCCGCGCAACGCCGCACGCAGCGGAGCCGCAATGTCCCCCGGCGACAGCCCACCCGTCGCCACCTGGTACAGCAGCGGCTGAAATAAATGAAAGTTGCGCTTGTCGATAATCGTCACGTCCACCGGAGCCCTGCGTAGCGCCTTTGCGGCATACAACCCGCCAAATCCGCCCCCGGCGATCACCACCCGCTGCCGGCTCATCCCACCCGGTCCAGTCCCATCCGTTTCAACACCAGAAACTCCGTCACATTCTCCGCTGTGATCATTCCCATCAGCTTCCCCTCCTCCATCACCAACATGCAATTGCCCGATTGCGCCAGCATCGGCATCGCCTCCGCCAGGTCCGACTCCGGATTCAGCGCCCAGTATTCCCGGTCCATCACGCTCGCCACATACGCATCCGGCCCCTCCTGCGCCATCGCCCGCAACAACGCCCCCCGCCCCAGCAATCCCAGCACCTGATCGCCATGCATCACCGGAAAATCCTGCTGCGAGGTCGACAACAACAGATTCGCCGCATCGCGAATCGTGTCTCCGTGAGCCAGCGTCCGAAAATCCGTAATCATCGCCATCCGCACCGGCACCCCTTCAATCAGCGCCCGCCCCGCCACCGCCGCATTCTCCTGCACCGCCCCCAGGTACACGAAAAACGCTACAAACACCAGCAGGAAATTCGCGCTTACCAGCCCGTACAACCCCATCAGGATCGCCAGCACCCGCCCCGCCCGCGCCGCCGTCTCCGTCGCCTTGGCCTCGCCCCGCTTCAGCGCCAGCATCGCCCGTAAAATGCGCCCCCCGTCCATCGGAAACGCCGGCAACAGGTTAAACAGCGCCAGCACCAGATTCCCCGCCGCCACCTGCCCCATCATGTCTCCGCTCTTGCGCTCGAACACCTTCTCCCACTGCACCGTCCCATTCATCGCCGCCGCTACACCCAGCAACGCCGCCGCCAGAAAAATGTTCACCGCCGGCCCGGCCAGCGCAATCCACAACTCCTCCCGCGGCTTCGGATTCCGCTCCAGCCGCGCCACACCGCCGATCGGAAACATCACGATCTCTTCCGTCCGGATCCCATACTGCCTCGACACCAGCGCATGTCCCAACTCATGCAGCAGTACCGACCCAAACAGCGCCAGCACATAAATCGCAGATTCCGCTCCCGATGGTCCTTCCAGACCCACCGCGATCAGAAACACCACCAGCAGCACAAAAGTAAAGTGAAATCGCACCGGCACACCAAAAAGACGTATGGAGAGAACGCTTCCAGGTGTGGCTCGGCTGGTTTGAGATCGGTCCACCTACCGCCAAGATACCACTTCCCGCCGTTCCCGCAACAAAACACAACGCCGCTCGTAAAGATTGGGGATAGGCGCGACCCTATCCCCCAGTCTCTCGCCCACCTTATGTACAGGCGGGCTTGATTGCACCTGCCCTTCTATCGGATCCCCGCGCGCATGCCTTTAGCCGCCTCCCGGTCTCGTCACCCGCCCTCCGTCTGTTACCATGCCATTGATGTCATCCTCAGTCTCCCGGCGCACGTTCGCCCAGTCCCTACTCACCGTCCCGCTCGCCGCCTCGGCCGCGGTCAATTCCAAGTTCCACGGCGTCATGATCGGAGCCCAAAGCTACAGCTTCCGCGACCGCTCCCTCGAAGACGCCATCAAAGCCATGCAGGAAATCGGCATCGGCTACTGCGAACTCTTCAGCGGCCATTCCGAACCCACCCTCTCCAATGGCCAGCGCATGAACCGCCAGGAACTCCGCATGTGGCGCAAAACCGTCTCCCTCGATCACTTCAAGAAGATCCGCGAGCAGTTCCAAAAGGCCGGCATCGTCCTCTCCGCCTACAACTACAGCTTCCGCGACGACTTTGACGACGACGAAATCTCCCGCGGCTTCGAATTCGCCAAAGCCCTCGGCGTCAAGTCCCTCACCGCCTCCTCCAACGTCAAAACCGCCAAACGCATCGACCCCTTCGCCAAAAAGGCCAAAGTCCGCGTCGGCATGCACAACCACTCCCGCATCCACGAAAACGAGTTCGCCACCCCGGAAAGCTTCGCCGAAGCCAAAAAAGGCAACTCCCCCTACATCGCCATCAACCTCGACATCGGCCACTTCACCGCCGCTAACTTCGACCCCATCTCCTTCCTCGCCGAACATCACAAAGACATCGTCACCCTCCACATCAAGGACCGCAAAAAGGATCAGGGCGCCAACGTCCCCTTCGGCGAAGGCGATACCAAAATCAAGGAAGTGCTCACTCTCCTCAAAGAGAAAAAATACCCCATCCCCGCCATGATCGAATACGAATACAAGGGCGCGGAAACCGTCTCCGAGGTGAAAAAGTGCTTCGAATACTGCCGCAAAGCTTTGGGCTGATTCTCCTCCTCGCCGCCGCCGCCTTGCCCCAAACACGCTACATCGGCAAGGCGCGCTGGCTTGGCAACGCTAAGGCCGTCGTCACCCACACCATCGACGACACCACCAAGTTCGTCCCCGATGCCGTCGATGCCATGGACCGCCACGGCATCAAAGCCACCATCTACCTCAACACCGCCTCCAAAACCATCGCCGAGCTATGGCCCCGCATGCGCGCCGCCGTCGCCAACGGCCACGAAATCGGCTCCCATTCCCGCACCCACCCCTGCAAATGGCCCGACACCGAAGAGTTCTGCGCCGCCGCCTACACCGATGCCGAAATCTCCGGCTCCCGCGACGATATCCTCCAAAACACGCCCCAGCCCCACGTCTGGTCGTGGTGCTACCCTTGCGGCAATTGCGCCCGCTATCCCTTCATCCAGAAACGCATTGAAGCCGCCGGTTACCTCCTCGCCCGTAACTATCGGGACGAGGCCAACAACGGCCACCTTGTCCCCGATCTCAACACCTTCGCCCCCAATCCCTTCGATGCCGCCTACACCCAAGTCGTCCAGAAAAAGGGAGGCATCGCCCCCACCGGCAACGACCAACTCCCCCAACTCAACGCCAAATTCGACCAAGTCTATGCCGTCGGCGGCATTTACAACTTCATGTCGCACCCTCAATGGCTCGACTACGGACCCGAGGCATTCTACGAAGCCCACCTCCGCCACATCGGCAACCGCATCGATATTTGGTACGTCCCCCTCGGCCCCCTCTACGCCTACCGCACCCTCCGCGATTCCCTCGAAGTAAAACCTCAGGGCAAGCGCTTCCAACTCCGCACCGCCCTCAACCGCAAGATCTACAACGGCAGCGTCACCCTCGAATTCATCTCCACCGGTAAACCCCACCTTGACGGAGCACCCTTGCCCGAAAGGCCGCTCTCGGCCCTCCGCCAATGGAACGGAGCATTCTACACTCGCGCCGCAAATCGCCTCTGGGTCACCGTCCCCCCTGCCGGCACACTCGAATTCCGCTAGCGAGCCCTCTTCCCCCATCGGCGTTCATCCCATTCATCCGTGGCCTCAAAAACCCACACCACTCCCCCGCACACCAACCCAAGCAACCACCCCCCATCGGCCTTCATCCCATTCATCCGTGGCCTCAAAAAGCCCACACCACTCCCCCGCACACCAACCCAAGCACCCACCCCCCATCGGCCTTCATCCCATTCATCCGTGGCCTCAAAACACCCACGC
>JAEUQG010000362.1 GCA_016789755.1 Bryobacterales bacterium
GCCCCAACGCCTCCTTCTACGGCCCCGGCCTCACCGACACCGGCGGCGCCGCCCCCATCGATCCGCGCTTCCAACGCCTCAAAATCACCGACGGCGCCTACGACGCCAACAACCAGCAGGTAGGCAACCCCTTCCAAGCCCCACTCGGACTCCGCCTCTTCTTTTAGTGCAATGCGCCAGGTCTAAACCCACCGCCTTTAGGCGGTGACCTTTTAGGTGACGTGCTGCGAAAATGAGGCATGGTCGAATACCGGACGAGCGCGCACGCGATCTACGACATCAAGTATCACCTCGTGTGGATCACGAAATACCGATATAAGGTACTGCGCGGGCGAGTGGCAGAGCGGGCGCGCGATCTGATTCGACAGACATGTGAGGCACGGGGGATCACAATCATACGAGGGGCGGTGTCGCCCGACCACGTGCACATGCTTGTGTCGGCACCACCGAGCTTGGCACCAGCGAAGATCGTGCAATATATCAAGGGACGATCATCAAGACGGTTGCAGGACGAATTCACGGAGTTGCGAAAGAGATACTGGGGGCAACACCTGTGGGGGCGCGGGTACTTTTGCGCGACGGTGGGCGCGGTCGATGAGAAAACAATCCGCGAGTACATCGAGAAGCAAAAGTGGGAAGACGATCAGGACGGATTCAAAATCACAGCGCCGACGGAGCCTTGAGCCGGCTGTCAGCCGGGGGCCTTAAGGCGGCTTCAGCCGCAACGCCGACTTTCAGTCGTTCAGGAACCTACCGGCTTTAGCCGGTAGTGGTTTTAGAACTTCAGGAAACGTGCCCGCGCCAGAATCCAAACCTTCGTCGCCGCCGATAGCGCCACTCTACTACGAAGCACTTCGTAGTCGCGCGACCGTATTCTCTCCAGCAGCCGCCGGTAGATCTCGATGATCGCCGCCAGCATCGGCCGCCCATCCGGCTCCACCAGATCGAGCAGCGGCATCGCCTCCCGGTAAAGCCCTTCCGCCCGCTCCCCTTCATACCGCAGCAACTCCCGTAGCGCTGGCGAAACCCCGGAAGCCGCCAAATCGCAATCCGCCACGCCGAACCGCCGCCTGTCTTCCGCCGGCAGATAAACACGTCCGTTGCCCGCGTCTTCCCCCACGTCCCGCAGAATGTTCGTCAACTGAAACGCCACTCCGCATTTCTCGGCAAGAGGCAAAGCGCTCGGATCGCGAAACCCCAAAATATGCACCACCGTCAATCCCACCACACTCGCCACGCGGTAGCAGTAGCGCTCCAACTGCGCGTAGGTCTCCACCGGCTGAAAGTCGATATCGCTTTCCACGCCGTCGATCATGTGGTGAAAATACTCGTGCGGTATCCCATACCGTGACGCCGTGTCGTGAAACGCCGGCCACAAGGGATGCGCGTCGAAGTTGCCGTCCAACGCCGCCACCGTGCGCGCCCGCCAGTCGCGAAACTCCGCTGCCGTCTTTTCCCCCGGCTCATCGCTCAAATCGTCGCAGATCCGCATGAACGCATACACCGCGCACATGGCGTGGCGCCGCTCGCGGTCCAGCAGCAGAAAGCTGTAATAGAAGTTCTTCGCCCGCGCGCGAGCTACCTTCTCGCACCAGGCATACGACGCGGCCAGGTCCGTCTTCATGCCGCTCGCCGGAACGCCACGCCCAACAGCGTGCGCAGCAACAGGCCCACTCGTTCCACTTTCGTGATCACCGGCCGCCGCGCCAGCACGTTGTAATCGAGCCCTTCGATCTTCTCGAGCACCTTCATCCCGCCGCGGCTGAATAGCTCGATGTCGATTGCCAGCCGCCGGTCCAGCAATCCTGGCAGCGGTAGTCCCGCCAGAAACAACCGCCGGGCCTCCTCCACAATCTCGCGCATCACCTCGCGAAACGCCGGCGTGAACCGCAGCGCGAACAACTCCGCCTCCGTGTAGCCATGTTTCCGCATCACCCCCAGCGGGATGTAGATCCGGTCCTTTTCGAGATCCACCGTCACATCCTGCCAGAAGTTCGCCAACTGCAGGGCCGTGCACGTTGCATCGGACAGCCGCTGCCGTTCTTCATCGCGATACCCGCACAGATACAGCACCAGCCTTCCCACCGGATTCGCCGAATACCGGCAGTAACCGAACAACTCCTCCCAACTCTCATAACGGGTCACCGTCTGATCCTGCACGAACGCCCGGATCAGATCGGCAAACGGCTCGCGCGGCAGTGAATGCCGCTGCACGCTCTCCCGCAGGGCCACGAATACCGGATGGCGCACCTGTCCGGCATACATCGCATCCAGTTCATCACCCCACCACTCGAGCAGCCGCAGGCTCTCCGCCGTGTCGCCGATTTCGTCCCCCAAATCGTCCGACCAGCGGCAAAAAGCGTAAACATTGAAGAAATCCTGATGCAGCCGCTTCGGCAGCAGCACGCTCACCACATGAAAATTCTCGTAGTGGGAATTCGCCAGCCACGATGTATAGGCTTGCGCCTCGGACGCTGTCCACGTCCACTGACGCGCTTCAGGATGAAAGACGAAATCGCGGGGAGAGAGAAACCTCTCGTTATGCTTCTCCCCTGCCATGATGCTTTAGGGAATGATGGCCGTCTTCAGATGGCCGTTGTGGCTCATCAGGTGCCGCATCACTTCCAGCAGGTTCGCCAGCGGCTCTTCACTGTTGACGAAGTCCCGCGCCAGCACGTCGCCCCGGCTCACCGCGTCCAGCGCTTTGCGGATATAGGCCGGCGTGTGATGGAAGCTCGCCTTGCAGGTAATCTCCGAATAGTGCAGCGTGTTCGTGTCCAGAGCCACGGCGCTGTCGTTCGGGCAACCGCCGAAAAAGTTCACTACGCCGCCGCGGCGCACCAGGCGTGCCGCCAACTGCCACGTCTCCGGAGTGCCCACCGCTTCAATCGCCACATCCACGCCGCGCCCGCCGGTCATCTGTTTCACCAGCGATGCATGATCCACCGCGTCGGCCGTGCACAGCAGTTCCGATGCGCCCATTCGCGCCGCACGGTCCAATTGCGTCTTGCGCCGCCCCAGGGCGATCACTTTGGCTCCGTAGACTTTCGCCAGCCTCACGAACATCAACCCGATCGGCCCCAGCCCGATCACCGCCACCGTTCCCACCCCGCGCATGTCGCACTCTTCCAGCCCGCGGATGACGCAGGCGAGTGGCTCCACCAGCGCCGCATCCTGATAGCTGATGTGACTCGGAATCTCGTACAGGTTCTTCTGCACAATGCGGGCAGGAATGCGAATGTACTGCGCGTACGCCCCGTTGTTGAACAACAGATCCTCGCACAGGTTCTCTTTCTCGCGGACGCAATAGAAACACTTGCCGCATGGCGCCGAATTGGCCGCTACCACGCGCATGCCCGCCGCGAAGCCCTTCACGTTCTCACCCACTGCGACGATATCCCCCGCCAGTTCGTGCCCGAACAGGGCAGGGGGCACAATCATGCGGGCGTGATAGCCGCGCTGGAAGACCTTGACGTCGGTTCCGCAGGTGAGCGCTGCGCGCACCCGCACCAATACGTCATCGGGACCAATCTCGGGAACGGCAACCGGCTCCACCGTGAGGCTCTCCTTACCATGGAGCACCGCCGCCATCATCTGTGTATTCACTTTGTCGTCCTCTGGGGCTGAACAATAATTTTCAACGATTTGTCATCCGGATGCAAAGCCAGGCCGATGCCGTTCCCGATTTCCTCGAGCGGCAACCGGTGGCTGATCAGCCTGTCCACCGGCAGATCGCCGCTAAACACCAGCCGGGCCGATTCGGCCTGCAGGTCCACATCGGCGCTGTAGGCGCCGAACAAGGTCCTCTCGCCGACACAGATGTCGGCCCCGGAGACTTCGATTCTTTCTTTATGAGAGGTCTGGGCGAACAATAAGATTCTGCTTCCTGGCCGGGAAGCGCGCACCGCTTGCTCGACGATACCGGGAGCGGATGCACAGACGAAAACCACGTCTGCGCCACGACCACCGGTATGCCGCGCGGCTTCTTGAAAAAGATCCACTTTTAGCGGATGATACGACGCTTCCGGCCCAAACTGCAATGATAGCGCGCGGCGGCTCTCCATCGCATCCGTAGTAAGCGTCCGAATGCCTTTATGCTTCAGCAACATGGTGAAGATCATGCCGATCGGCCCCTGGCCCAAAACCAGCGCCAGTTCGCCCGCCTTCACCGCCGCCATCTCCACCGCCTTCAGACACGTATTCACCGGCTCCACAAAGCAAGCCGTATCGAACGGTACCCCCTCGGGGATCTTCTCCACCCCGTCCCGCACGATCCAGTCCATCACCCGGATATACTGCGAGAACCCGCCGCCCGCCGGTTCAAAACCCGCCGTGATACCCACCTTCTTGTAGGTGGCGCATTGCGCATACAGCCTCTGCTCGCAATAGAAGCACTGCTTGCAGGGAATGTGATGAAAAGCGATGACCCGGTCCCCGGGCGCGTATTTGGTCACTCCTTCCCCCACGGCTGCCACCACGCCCGCCGTCTCGTGCCCGTAGATCCGCGGCGGAGGCAGCAGGTTGTACTCTACCTTCTTCAGGTCCGTGTGACAGATACCGCAGCTTTCCACGGCAACGAGAATCTCCCCCGGACCCAATTCCGGAGTGGGAATGTGCTCCACCGCAATGGCGCTGTTGCCGCGGTAGACCGCGGCACGCATTGTGGCCGGAGGCGCAAGATTAGAAACGGCAGTCGGCAAGAAATGCTCCCAATGACTCACTGGCAATCTGGCAATTGCGCTGTAACCGGCGCAACGCGGGGATACACGAGAACGGCCGGCGCAGCGCGGCAAAGGCAATCGCCTTCCGATCAAAGTCCCCGTCCGCGGTTCGATAACGGTTGAAATCGAGAGGCATGTCTTCCTCGACGCTGTCGCTCACCACTCGGATGCAATAGAACGGAACACCTCTCTGTTCGGCAAACGCTGCCACCGCGGCGGCTTCCATCTCGACAGCGATCGCGCCCGTGTCACCGAGACGCCGCTTGTCGGCCGCGGTGCACGCTACACGATCCTGGCTGACAACAGGTCCGGTCATGGCAGGCTTCGGACTTTCCGGCGAAGATGCGGCGAAATAACGCGATTCCATGCGCACTTCATTCGCCACCGCGATATCCCCGACCCGTAGCCTTGGGTTCGTTCCGCCACAAAACCCCGTGCTCACCACGGCATCGAAGGGGCCGTCCAGGGCACAGGCCGCCGCCGCCCGGACCCGCCCCGGGCCGTTCGACACCATCAACACTGTTGAAAGTGATGAATTGTGATGAATCGCCTCCGCTGCAAAACGAACCCGAGCCTCAATCGCCCGGGTTTCGCCCAGCCTTCGCAGCAATCCGTCGAATTCCATCTTCTCCGCGGCTACCATCAATATCCGGCCCACCTAACAGTATCCGTTCCGTTCAAACCACCGAATCGCCTTGTCCAAGGCCTGCTCCACCGGAGCGGCGGTGAATCCCAAATCCCTCTGCGCTTTATCGCAACTGACCCACATCTTCTTCCGCGCCATCCGAACCCCTTCCAAGGGTGCGCGCGGCTCTTTACCCGTGACGTGCGCGGCGGCCGTGGAACACACCCCCGCCACATAGGCTACTGGATAGGGAATGCGCATCTTGGGCGCCGGCTTGCCACTCAGTCCGGCAAGCTGCTGCAGAATCTGGCCGAGCGTCATGTTCTCTCCCCCCAGGATGTAGCGTTCTCCCGGCTTGCCGCGCTCGGCGGCCAGCACATGGCCGCGCGCCGTATCGGCGGCATCCACCAGGTTCAGCCCCGTATCGATATAGGCCGGCATATTGCCTTTCAGGAAATCGACGATGATCTTCCCCGTGGGTGTCGGTTTCACATCGTGGTCGCCGACCGGCGCCGTGGGATTGACGATATAGACAGGAAACCCCGTCCGGGCGTATTCGAGCGCCACCTGCTCGGCCTGGAACTTCGATCGCTTGTAATGGCCGGTCATGTCTTCGAGCGTCACGGGTGTCTCCTCATTCCCGATGCCGCCCGAAGGGATTCCGATGCAGCCAACCGTGCTGGTGTAGACAAAACGCTCCACTCCCGCCAGGCGCGCGGCCTCCAGCATGTTGCGCGTGCCATCGACGTTGGAGCGGTAAAGGTCCCTCGAATCCTTCGCCCACAGCCGGTAATCCGCCGCCACGTGATAGACGGCGCGGCACCCGGCCACGGCCCGCTCCAGCGAAGCCGCGTCGCGCAGGTCGCCCGTAACGGTCTCCACGTCGAGTTCGCGGACACTACTGGAAGGACGCACCAGCGCCCGCACGCGTTCGCCGCTTTTGAGCAGCAGTTTGGCGACATGCCAGCCAAGGAATCCCGTTGCACCTGTAACCAGAACCGGTTTCATTGCCTGCTAGCGCAGCATCCAGCTCAGCACGCGGAAGCCGTCGGTCACCTTGGAATTGATGCCGAACGCCGCCGAGGGCTCGAATCCGCAGTGCATCATGCAGTGCTCGCAGCGCGGGTCGTTGCCCGGGCCGTAGTTGTCCCACCCTGTCTTCGTCATGAAGTCGGTGAAGTTGTCGTGGTGCGAATCGGTGATCAGGTAGCAGGGGCCTTTCCAGCCTTTGACGTTGTAGGTGGGATTGCCCCAGGCGGTGCACGGCAGGTCGCGCTTGCCCTGCAGGAAGTCCATGTAGACCGGCGAGGTCTGCAGCGGGTACTCCCGCGACAGCCGCTCGATGTCGCGGAACTTCTCGTAGACATCCTCGCGCGTCATGAAGATCTCGCGATCGTTCACCGCCGAATACCCATAGGCAGGAGCAATGGTGTGCCCGTCCACCTTGAACTGCTTGAGGTACCCGAACAGCTCTTCGATCTCCTTCATGTCGGTCTCTTTGTATACCGTGGTGTTGGTGACCACCTTGAAGCCCGCGGCCTTGGCCGCCTGGATGCCGGCGATGGCTTCGCGGAACACGCCTTTGCGCTCCACCGCCAGGTCGTGATTGGCCTCCATGCCGTCCAGGTGGACGTTGAAGAAGAAGTGATCGTGCGGCTGGAAGTCCTTGAGCCGCTTCACCAGGAACATGCCGTTGGTGCAGAGGTAGCAACTCAATCCGCGAGCCATGATGCCATCCGCCAGCGGGCCGATTTCGGGATAGAGCAACGGCTCTCCGCCGCAGATGGATACCATCGGCGCTCCGCATTCATCCACCGCTTTCAGACATTGCTCGAGCGAGAGCTTCTGGGTGATGGTGGATTCGTATTCGCGGATGCGCCCGCAGCCCGTGCAGGTGAGGTTGCAGGTGTGCAGCGGCTCCAGCATCAGCACCAGCGGGAAGCGCTTGTGGATCATCGGATGCGGCTCACGCCTGGCCGTATTCATCGTGTAGATGATCTTGAACGGGTTGGAGGCGTCTTCGCCCACGCTCTTGTCCACCTGCCATTCGGGCCTTGGGCTCATCTTGTTTTTCATGATGTAGGTGGCCAGATTGGCGGTCATCGACAGCGGAAATCTCATGCGGGAACCTCGTTACGCCCCTTTCCCGTTGACGAACGCCGCCAGAGCGAGCGTCGGGAAAGAGTTGCGGTACAGATGATAGGAAAGATAGAAGACCCCCGGGAAGCCGGTGCCGGTGGCGAGATCTTCGTCCCACGTGCCGTCGGGCTTCTGCGTCTCGATCAGGTATTCGATGCCTTTGCGGACGCTCTCGCTGTGCGGGTCGCCGCTGGCAATCAATCCGAGCACGGCCCAGGCGGTTTGCGAAGGCGTGCTGTGCGCCGGCACATACGAATGCGCCTCATAGCTTTCGCAGCTTTCGCCCCAGCCTCCGTCGGCGTTCTGGATGGCGCGCAGCCATTCGCCGGCGCGGAGGATATGCGCCTCGCGATTGTTTTCTTCCGCGGCGCGCAGACCGCGCAACGCAAGGAAAGTGCCGTAGATGTAATCGACGCCCCAGCGCCCATACCAGCTTCCATCGGCCTCCTGCGTGCGGCGAAGATAGTCCGCGCCGCGCTGGATGGCCGCATGCGACGGAGGCACGCCCTGTGCCACCAGACCTTCCATGACGCGTCCGGTGATGTCGGGACACGTCGGATCGAGCATGGCGTTGTGATCGGCGAACGGCACGTCGGCCAGAAACTGCCAGTTGTTGTCGACGTCGAACGCCGCCCAGCCTCCGTCCTTCGACTGCATGGCCAGCAGCCAGTTCACGGCGCGGTCGATGCACTTCTGTTGTTCGGGTATGCTGCCGGCGCGGGCATGGCGCAAGGCGAGCAGCACCATGGCCGTATCGTCGATATCGGGGTAGAACTCGTTGGCGAACTCGAAGTACCAGCCCGAAGGCTCGACATTCGGGCGCTTAATGCACCAATCGCCCTTCTTGCGCACTTCTTTGGTGAGCAGCCAATCGGCGGTAATCTTCAACGATTCGGGCGGCGCCATGTTCGTCTCCCCCACCGCGAAGGCGGCGATGGCCGTGTCCCACACCGGCGAGAAACAGGGCTGAAAGTAGAACTGTCCGTTGCGGTTCACCATCAGGCTGTCGAACTGCCGCTGCGCTTCGAGGTGATCGGGGTGATTGCGCGCCACGCCCATCACGTCGAGCGCCATGATGAGGTACATCATCGGCGGATAGATGGCCGCCAAACCTCCGGAGTCCTTCGTGTGCTCCAGCGACCAGTTGAGGGCCATTTTGAGGGCCTTCCGGCGTAGCGCCCTGGAGCCGTAGCGCTCCCACAACTTCAGCAAACGATCGACGGCGTAGAAGAACTTCTTGCCGGAGAAGAAGCTCTTGGCGCGGTCGAAGCCGAAGCTGACGCCGGGGGCGTGAATCTCGTCGATGGTGAAGCCGTCCGGCACGGGACGCATCGGGTTGGCCGCATGCACAATGGAAAGCGGAATGACGATCGCCCGTGTCCACGACGACATCTCATAGATGAACCTGCGAAGCAGCATCAGTTCCGGTGGAATGGTGGGTACGTGCTCGCGCGGATAGAGGCCGAAGAGGCTGAGATTGATTTTGACGTAGCTGTTGGCGTGCTGCAGACCGCCCAGCGCCAGAATGCGGTCGCGCAACCGCAGCATGCGCGGATCCTCGGCGGCAATGCCTGCCACCTTGAGCGAAAAGTAGGCCTTCACGCTGGCGCTGATTTCGCTGGGGCCTTGCGCATAGATGTTGAAACCGCCATCGGGAAGCTGGCGCGCCAGAATGGAGGCGACGGCCTTATCCACCAGCGGGCGCGTGGGCGGATTCCATGTCTTGCCTTGCGGCGGGTGCATCCATAGCTGGAGCAGAATGTAATCGGATTCGAGCGTGGTGTCGGCGGTCAGGTCCGCCCACCAGTATCCATCGCGGTGGCGCAGACGCAACAGCGCATCGACAGCCTTGCGGGCCGCCTGTGCGCTTTGAGCCAACAGCTCGTCGGCGACTTGCAGGCTTGGACTCATAGGGAAATCGTGGTCAGGCGCGCGGCGTGGGGCGCCAGTTCTCCAGGCAGTGAAAATCGCACGTCTTCCTCTTTGATTTCGACCGGTTCGCAGCGTTGGAAGCCGTGATGTTGCATGAGAGAGTCGATCAGTTGCTGGACAAGGTTTTCCGGAGCGGATGCGCCCGCGGTAACGGCAACTGTCTTCGCATTGCCAAGCCATTCGGGGTTGACTTCGCCGGCGTCGTCAATGAGGTAGGAGGGGACGCCGGCATTGCGGCATACTTCCACCAGGCGGCGCGAGTTGGAGCTGTTCTGCGAGCCCACGACCAGCAACACGTCGCACAGCGGAGCGACGGCTTTCACCGCCAACTGGCGGTTCTCGGTGGCGTAGCAGATGTCCTGCGCGGGCGGAGCTTCGATATGCGGAAAGCGCTGTTTGAGACGGGCGATGATGCCGGTCGTTTCATCCAGGCTGAGCGTGGTCTGGGTCAGGTAGCAGATCTTCGCCGGATCGCGCAAATCGAGCCGGTCCACATCCTCCTCGGTTTCGACAAGGATGGTTGCTTGCGGCGCCTCGCCGAGCGTGCCCACCACTTCATCGTGATCTTTGTGGCCGATGAGAATGATGGTGTAGCCGCGCTTGGCAAAGCGCACTGCTTCCAGATGGACTTTGGTGACCAGCGGGCAGGTGGCATCGATGACTTTGAGATCGCGAGCCTTGGCTTCCGCGCGCACGGCGGGAGAAACCCCATGGGCGCTGAAGATGACGCGCGCGCCGGAAGGAACCTCGCTCAATTCCTCGACGAAAATAGCGCCCGAGTTGCGCAGATCTTCGACAACGTGACGGTTATGGACGATCTCTTTGCGCACATAGATGGGTGCGCCATGGATGTCCAAAGCGATTCTTACGACATCGATAGCCCGAACAACCCCCGCGCAGAAGCCTCGAGGAGTGAGCAGCAATATCTTGCGATCCTCGCACCCCTCGTCAATCCCAGAACTTGAGTGCATATTACCAATTCATTATAGCAACCGAGGGGGGGCAGGCCATTCGGAACGGTGCTTCGTGCCGTACGTAGCGGCGCGTCCTACTTTTCCTGATACTGCAACTGGTAAAGCTTCCAATAGATGCCACGTTGGGCCAGCAATACCTGATGCGTCCCCACCTCTCGCAGTTGGCCTTTGTGCATGACGAAGATGCGGCTGGCGCGCTGGATGGTGGACAGCCGATGCGCGACGATGAGGCTGGTGCGCCCTTCCACCAGACGCTCCAGCGCCATGCGGATGCGCACCTCGGTTTCCGTATCGACGCTGGATGTGGCTTCGTCAAGAATGAGGAACGAGGGGTCGTGGGCAAGGGCCCGGGCGAAGCTGATCAGTTGCTTCTGTCCGGTGGACAGTCCTGCGCCCCGCTCCTTGACGGCATGTTTGGCGCGGTCGGGAAGACCGTTGACGAAGTCGGAGAGGTTGACCTGATCGATGGCGTCGCGGAGACGATTGTCATCGATGCCTTCCGTGCCCAGGCGGATGTTGTCTTCCAATGTTCCCGTGAACAGAAATGAATCCTGCAGGACGATGGCGAAGCGGCGGCGCAATTCTTCGAGCGGGACGTGGCGGATGTCAATACCGCCGATTCTGATGGCGCCCTTCTGCACATCGTAGAAGCGGAGCAGCAGGTTGGTGAGGGTGGTTTTGCCGGCGCCGGTGTGGCCGACGACGGCGATGGTCTCGCCGGGTTCGATGCGGAAGCTGAGATCGCGCAGAACCCACTCCTCATCCTTGTATGCAAACCAAACGCGGTCGAACTCAATGGTGGCGGGGCCGGCGGGGAGCGATGCCTGCTTGTCGCCGGTGACCGTGGCCGGCGTGTCCAGCAGTTGGAAGATTCGTTCCGCCGCGGAGATGGCCGATTGCAGGATATTGTACTTTTCGCTGAGATCCTGGATGGGGCGGAAGAAGCGGATGGCGTATTGGAAGAACGCCACCAGCACGCCGAGGCTCAATTCGCCCGAACCGACCCGATAACCGCCGAAGGCGAGCAGTGCGGCAACCGCGCCCAATCCGCAGAATTCCACGGCGGGGTAGAACCAGCCGTAGGCGATAATGGCGTCTTTGTAGGCGAGCATGTGCTCGCGGTTGACATCGGTGAACTCTTCGCGGCTGCGCGGTTCGCGATTGAAGAGCTGCAGCACCGCCATGCCGCTGATATGTTCCTGCAGATAGCTGTTGATGCGGGCGACGGCGGTGCGGATGCGGCGGTTGCTGAGGGACACCTCTTTGCGGAACCGGACCGTGACCGCCAGCAGGACGGGCAGGGACAACAGGATGACGACGGTGAGCATTACGCTCAGGTTGAGCATCACGCCGACCACCAACAGCAGCAACACCATGTCGCCGAGCGCGGTGACCAGGCCGGCGGAGAACAATTCCGACAGCGTGTCGGCGTCGGTGGTGACGCGCGTCAGCAGGCGCCCGATCGGCGTGCGGTCATAGTAGGAGACATCGAGGCGTTGCAGATGCTCCATCGTCTGGTGACGCAGATCGAACAGCGCGTACTGGCCGGTGCGGCTCATGAGGTAGGTTTGGACGAAGTCGGAGATGAGCGAAACGATGAGGGCGGTGAGGAAGAGCAGGGAAATGGCGGTCATTCCTTGCCATGCGTCTTTGGGCAGGTAGGCATCGAGAAAGGACGGGCCGATATCGGGATTCGGCGCGAGGTAGCGGTCGATGGCGTAGCGCGTAAGCAGCGGACCGACCACATCGGCCGCGGCATGGATGAGCATGCAGACCAGCGCGACGAGCACCGTGCCGCGATAGGGCCAGAGGTAAGTGAGCAAACGGCGGAGCAACTTGCCGTCGTAACTTTTACCGGATATCTCTTCGTCCATCAGGCATCCCATCCAACGGCCAGGGCGATGAAGTCCTTGGCCACCACGTCGAATTCCGGGTCGGGGGGATCGGCTTTGCCTCCGGGGCCACGTTCCAGGGGACGGGGGACATAGGCGGTCTTCAATCCGGCCTGACGGGCGGCGTGCAGATCGCTCTTGTGAGCCGCGACCATCATCAGTTCGGATGGTTTGCAGCCGAGGTAATCGGCGGCCATCAGGTAGACTTCGCGGTCGGGCTTATAGTGTTTCGACATCTCCGCGCTGAGCACCACATCCCAGGGAAGCTTGCCCCACTTGGCCATGTTGGCGAGCAGCGACGTATTGCCATTGCTGAGCGTGGAGATGAGGAACTTGCGTTTGAGGCGGGTGAGGCCGGCGACGGCATCGGGCCATGGATCGAGGCGATGCCAGACCTGGTTGAAGTGGACTTTCTCCGGTTCGGTGAGGTTAGGGATGTCGAATTCCTTTAACAAGTCATCGAGGATGAGGCGGTGCAGATCGTCGATCTTCGTCCAGGGGAGTTCGCCCTTGCGGACGCGATTCATGGCCGGGCCGTAGCCAGCCCGCCAGCGGTCGGCGAACTTGCCCCAGTCGATGGCGAGGCCTTTCGCTTTGCCGAGCGCTTTGCCGTCGCGGATGATGGAAGACCGCCAGTCCACCACGGTCCCGAAAACATCGAAGGCCAGGGCTTTGATGCCGCTGGTGGCCGCGGACGCCGTGAAACCTGCTCCCATTGCCGCGAGTGCGCTTCTCCTTGTCATAGCAGAGTCATATCGGACCGGGTCACCAAGACCGGATGATACCATGCAGGCTGATGCAGGACTATACGAAGAAGGTGCTGGCCGCGGTGCGCCGGATTCCGAGGGGGAAGGTGGCGACGTATGGGGAAATAGCGGAGGCGGCGGGGTATCCGGGAGCGGCCCGGGCGGTGGCGACGGCGTTGCGGGCGGCAGGGGGCGCGGCAGGGGGCAATGTGCCGTGGTGGCGTGTGATTGGGAGCGGGGGAAAGATCTGTCTGCGCGGTGGCGCGGCGTTCGATCAGCGGATGCGATTGGAGCAGGAGGGCGTGAAGTTCCGCGGAGCGAAAGTGGCGATGCGCTGAGGGGCATGCCGTGAGCGAAAGGCTCACTCCTCCGGGACCCAGGTGAGGGCGCAGAGGCGCGCGGTGATGCCGGTCTTCTTCGGACGAATGGAGACGACCTCGAATTTCTCCGTAGCCGGATTGACGGCGGCGGCGAGGAGATCGGTTTGCTCCTTGATGTTGGCTTCCAGATCGGCGTATTGCTGGCGCAGCGTTTCCAGATTCTCCGTGGCGATGCCCACATCCTGCGACTCCTTGCGGATGCGGCCGACGCCCCGGGCAGCAGTGGCGGCTTTCCCGATTCCTGTGGAGATTTTGCGCGATCCGAACAGGGCGCCGAAGAGGCTGCTGCCGATGGAAATGGCCTGTTCGATGGTGGCCGACTGCTTCTGCTGCTGCTCCTTTTCGAGGGCGTTTTCGGCGCGGCGGATCTTTTCCTCGATAGTGGCCAGCTTCGGACCGTACTTCTGGCGGATGGACTCGACTTCGGCATCGCGGCGCTCACGAGCGACGGTCTGCAAACGGACACGGAAGTCGCGTTCGCTTTCGTCGGGTTGCGAGAGTTCGCCGGACGACGGGCTCTGGAAGAGATCGATCTTCTGATTGGAGAAAATCCAGTTGACGAAGTCCTTCTGCCAGGCAGGATAGCTTTTCGCTTTGCCCGCGGCGGGCGGGAGTTCGGCGAAGGAAGCTCCCTCCACCGGAGCCTTTTCGAGTTCACTGGTTTCGCTCTCGGTTTCCCCGGCGTCTTCCCAACCGATGGGGGTTGCGTCGGTGGTGATGGGCGCCAGCACGTTCAGCTTCCTGGTCAGGTCGACGCCCTTTTTCGCGTCGAGGAATTTCACTTCGGCGGCGCAATAGAGCATCGGCTTGTAGGCGACGTCTCCGGTGGAGCGGGCAGGGAGGAAGAACTGCGGGACATCAGGGGGCAGGACGGGGCGTGCGGTTTTGGCTGCATCGCCGGCGACTGACTTGGCGGCCGCGGCGCCGGCAGGCTGGGCGGCGGCGATGGCGAGTTTGTGATCCGCCATCAGCGTCTTGATTTGTGTGCGGGTGAGAGGACCGCGGAGGTAGGACATGGCCCAGCGGGTTTCGAAGATCTGCGGCGTGCCGCGATGCACGTTATTGAGCAGGAAGATACGGTTGCCGAGGGCGGAGAGAAGCTGGTCCATCTTCTGGCGATCGAAGGACGCGCCGCCGGCTGTAGCCGCGGCTCCTTCCAGGCCATCGAGGACGCGGTTCTTGTCGCGCTCGGTTTGCAGCCGGCCGATGAACCAGGTGCCGGTATTGGCGAGACCTTTGTAGTCGAGATCGACGGGGTTCTGCGTGGCGAGGACGATTCCCAGTCCGAAGGCCCGGGCTTGCTTGAGCAAAGTGAGGAGCGGGCGTTTCGAAGGCGGCTCGCCGACGGGCGGGAAGTAACCGAAGATCTCGTCCATGTAGAGCAGGGCGCGCAGGCTGGTGGTGCCGGATTGCTGGCGCATCCAACTCAGCGTCTGATTGAGCAGCAGGGCGACAAAGAACATGCGCTCGGAATCGTTGAGGTGGGCGATGGAGAAGATGGACATGCGCGGCTTACCCTGCGGCGTGTAGAGCAGCGATTGGATGTCGAGCGGGTCGCCGTTGAGCCAGGCCTCGAAGCCGGGCGAGGCAAGCAGGTTGTTCATGGCCATGGCCAGTTGGAAACGGTCTTTGCCGGGGTAAAAGGCTTCCAGATCGAGGACTCCGATTTTGCTCATCGGCGGTGTTTGCACCTGGTGGATGAGGGCGGGCAGATCGAGCGATTCGCCGTTGCGCCAAGCGCGATCGAACAGGTTGGAGAGCAGAATGTGTTCGCGGCTTTGGATGGGGTCGGCGTCGACGCCGATGAGGCCGAGGATGGCAGTCGCGGTGGCGCTGATGCGGTCGCGGAAGAGCTCGCGGTCATCGATGACGGCATCGGGCGGGGCGTCGAAGGAGCGGAGAACGGAGACGGGGACTCCGGCGTCGCTGCCGGGAGTGTAGATGGTGAGATCGCAATTGGCGCGCATGGCGGCGATGCGCGGCCCGTCCTGGCCCCACTGGGCGAGCCCGTTCTTCCACATCTCCGCCTGCTGGGAGGCGAAGGTATCGGCATCCGTGCCTTTGCGGCGGGCGTCGTCTTCGTTGATCCAGGGGCGGAAGTCGCGCGCGGCCAGGGAGGGGAAAGTGAGCAAGAGATTGCCGAGGTCGCCCTTCGGATCGATGATCAACGCGGGGATGCCGTCCATGGCGGCTTCTTCGAGCAGCGAGAGACAGAGGCCGGTCTTGCCGCTGCCGGTCATGCCGACGCAAACGGCGTGCGTGACCAGATCGCGCGATTCGTAGAGCAGAAGGCTCTCGCTGCGCGCCTTGGCGGCGAGGTCGTATTGCTTGCCGAGATAGAAGATGCCGAGCTTCTCGAAATCCTGCATAGTCCTTCAGTCTAGAACAACGGACGCGGGCCGTTCGATGGGCCAATTCGCTATGATAGTGAGCCAGAGATATCGATCTTGCCCGAAGGAACTGCCAGTGTGCCTGCCCGCAAATCGTTCCGCTTTTCGCGGAATCAGACCATCGGGCTGGTGTTTGGCTGCTCGGTCTTCGGCACCGCCTCGCAGATCCTGATCAAGACCGGAGCAACCGCGCTGAGCGGGGCGAGCGTGATGGCGATGGTGACGAACCCCTACCTGGTGGGCGGATACGGGCTGTATGGGTTCAGCACGATTCTTCTGATACTGGCGCTGCGCGACGGCGAGTTATCGGTGTTGTACCCGGTTATCTCGCTGACCTTCGTTTGGGTGGCGCTGCTGTCGACGGTGTTTTTCGGCGAGGTGCTGTCTCCGATGAAGTTGCTGGGGATTCTGACGATTGTGGCTGGAGTGGCAGTCTTAGGGGGCGGCGCGAAGAAGTGACGGCAACGCCGGTTTCGTCCATGTTGCTGATGGTGCTGTCGTCGTTTATCGGCAGCTTCGGCGCGGTGTTGCTGAAAGCGGGGGCGACGCGGCTGCACCGGAACATCAGTTCGCTGATTTTCAATTACCGCCTGGCCGGCGGGATCGGGTTGTATCTGCTGTCGTCGTATTTCTTCGTGCTGGGCGTGCGCCAGGGAGAGTTGACGATTCTCTATCCCATTCAATCGTTGAGTTACTTTTGGACCATGCTGTGGTCGCGCATGTTTTTTGGGGAGCCGTTCACGCGGAACAAATTCTTCGGGCTGGCGATGATTCTGGCCGGCATCGGGATGTTGTTCGCGGGGCGGTGATTCTTCTCAGTCCGCCCCGCAAACCGCGCTACCGGCGACGCGAGGCGCCTAGGAGACACAGCAGCGCGGGTCCGAGTAACAGGAGCGAACCTGGTTCCGGAATTCCGCTCTGAGAAGCATCCACCTGAATCTCAAAGGGCGCGGTATCGAGGATGGACTGATCGTCAGGCGTCAGCCCTCCCAGCAGCACGAACTCACCGTGATAAAGGCCTGGGGCGAAGACCGCCGGAATCTGTACCGTGAACCATTCAAACGGGCCCGCGGAATCGCCCGCCGCGAGCGAGAGCGGTGCGTTGAAGAGGAATGGCATCACATCGACAGCTTCCGGCGCGAAGCCATCCAGGGTCTGGCTGACCGAGTTGAGCCAGGTCTCGACGCCCCA
>JAEUQG010000274.1 GCA_016789755.1 Bryobacterales bacterium
GTACAGCTTCCCCAGCGGCAGAGATACCAGCCCCGATTCCGATAGCCCCCACGCTTCCTGCCCATCGGAGCTAACCAGCATCTTCGCCACAATGCTCTCCGGGATCTTGATCCCCAACCTTACTGCCAGATTCCTCGGATGCGAAATCAGCATCGTCGATGCCTGCGGACGTGTCGCGGGCGTCGTCGCCGGCGCCACGTTGAAAGCGCTCAGCAACGTCTTGCCATCTCCGGTGAACGCGCTCCCTCCCATGTTCTGCGTCGAATTGAAGGTGGCCGTCCCCGTCGAAGTCAAAGGAAACGGTACATTCGCCGCGTTGTATTGCGCCAGCACGTTCAGCGTCCCCGTTTCGTACAGCGTGTATCCAGCCATGAATGTCGCCCCGTCCGGCGAAATCGACAGCACCGTCGATTGCCCCGTCACCGTGCGGCTCCGCAGCACCGTCCCCGACATCGCCTCATACACGAACACCACGGTTTGCGCATTATTGTTGATCGTGCTCAAACCCACGATAAACCGCCCATCCGGAGTGCGGATCAGCTTTCCGCGAAATGTCGTCGTCGGCCTTCCGATGGTCACCGCGGTCAACGGCGATGGCGTCGGCGGCGGCGGTGGAAAGTACACCGCCGAAAGCTGCGAGTTCTGCGTCTGCCTCGGGTCGTACAGAAACAGCGTGTTGATCTGATCGGTGGAACTGGTGCCTTGCGTCGTAATCAGCACCCGCCCGTCGTAGCCTGCTTCCACCCCTTCCGGCACGGCGCTCAACGAAACCGTCTGCGAGACAAAACCCACCCGCAGATCCACCACCGACATCGAACTGCTGCCGCTGTTGGTGACGTAGAGGTAGTCGCCGTCCATCGAGATTGCGCCGGCCAGCGGAGTCGAACCCACGGCGATCGATTGAACAACACGCTTTTCCGCGTAGCTATACACATCCACGCGATTCGCATTCTGGTTGATCAGATAGATTCTCCCTCGCGCTTCATCCAGCACCGCATCGGACGGCGTTCCGCCTAACCGTACAATCTCGCCGAACGTCGCGCTGGTGCTCTGCGCGGAAAGCGTGGCGCCCAAGGAAAGAAGAAAACAAATTACTGGACCGATCATTTGCATTTTGGAACCGTCCTCGCCCGCCGCGAGTTGCACCCCATTACACTCCGCATTCCACCAATCTCGGCCGTAACGCCGAATGCGTGCGGAACAGCAGCGACTTCACCGCGCCCACACTGCACTCCAATCGCGAAGCGATTTCGCTGTATTCCCTTTCCTCGTAGCGATGCAGCACAATCGCATCCCTCTGCCGCTCCGGCAGCGCTCGTATCGCTGCCCGCACCTTGCGCCGCCTCTCCCCGATCAACGCCAATTGTTCAGGATTCTTTACACGCTCCACGCTGAACCGGTGCAACGTCCGCGGCGGCACGCTGCCGATTTCATCGTAGAAACGCCGTTCCCTGCTGATGTATTTGCGCGCCTGATTGGCGGCAATGCAGAACAGCCACGTAGTGAACTCGGCTACCGGCTCGTAGTGATGCCGCGCCAGATAAACTCGCAGAAACACCTCCTGCGCCAGATCCTCGGCTGCCTCCCGATCCACCACCATTCGTTCCAGGAAATGGATCAGCTTTCGCTGGTGACGCGCCACCAGCACATCCATCTCATTCTCACGGCCGCTCTTCAGCCGCAGCATGCTCTCAATGTCCTCGGAAAACCGTTGTACCTGCATATCGCTGAACCTCGTCTGAAGCTTCCCTACGCACTTGGGATGCAGGCGCGCAGAGATGGTGTACAAGCAGCCCCCGCGGCTTAACACTTCTTTACATGCGAACGGGCGTGTGCCCCTATTGCCCTGTAATAGTCACCAGCGTGAACACTTCGCCTGCTTGAATGCGAAATACGTTCGCGCCCGCCGCAGGTCCCAGTTGCACCGTGATTCCATACAACCCCGGAATCTCGCTGTCATAGGAAACCACATCGACACCGCCGCCACCGCCCGACATCGCCGTAACCGTAATCGGCGCGTCGGTGATCGCCACGCCCGATGACTCCGTCACGCGCAATAACACCGCGTCGCGCCGTAAGCTGCCTCGCCGCCCGCTCGCCGTCGCTTCCAAAATCGCGATATGCGCCGGCTCTCGCGACCGCACCGCATACCAGTACGGCACTCGCATCGACGCGCCCGTCGAAACATTGGTCAGCGTCACAACGCCTTCATGCGTTCCCGCCGCCAGCCCGCTTGCCCGCAACGTCACACCCAATTCCGCCGACGCTCCCGCGCCCAGATCCACCGTGCTCCTATCGAAGTTCAGCACTGGCGCCCCGGCCCGAGTCTCGGCCCCAATCAAGAACGTTCCCGCTTCCGCACTCACGTTGGCGAACGTCAGGCTCTTGCTCACCTCGACGTCTGCCGCACCCGCGCCGAAACTCAAAGAGACCGGCGAAGCGGTCACCTGCGCCGCAAGCGATGCCTCCACGTCCAACTCTCCTGCTCCGCTCTGCTGCAGCCGTAGCGCATGCCCATCCGTACCGAAAAGCGCCTTC
>JAEUQG010000419.1 GCA_016789755.1 Bryobacterales bacterium
CCAGATTCGGAGGCGCCGAAGTCACCATCGATCTATACGAACTAATCCGCGTGGCGAAAAACAAGAAACTGGCGCCGCGCGCCTTGCAGCGATTGATGCCTCCCGGCAAGGTCGACGACACTTTCGCCGAAGAACTGGTGGCCATGTGATCCTGATCGCCCCGTGAATACGAATTGGGCGCGGCCCTGTTCGAGGCCGCGCCCAATGGCGAGGGTAGGGAGTGACGGACTAGAAATACAGGTTCTTGCTTGTTTTGATAATCAGGATCTTGCTCTTCGCCCCGGTTCCGGCATTGGTTCCGCAAGTGGCCGCCGCGGCGATGTCGAAATCGTTGTCGTTGGCGATCGCGATGGTATTCCAATCGAGGATTGCCATACCTTCGATCTTCGGCAACATGCCGGGTACCGTCGACAGGTCGATGATCAACTCCTTCGGCAGCACCTTCAGGTTGTTGGCCAGAAGCGCCGCGTCATCGAGCGATTCCAGGCTCGGGCTGGTGGCCACATCGTTCCACTTCGAGCCGAGAATATTCGTCGCCCGAGTCAGGTCCACGCGGTAGATCTTCGCCACCGCATCGGTGCGCTCCAGCACCAGAAGTCGCCACGGATCGAGAGCCGCCACGGCTGAGATCTTCATTTCCGCCGGATCGGTGTGGCCGAATTCGGTCACCGGTTGGAATCGATACACATACTCTGCCTTCGTCTTTTCCGTATAGGCGTCGAAGGCCAGGATGCGCGTATTCCGCGACGCATTGCCGATGGTCGCGTTCGGATTCGACAGGGGGCTCTGCAGCGCCGCGTAGATGGTCCGCAGATCCCAACCGAGCGTCACGCCTTCAAATCCGCGGTTGCGCTTGCGTTTGTCGCCGTAGATCTGCGGCAATACGTTCGCCACAGGATAACCGATGCCCGTGAGATCGACGCCCACCGGCAGGAACCGCTTGGATACCTTGCCGTTCGGCGCCACCTTGACGATGGATGGGCTATGCTCTTCCACCAGCCAGAAATTGCCGTCGAGCGTGCGCACCACGTCTTCGGAATCGAGCCCGTTCGGATTGAACGGAATCACCGTCGTGCCGTCGCACTGCCGCGGCACTTCGTCGCGACTCGAATTGGGAATTCCCGTCACCGGCGCCCCGGATGGAGTGAGCAGCGGCAGTTTCTGCAAGACCTCGATCGTGCTTCCGGTCGTCCTCACTTTGATCAGCCACGGCGTGAATCCTGGCATCGGCCACGTCCGCAGACTGCCCACCGTCGGGTTCGGACCGCGGTCCGTCACCATCCAGTAGACGTTGTGCCCTTCGAGGAAGGAGCGGTACAAGCCGCTGCCCACACCGCCCAGCAGAAAGCCATGATCGTCCGGGATCGTTCCAGGCAGCACCGAGTTTTGAAACGGGCCGATGGGGATATCAGGGAGCGTATAAGTCGCCGATATGGTTCCGGTTTGTGCGAACAACCCACAGGTCGACAAGGCCAGCCCAACAGCGAGTTTTCGAATATTGTTTTTGAGATGCAGATCCATTCTTGTTTCGTCCTCCGCAAGCCGCGCTTATCTTACAACTGCGTGACTGCTGCACTCAGTTTGCTCTCGCTGCAAGTCGTTTGCAAGATGGGACGAACCCCTCCGTCGCTGATCTCTATCCCGTTGACAGATCAAGGGTTGATCCGCTTCGTAGGGTGTTTTCAGAGGGCGTCTAGGTATCGAATTAATGTAATTTTCATTACAGTACTACACGTCACTGCATACCATGCGGCTCGACATGCACAAGGACATCGGCCACCCATTCCAGATCCGCTTGCAGCCGCTTTCGCACCTGTGTGGCGATATCGTGTGACTGCCGCACAGTGAGTTCCGGATCCACCTCCAGATGAAGATCCACGTGATACTGCAATCCCGTTTTGCGGGCGAAGCATTTCTCCACGCCGAGGGCGCCCGGCACGAGCAGAGCAACACGCCGGACTTCGCTGAGCATGGCCTCGCCGGGCATGGTATCCATCAGTTGCAGGGAGCTGTCGCGCACGACCATCAAGCCGAGAAAGATGACGAGCAGGCCGACTACGATGCCTCCGATGGAATCGGCGGCGAGAAAGCGGGCGGGGTTGAGCAGCGTCAGCGACAGCGCCCCCAGCGCGACCACGCCAGAGAGGATGTCCACGGCATCGTTCCAGGCATCGGCCCGCAGGCCGTCGCTTCCCGTGCGCTTGGCATAGTGGAACTTCACCGCGCTGAGGATGCTCTTGGCCGCCACGGACACAATCATTGCGTACACGGCGAATCCCTTGGGGGGTGTGGCCACAACGTACAGCCGCTGCATCGAGGTGATGGCGATTCCGGCGCCGGCCAGGGCCAGCATCACGCCCACCGTAAACCCGCTGAGGATCTCCAGCCGCCCGTGACCGTAGGGATGGTTCTCGTCCGGAGGCATCGCCGCCAGCGCCAGCCCGAAGTAGACGACCGCCGAGGAAACCACGTCTCCGGCGGCTTCGGCGCCGTCGGCCATCACGGCCGTCGAACCGGCCAGCCAGCCCACGCTGAGTTTCAATGCAGCCAGGGCTGCGCTCACTCCCATGCTGAGCAGCGAGATGCGTCTGGCTGTCACCGAATGCGAGTTCATCTCTGATTGGATTTGAGGATTTTCTTCCTTAAGCGGATCGATTGCGGCGTAATTTCCACGAATTCATCTTCGCGAATGAATTCGATCGCCTGTTCCAGGTTGAGCAGGCGCGGCGGCACCAGCCGGATGGCTTCATCGGCAGTCGAAGAGCGCATGTTGGTGAGCTTCTTCTCCTTGACGATGTTCACGTCCAGATCGGCGTCGCGCGAGTTTTCCCCGATGATCATCCCTTCATAGACTTCAGTGCCGGGAGTGATGAAAATCTCTCCGCGTTCCTGCAGATTGAAGATCGCGTACCCGGTGGCCTTCCCCGGCCGGTCGGCGATCAGCGACCCTGTCGGGCGCATCGGGATGTCGCCCTGCCATTCGATGAACCCGGCAAACAGCGAGTTCATGATCGCCGTTCCCTTCGTATCGGTCAGCATTTCGCTGCGCAGCCCGATCAGCCCGCGTGAAGGGACTTTAAACTCCAGCCGCACACGCCCTGAGCCGTGGTTGATCATCTTCGTCATCTTGCCCTTGCGGGTGCCCATCTTTTCCATCACCACGCCGACGAACTGTTCCGGGCAATCCACCGTCAGCAGTTCCAGCGGCTCATGCAGCGCGCCGTCGATCTTCCGCGTCAGAATCTCCGGCTTGCCTACCTGCAGTTCGTAGCCTTCCCGCCGCATCATTTCGATGAGAATGGCCAGTTGGAGTTCGCCGCGGCCCATCACCTTGAACGAATCCGGCCCGCCCGCCTCTTCCACCTTGAGCGAAACGTTGGTCAGCAGTTCCTTGTTCAGCCGGTCACGCAGATGCCGTGACGTCACAAACTGCCCTTCCCTGCCCGAGAACGGCGAGTTGTTGATGGTGAACGTCATGGCGATGGTCGGCTCGTCGATCTGAATCGGCGGCAGCGGATTCGGTGTTTCCGGATGCGACACCGTCTCGCCGATGGTGATGCCTTCCACGCCCGCGATGGCCAGCACCTGTCCCGGCACGGCCACGGTTTCATCCACGCGCTTGAGCCCTTCAAACGAGTACAGCTTGGTGATCTTCGTCCGCTGCACGCTGCCGTCGAGTTTGCAAACGCTCACTTCATCGCCCAGGCGCAACGTGCCGTTGATCACGCGTCCGATCGCCAGCCGTCCCAGATACTCCGAGTAGTCGAGGTTCGCCACCTGCATCTGCAGAATATCGTCCGGATCGCCCGCCGGCCCTGGAATGTGCTGCAGAATGGCCTCGAACAACGGCCGCAAGTCGGCGGATTCCTCTTCCAGCGTCCTCTTGGCAAAGCCTTCCTTGGCGTTAGTGAAGATGATGGGGAAATCGAGCTGGTCTTCCTTTGCATCGAGGTCGATGAAGAGGTCGTAGACCTCGTTGAGCACTTCCTGAATGCGGGCATCGGGACGGTCGATCTTGTTGATCACGAGGATCGGCGGCTGACCGGCCTCGAGCGCCTTCATCAGCACGTAGCGCGTCTGCGGCAGCGGGCCTTCGCTTGCGTCCACCAGCAGCATCACGCCGTCCACCATGGTCAGCGCGCGCTCCACTTCGCCCCCGAAATCGCTGTGGCCGGGAGTATCGACGATGTTGATTTTGACGCCCCTATAGTGGACGCCGGTAGTTTTGGCGAGAATGGTGATGCCGCGCTCGCGTTCGAGGGCATTGGAGTCCATCACGCGGTCCGCCACCTCTTCATTGGCGCGGAAGATGCCCGATTGGCGCAGCATGGCGTCGACCAGCGTGGTCTTGCCATGATCTACGTGCGCAATGATGGCGATGTTACGGATTTTGTCGTTACGGGTTGGTTGCATGCAAGGGATTGAGGGGAAACTTTTATTGTCGCATGTCCCGCCAACCCATGCTCTGCAATCTCAGCGCCCGAAATACCCGCTGATCTCCACCGCCGCATGCGTGGGCCGGTAAGCGAACACATCGATTGCGCCGTTCACACCCGCTGCCACGATCGCCGAGTTGGTCACCGTCTGGCCCTGAAAAGCGTTCAGGATCGACGTATTCGGCCGCGGCTGCCCGCTCGGCCACAGCGTCAGGAACGGCATGGAAGCCCCGCCCGGCGCCGCCGTCACGTTGACCGCGTACCCCTTCGCCGCCGGCGGAATCGTCGTGCACTGCTCGGAAGTGCCAACGGGAATCGTTCGCGTCGATTCGCTCGCCAGCGCCGGCCCGCCGAACGAATCGCGATACCCAGGGTTCTCCGAATTGCTCACCCGGCACTGCACCAGGGGATAGAAGAAGAGCCCCTTCGCCCCATCGTCCGGTGCGAAGTAGCCGGTGATGTCCACAACTAAATCCGTCCGGTCGTAGGCGAACACGTCGACCGCTCCGCCCGTCCCGGCGGGCACAAGCACCTGATTGGCCAGCACGCGGCCGAGAAAGGAATTGATACTGGAAACGTTCGGTTGCGACGCTCCGGCCGGCCACGCCGTCAAGTAGGCCAGCGGACCGGCGGGAATCACGGTCAGCGTCGCCGAGTACGCCGCCACACCCGGCGGCAACGTACAGTGCGGCGAGTCCGCCAGCCGGAACCGCCGCGTCTCTCTCGTGTTGATTGCCGGCGGCCCGAAGGGTCCAGCAGGACTGCGGTATTCCATCCGCGTTTCCACGGCGCGGCACGGAGTAATCGGATAATAGGCCAGCCCGCTGCCGGCGGTGTAGTAACCGCTGATGTCGATCAGCACATCGGCGTCGCCTGAGGCGTACACCTGAATCACGCCTCCGCTGGCGCGCACAATCGCGCTGTTCGCAACCACCTGCCCGTCCGGCGAACTCACCGTGCGAAACTCCGGCCGCGACTCACCGCCCGGAAACACGGTCACGGTGTCCACGCTCCCGCGGGGAATCACCGTGACATTGAGCACCAATGCCGCCGCGGCGGCCGGTAGCGCACACACGTTCGACCCCGGCAGCGTCAACGTTCGCGTTTCTCCCGCCCGCAAGTACGGCGGACCGAAGGCCCCGGAACGTCCCTCGAAGTTGTATTCCGCCCGCGTCTCCATCACCCGGCAGGGATTCATTGCCACAAACCCCAGCCGCTGCGTCTGCGCCCGTTGGACCACGATCGGAAACGTACGGCTGGCCGATCTGCCGGCCCCATCGCGCAATGTGACAACGGCGCGAAATGTATCGGCTTTCGACGGCGTCCCGCTGATGGTTCCCGTCGCCGAATCCAGCGCTAACCCTTCTGGCAACCCTGCCGCGCTCCAGGTGTATGGCGCCGCGCCTCCGATCCCCTGCAGGGTTCGCGTGTACGATGCCTCCACCGTACCGCCCGGCAACCCCGCCGTGTCGATGATCAGCGGCTGTTCCAGCGGCGGCGTGTAGGAGACGGGGATTTCCAGCCCTTGCAATCCGATTCGGAGAACCACCAGCCCGTTGTAGGTCAAGCCCGGAGTCAACCCCGCCGGGTTCGCACGGATGGTGAACGTCTGGTTACCCGCTGCCGCACTGGGCGAGGCCGCCGGACTCACCGACAGCCATGACGCTCCAACCCAGGTGGGCACCGTCGCCGAGTACGAATAGGACCAGGTGGCCGATGTCGGCGCAATCGTGACAACCTGAGAATTCCTCCCCCCGTCGATAGTGACGACGCCAGGCGTGACCGCATAGGCCGTCATGGGAGTGATCGCCGGCGAGTAAGAAACCGGAATATCCTGGAACTGCTGACCTATCGTGACGCGGACCGTGCCGCTGTAAGTGACCCCTAGCTGCAAACCGCTGGGGTTGGCTTCAATGCGGAAAAATTGCGTTCCGGCCACCGCGCCCGGCGATGTAGGCGGGCTCACATAGAGCCACGATCCGCCGCTCGCCGTACTCACCGTGGTCGAGTAAGAATAGGCGCCCGTGCCCGTCTGCGAAATGGTGATGAGTTCGCTGAAAGCATCCCCGATCCTGGAGACCGACGCCGGCGAGACTGAATACCCGTCCAGCCCTCCCGCTGGGCTGGGAAAGAAGGTTACGGAAATATCCAGCGCCTGCGTTCCGATGAAGAGCCGCACCACCCCTGTGTAAACAGCACCGGGGATCAAACCCGCGGGTTTCGCCATAATGGTGAATTGCTGCGTCCCCGTAGCCGCCACCGGCGACGAAGGAGGGGTCACCGAAAGCCATGCACCGCCGCTCGTTGTAACGGAAGCCGTCGAGTAGGTGTAGGCGCCGGCCGAAGTGGTTTGCGAAATCGACACGTTCCGCGTCACCTGCCCCGCCGTCAGGCTCACAGTGGCCGGCGTAACCGTGTATCCATCCAATGTCCCGCCGCCCAATGTCCCGCCGCTGGCGCCCGGCGTGAAATTCACTGCGATGTCCTGGAATTGGCTGTTGATAAAAACACGCACCGTACCCGTGTAGGTGACTCCCGCCGTCAGTCCCGTTGGATTCGCGGTCAAAGCAAACGCGCTCACTGCCGCTACCGCTCCGCCCGATGTCGGCGGGTTGACCGAAAGCCATGGCGCGCCGCTCGAAGTAATCATGCTGGTGGAATAGAAATACTGCTGAGCCAGGTTCGCCGGAGTAATCGAGACCAACTGCATGGTGTGCGTACTATTTAAGTTAAGAAGCGTCGGGGTAATCGTGAATCCCGATATCCCAGAACCACTCCCGGTCACTGTGAGCAATACGGGAACGTTGACCGGCTCCGTCTGCCCCGTGATCGTAATGCGCACATTCCCCGTATAGGGCGTCGCCGAAGCTGCTAATCCGCTCGTCGCAAACGCCAGTGTAATGACGTTGTAAGGCGCACTGCCGCTGCCCCCCGAACTGATGCTGACAAAACTACCCGACGTCACCTCCGCGCTGTACGTGATGTTGAAACCCAAGTTGGAAGACAACGTCAGAGACTGCGTGGGGGCGGCCGAACCGACCGTGTAGTTCAGGCTGACCGCCGAAGGGTTCACCGTGATCTGCGGGGGGGATATCGTCAGTTGCACTGGGATGGAAAGCTGCACCGCCGGATTCCCCTGCTGCTGAAACAGTACGGAACCGGCATAGTTGCCCGGCGGAAGGTTCGGATTCACCCGCACTTCCACCGAGGTAGGGGTCGTCCCCGCCGTCGATTCCGACGGATAGACGATCACGCTGAGCCAGTTGCCCCCGGACGCCGTATTCGCAGTAGCGGTGAAGGGAACCTGCCCCGCGCTGATCCCCTCCAACACATAAAACCGCGAAGACAGCGCCGGCACCGATGGATTATCGAAGTGGATCGCCGTCACCACCTGCCCGCCGCCGGCAAGACGAAACTGCGCCGCCGCCTCCGGCGCAACCGCAAGCAGCAGACCGAATACCGTTAAACAAACTCTTCTGGGAGAAAACGGCATTTCCTCCTCCTGACCCGGCAAATAGCCTGAAATACCAGGATACACCCTTGCAGAGGCGCCTATTCCAGCGTAAATTCATCCCCACGCCCCGGAATGGTCACCGGAGTCCCGTAAGTCCGGGTGATCGCTTCGGCCAGCGCGCGCTGCTGCAGCGGTTCGCCATGCACCAGGAAGATCGTTTTCAAACCCTTCACCACCGGCCGGATCCATTCGAGCAGCTCGCCCTGATCGGCGTGCCCGGATAGCTCGTTGATCCGCACGACCTCCGCCCGCAGCCGCATCGGCTCGCCGAAGATCGGCACCTCCGGAAACTTCTCCACAATCTTCCGCCCCAGCGTGTTCTCGGCTTGAAAGCCGGTGATCAACACCGTGTTGCGCCCATCCTCCACGCTGTTCCGCAGATGATGCAGCACACGCCCGGCTTCGCACATCCCCGATGCCGAAATCACCAGGTAAGGATGCCGCAGATCGTTCAGCGCCTTCGATTCCTCCACGCTGCGCACGTAGCGTAACATGCGGAACCCGAACGGATCCGAGCCATTCTCCAAAAAGCGCCGCGTCTCTTCGTCGAAAAGCTCCTCATGCTGGCGGAACACATCGGTGACGTTTACCGCCAGCGGACTGTCCACATAAATCGGAATCGACGGTATCCGCTTCTGCAGCACCAATTCATGGATCAGCAGCACCAGTTGCTGTGTCCGCCCTACGGCGAAGGCCGGCGCGATAATCCGCCCGCCCCGCGCCGCGGTCCGCGAAATCGTGTCCGCCAGTTTGTCCGTCACCGCCTCCAGCGGCTTGTGAAAACGGTCTCCGTAGGTGCTCTCCAAGATCAGGTAATCGACCGCCGGCAGCGGCTCCGGATCATGAATAATCGGCAGTCCCCGCCGTCCCACATCCCCGGAAAAGCCCAGCCGGATCGCACGGCCGCCCTTCCGCTGTTCCAGCGAAACGCACGCCGAACCCAACATGTGTCCCGCTTCATGAAACCGGAAATGCAGACCCTCGGTCACTGCCGTCTCTTCCTGCATCGCCGTGCGGCGAAACAATGGCAGCGTCTGCTCAGCGTCTTCCACCGTGTACAACGGGCAATCCGGCCCGCCCCCGTTCTCCTCCCCGATCATCCGCCGCCGCTGCCTGCGCTTATTCAAGAACTCGCAGTCCTTTTCCTGCACGAACGCCGCGTCCTTCAGCATAGCCGCGCACAAATCGGCGGTCGCCGCCGTGCTGAAGATCGGCCCGCGGAAGCCCTGCTTGTAGAGCGTCGGCAGATTGCCGCTGTGGTCGATGTGGGCGTGCGAAAGCACCACGGCATCCACGTCCGATCCCCGAAACGGCAGGTTGCTGTTGCGCTCCTCCGCCTCCCGCCTCCGCCCTTGATACAATCCGCAATCGAGCAGGACGCGCTTGCCGTCCATTTCGAGAATGTGAAGGGAGCCGGTGACCGTTTTCGCCGCGCCCCAGAATCGTAGTTTCATTCGCACCTGCAAGTATACTGGGGAGAAATGCTCCGCTTCAGCTTCGTGTTCCTGGTGGCGCTGGCGCTTCCGGCCCAGAAGAAGCCCGTCACCCTCGAGACCTTGGCTTCCCAAGCCCCTTCTTTCGGTGCTCCGTCCGCACTCTGGTCCCCCGATGGAAAGCGCCTCGCACTGGTGCAGAGTGGCATGCTTGAAATCATCGACCCCGCCACGCGAAGCCGCCGCACCGTGCTCAGCCTCAGCGCTCTGCGCGCCGCCGCCACTCCCGTCCCCGCCGCCGAGGCATTCGGCTGGGAAAACCGCCGCGTCAGTGAGCAGTCCCTTCAATGGACCCCCGACGGCAAACGCATGATCGCCTCCCAGGGCGGCGACGTCTTCCTCATTCATCTCGAAGCCGGTGGCTTTCAACAATTAACCGCCACTGCATTCGCCGAGCGCGACCCCAAGCTCTCGCCCGATGGAACCAGACTCGCTTACCGCAAAGATCACGATCTCTACGTGATGGACCTCGCCACACGGCGCATCACACGACTCACCTCCGACGGCTCTTCAACGTTACTCAATGCCGAATTGGATTGGGTCTATCCGGAAGAGCTCGACCTCGGCACAGCCTACTGGTGGTCGCCCGATTCCAAATCGCTCGCCTATCTCCAGTTCGATATCAGCCGCGAGATGGTCCACCCGCACATCGACATGCTCGGGGTCTTCGCAAAACTCGAACCGCAGCGCTTCCCCAAGGCCGGCACACCGAACGCCGATGTACGCCTCGGCGTGGTTTCCGCGGCCGGCGGAGCCACACTGTGGATGGACCTCGGCGAAACCCGCGACCGCCTGCTTGCTCGCGTCAATTGGAGCCCCGACTCCCGCGGCCTGGTTGTGCATCGCCTCAACCGCGTGCAGAACGAACTGCACATCTTCGTCGCCGAAGCCGCCACCGGCCGCTCGCAGATCGCAATGGAGGAAAAGGACGCCGCCTGGATCAATATCAGGAACGATTTCGCCCTCCTCCGCCGTACTGAAGGCGCCGTCTTCGGCAGCGAACGCGACGGCTACCGGCATCTTTACATGGTGGGCAAGAACGCCAAGCAGGTGCGCCCCATCACGCAAGGCGATTTTGAAGTCACCGATCTCGCCCATCTCGACGAAGAAGGCGAGCGCGTGTGGTTCGTCTCAACCGAACAAAGCCCGCTCGAGCGGCATCTCTACACCATCGGCCGCGACGGCGCGCGCCGGCGCCTGACCAAAGAGAAGGGCACGCATCAGGTCCAGGTCAGCCCTACCGGCGAATATTGGATCGATACTTTCTCCAGCATCGATGAGCCGTCCCGCACTCTTTTGCGCGACGCCGCCGGCAACGCCGTCATGACCCTTCGGGAGCCCAACCGCAAGGCGCAGAGCGAGTACGAAATCCTCCCCACGGAATTGGTGAGCTTCAAGGGCGCCGACGGAACCCTGTTTTACGCGCGCCTGGTCAAACCCAAAGGTTTCGCGCCCGGTAAGAAATACCCCGCCATCGTCATGGTCTACGGCGGCCCGCACGCCCAAAACGTGCGCGACACCTATGCCGGCATCTCGTGGGACCAGGTGCTGGCCCAACGCGGCTTCGTCATCTGGCAGATGGACAACCGCGGCACCGCCGGCCGCGGCCACGCCTTCGAGGCCGCCGTCAACCGCCGCTTCGGCAAACAGGAACTCGCCGACCAGTTGGAAGGCGTCAAACACCTCGTCTCGCTCGGCTTCGTCGATCAATCGCGCCTCGGCATTCATGGCTGGAGCTACGGCGGCTACATGACGCTCACCGCTATGCTCCATGCCCCCAGGGTCTTCCGCGCCGGCATCAGCGGAGCACCCGTCACCGATTGGCGTCACTACGACACCATCTACACGGAGCGCTACATGGGCACGCCCCAGGACAACCCCGAAGGGTACAAGCAGAGTTCGCCCGTTCACTTCGCCTCGCATCTGGAAGGCAAGCTGATGCTGGTCCACAACTACGGCGACGACAACGTACTCTACCAGCACAATCTCCAGATGCAGGTGGAACTCCAGAAGGCGGGCAAGCAGTTCGATCTGCTTGTCTACCCCCAGAAATCGCACGGCGTGTCGGGGGCCTATGCCAAGCACATGCGCGAAGCGATGACGTCGTTTTTCGAGCGGCATCTGCAATAGCCGCCCCAGGCGCGCAAGTGTTACGCTCAGAAGATAGCCATGGCAAACGCCGACATGAAAGATTCGCTGCGGGAAAAAGGGGTACGGTTGACCCGCCAGCGGCAAATCCTCCTCGAACTGATCGATGGTTCGGGTAAGCATCTCGATGCCGAAGAGCTGTTCCGCCTGGCCCAGGCCAAAGATCCCAAGCTCAATCGCGTGACCGTCTATCGCACCTTGAAGATGCTCAAGCACAGCGGCTTGGTGGATGAGCTCGACCTGATGCACTATGGCGGCGATCAGCATTACTACGAAACCCGCCTCAAGCAGGAACACGCCCACATCATCTGCCTTCGTTGCGGCAAGGTGGAGGAGTTCTTCGGCGAACCCCTCGCCCGGCTGCGCAAACAGGTTGAATCGCATTTTGGATTTGAAATCCTCATAACGCGCACGGAAATCGGCGGCTATTGTTCGCATTGCCAGGTATTGCGCGCCCGCGAGATGGAACACGCCGCCGTATCCGCCGAACTTGCCGACATCCCCGCACCGCCCAAATCGCCTCCCTCGCGGAAACGCGGATGAATCACGCCGCACTGCTGGTCATCAACCCGAGCGGCAATCGCACTCGGGCAGCGATCACTCGTCTGCCTTTCGAAATCGGACGCCAGGCGGGAAACGACCTTGTTCTTCGCGATAACCGCGCCTCGCGCCACCACGCCCGCATCAGCGAATCGAACGGCGAGTTCTTCATCGAAGATTTACAAAGCCGTCACGGCGTCCTTGTCAACGGGGCTCGCATCGACGGGCGCCAACGTCTGGCCGACGGCGACGCCATCGAATTCGGAGTCCAGGACTCCTACCGTCTGGTCTTCACTCTGGAAGAAGCGGCCATCCAGAAACTGATGGAGCAGATGTCGACGACCGCCGTCCGATCCGGCGCACCGTCGAACCTGTCCAAACTGCGGGCGCTGGTGGAAGTGGCCCGAACTGTTCAGAATTCGCTTTCCACCGAGGCTGTCTTATCGGCGGTGGTCGACGCCGCCCTCACCGTCACCGGCTCCCAGCGCGGGTTTCTCTTCCTGCTTCAAGGCGAGGAATTGCAGGTTTCGGTCGCCCGCGACGACCGCGGCATGACGGTTCCCCTCTCCGAACTGCACGTCCCCACGCGCCTCATCCTCCGCGCTCTGCGCGACCGCCGCGATCCCCTCTCGGTCCGCCTCGATTCGCTCAGCGCCGAAGACGACCCCGACGTATCCACCGCGCAACTCGCTTTGAACAGCGCCGTATGTGTGCCTCTGGTTCGCGTGCGCACCGGCAGTTCGGAAGAGACGCTCGTGATGAGCGCCAAGGCCGACACGCTCGGCGTCATCTTCCTGGAATCGAGACTGGGTAAAACCGATCTCACCATCGGCGACCGCGAACTGCTGCAAACCCTCGCCATCGAGGCCTCCACCATCCTCGAAAACGCGCGCCTGCTCGAGCAGGAGCGCCTGCGTCAGAAGATGGAAGAAGAACTGAAGATCGCCCGCGAGATTCAGCAGAACCTCATGCCGCGCAAGCTTCCGTCCACGGGCTGGTTCCGCGCCGCCGCATCCAGCATTCCGTCTCATCAGGTGGGCGGCGATTACTGCGATGTGAGCGAACTCGAGCCCGGCGTGTGGGGCTTTGTCGTCGCCGACGTCTCCGGCAAAGGCGTCAGTTCCGCTCTGCTCGCCAGCCTCCTGCAGGGCGCCTTCCTCGCCGGCGGATATGCAGACATGCGCATCGATCAATTGATGGCCCACGTCAATCAGTTTCTGGTGGAGCGCACCGAGGGCGAGAAGTACGCCACGCTCTTCTGCGGAGTCCTAACCGAAGACGGCCGCCTGCGCTGGAGCAACGCCGGCCACTGCCCGCCCATGCTCATCCGCGTCGATGGAGACATCCACAAACTGGAAGCCACCGGACTGCCGATCGGCATGCTCCCCGGCGCCGAATTCGAGGTCCGCCATACCCAATTGCAGCCCGGCGACAAGCTTCTGGTATACACCGACGGCGTCTCCGAAGCCCAGAACCGCGCCGGCCAATTCTTCGAGACGCACCGTATGGAAGCCCTGCTTCGCGCCAACGCCGCCCAGTCCTGCGAGCAGTTGATTCAAACTCTCATCCGCGCCGTCGAGTCGTTTACCGAAGATGTCCCGCAAGGCGACGACATCACCGCCGTCCTGATGCAGTATCGCCCCAATTGAACCGCACGCGAACAGCAGCGGCGCCATGATGGCGCTAAAATAGAAGTTTTTCCCAACATGCTCGAATCCCAACTCCAAGCCCTCGCCGCTTCCGCCCAGCAGCGCATCGACGCCGCCGCTTCTCCCGATGCGCTCGAAGCTGTCCGCGTCGAAGTCCTCGGCCGCAAAGGCGCGCTTGCCGAAGTCTCCAAAGGCATGGGCAAGCTCACCCCAACGGACCGCGTCCGCATCGGCAAACTGCTCAACTCGACGAAAACGACGCTGGAATCCGCACTCGACGCGCGCCTCAAATCCTTCGCCGACGCCGCTCTTGCCGCGCGCCTCGATGCCGAATGGCTCGACGTCACGCTTCCCGCCCCCGGCACGCGCCCCGGCGCTCTGCACCCCCTCACGCGCATTCAACAGGAACTGGAAGACCTCTTCACCTCGATGGGCGTGGCTGTGCTCGACGGCCCCGAAGTGGAAAGCGAGTACAACAATTTCGACGCTCTCAACATTCCTCCCGATCATCCGGCGCGCGACATGCAAGACACATTCTGGCTCAGCAGCGGGCAGTGTCTGCGCACTCACACGTCGCCCGTGCAAGTGCGCGGCATGGCCAAACTCGGGCCCCCGTTGCTGATGATCGCCCCGGGGCGCGTCTTCCGAAACGAGGAAGTCGACGCATCCCACGAGCACACCTTTTATCAACTCGAAGGTATGATGGTGGACCGCAACGTCTCCATCGCCCACATGCTCTACTTCATGAGGACGCTGCTCAAGCACATCTTCAACCGCGAAGTGACCGTGCGGCTGCGCCCGGGTTACTTCCCTTTCGTCGAACCTGGCTTCGAGCTCGACATCCAGTGCCTGATCTGCAACGGCTCGGGCTGCCCGGTGTGCAAGCAAAGCGGGTGGGTGGAGTTGCTTCCCTGCGGCCTGGTGCATCCCAACGTGCTGCGCATGGGCGGCATCGATCCCGATCGATGGGGCGGCTTCGCCTTCGGCCTCGGACTGACGCGGCTGGTCATGATGCGTTACGGCATCGACGATATCCGCTGGCTGCAAAGCGGCGACCTGCGCTTTCTGCGCCAATTCTAATCATCTTCATTTGACTATCGAACGAGGAACACTCTCTTGAAGTTCTCCTACAATTGGATCCGCGAAATGGTGGATGGGCTCGATGTGGCGCCGCACGATTTGATGCAGCTCATCACCATCAAAACCGCCGAATGCGAAGGTGTGGAAGAGGCGGGCTCGCATTTCGCCAAAGTCGTCGCAGCGCGTGTGCTGGAAGCCGAACCCATCCCCGGCTCGCACAATCGAAAAGCCCGTATCGACGCCGGTCCGCTGGGCGAGCGCACTCTCGTTTGCGGCGCCTCCAACTGCCGCGCCGGGCTCCTCACCGCCTACGTTCCCTCCGGCACCGGTTTGGAAGGCACGCACATCGGCAAGCGTGTCGTCTCCGGCATTGAGAGCGACGGGATGCTCGCCAGCGCCCGCGAACTCGGCATCAACAAGGACCACGAGACGATCGTGGAACTGGACGCCGTAACGCCGGGTGAGTCCCTGCCCCGTCTGCAACCCGATCATCTCATCGAAGTCGACAACAAGAGTCTCACCCACCGTCCCGATTTGTGGGGCCATCATGGCATGGCTCGCGAGGTGTCGGCCATCACCGGCAAGCCCTTGCGCGATCCAGTCGACATGACGCGCATCCCACAAGGCCCCGCGCCGGTGAAGATCGCCATTGAGGACTTCACGCTTTGCCCCCGCTACAGCGCGCTCGCTTTCGAGAACGTGACGGTTCAGGCTTCGCCGCTGTGGTTCCAGCACCGGCTGCAGATTCTCGGCTTGAACCCCATCAACAACATTGTCGACGTCACCAACTACGTGATGGCGGAACTGGCACAGCCGATGCATGCCTTCGACGCCGGCAAACTGGCGGGCGACACGATCTTCGTTCGCAATGCGCGCGAAGGGGAGACAGCCGATGCGCTGAATGGAGAAACCTACGCGCTCACTCCGGCGGCGCTTGTAATTGCCGACGCCTCGGGTCCCATCGCCATCGCCGGCGTGATTGGCGGGGCGCACTCGGCCATCGGCGATTCGACGACGCGCCTGGTGCTGGAGAGCGCCAATTTCCACGCCGCCTGCGTCCGCCGCACCTCGTCGCGTCTCAAGCTGCGCACCGACGCTTCCATGCGCTTTGAGAAATCGCAAGATCCGGTAAACACGGTGCGCGCGCTCGCCCGCGCGGTGGAACTGCTGGAACTGGTCAGCCCCGGCATCCGGCTGGTGGGCGGTCTAGGCGACCTCGCCGCGCCTCCCAAGCCCGCCCCCGTCATCGAACTCCACATGGATTGGCTCATCCGCAAACTGGGCCGCGATATCGAGCCAGCCGAAGTGCAGCGTATTCTCGAAGCGCTTCATTTCACGGTGGAAGCGCCGGCCGCGGGGGTTTTCATTGTCACCGTTCCTTCCTGGCGCGCGACCAAAGACATCTCCATCAAAGATGACCTGATTGAGGAAATCGGGCGCATGATCGGCTATGCGACGATCACGCCGGTTGCCCCGGTGACGCCCACCGAAGCACCTGCCGACAACCCGCGCCGCCGTTTCCATCGCCAGTTGCGCCAGTTGGTGACCGCGCAGGGCTTCGATGAAGTCTACAACTACAGCTTCCTGAGCGAAGACGATGCGCGCCGCTTCTCGCTGGATCCGGCGGCCCATGTGACCGTCGCCAACCCCATCTCCATCGACCAGGCGCTTCTGCGCCAAACGCTAATTCCCGGCATCTGGAAGAATATTCAGGAAAACAGCAAGCATTTCGATGAATTCCGGTTGTTCGAGATCGGCTACGAGATCCACCGGCGCGCCGATGCCCTGCCCGAGGAAGTCCCTCACCTCGCCGCCGCCGTTTACCAGAAAACGAAGGAGGCCGGCCCGCTTTACGAGGCCAAGCGTCTCGCCGAATGCATTCTGCCGGGCTGTGAATTACGCCCCGCCGGAGACGCCGCCGTCCACGAGCATCCGGCGAGGACCGCCGGTATTCTTTGGCGCGGCGAAACGGTGGGACGCCTGTTCGAGTTCCATCCCAATTTCGTCGAAGGACGCGCCGTGGTTGTCGATCTCAACCTGGGCCGGATCGAAGCCATGGGCTCGCCGGAAAAGCGCTACCAACCCGTCCGCCGCTACCCGGAAAGCGCATTCGATCTCTCGGTGATTGGACAGCGCCGCACGCTCGCCGGCGATGTCGAAAAGCTCATCCGCGGCTTCGCCGGGCCGCAGTTGGAGTCCATCCGCTTCCTGCGCCAGTACGAAGGCGCCCCGCTGGCAGATGGCGCCAAGAGCATCAGTTTCCGTCTTGTAGTCGCCTCCCGGGACCATACGCTATCGAACGAGGAAGTGACCGCGGTTCGCGATGCCATCATCGACGGCATGCGCCGCGAGGGCTTCGACATGCGAGTATAGGAAACGCATGTCGCGCCCGGCCCAAGTCCTCTTCTGGTTCGCCGTCTGGACCGTCGCCGGGCTCTTTTTCTCGACGCAACTGGTTCTCATCAATGCCCACATTTACGGGCGCTCCATCCCACTCACCACGGCGCTTGCCTCCACGCTGACGGAATGGTATCTGTGGCTGCCGGCGACGCCGGCCATGCTTTGGCTCAGCCGCACGGTCCTTTTCGAGCGCCGGCGCTGGATGCGCGCCATCCTGCTGCACACCGGCGCGGGAGTTTCCATCGGCTTGCTGCAAGTGCTCGCTTTCACCTGGATCGCCCATACCTTCGGCTGGAACCTGGGAAAGGCTGCTTCCTTCGGGCAGATCTTCGACTTTCTCTTCACGGTCAAATTTCACTGGGCCATTCTCACTTACGCGGTGGTCATTGCCGCGACGCAAGCGGCAGCCTATTCGCGCCTTCTGGAACAGAGGGAAGCCACGCTGGCCAAAGCCGAGTTGCAGGCTCTGCGCAGCCAGCTTCATCCGCATTTTCTCTTCAATTCCCTGCAAGCCGCCCTGACCCTGGTGCGCAAGGATCCGCCCGCCGCCGAACGGATGATCGTGCGCATCGGCGATCTGCTGCGCATGACGCTCGACCGCGCGGGCGAACATTCGGTCGCCTTGCGCGAGGAAATCCACTTCCTGGAGCTTTATCTGGAAATTGAGCGCACGCGCTTTGCCGACCGGCTCACGGTCCAACTGGAAGTAGAGCCGCAAACGCTCGACCTCAAAGTGCCCCACATGATCCTGCAACCCTTCGTGGAAAACGCCGTCAAACACGGCATCGCTCCACGCGCGGCCCCCGGCCACATCAGGGTCTCGGCTGCGCGCCGCAACGGGCGACTGCACCTGGAGGTCAGCGACAACGGAGCAGGGCTGGCATCGGGCGCCGTCAAGGAAGGCATCGGCATCTCGAACACGAGGGCGCGCCTTCGGCAGATTTACGGCGAACGCCACACGCTGGAACTGCTGGCCCCAAGCGGAGGCGGTTTCGCCGCCCGATTGGAGATTCCCGTACCATGAGCACCCGCATCCGTGCGCTTATCGCCGACGACGAACCCCTGGCCCGCGAATGGCTGCGCGGCCTGCTGGCCGAACACGCAGACATCGACGTAATCGAGGAAGCCGGCAACGGCATCGCGGCGATTGAACACGTCACTGCGCTCGAACCGGATGTTCTTTTCCTCGATATCGACATGCCTGAACTGGACGGCTTTGGCGTCGTGGAGGCGCTGGGCGAGCAGCGCCCGCACTGCATCGTCTTTGTCACCGCCCATGACCGCTTCGCCCTGCAGGCCTTCGAAGTGCACGCCCTCGATTACCTGCTGAAGCCCTTCGACGCCGGCCGTCTACGCAGAACGCTCGATCGCGTACGAACGCAACTCTCCACGAAGACTGCCGCGGCGTTGCCCGAAAAGCTGAACGCCATTCTCGACTCGCTGCGGCAACCCCGCAAGCACGACCGCATCGCGGTGAAGGACAACGGACGCGTTTTCTTCCTGCGTACGGAAGACATCCGATGGGTGGAGGCATGCGGCAACTACGTCAAGCTGTACACGCCCAACGGCTCGCATCTGCTCTTGCAGACCATGGCCGGCATGGAAGGGCGCCTCGATGCCGAACGCTTCCTGCGCATCCACCGTTCGACCATCGTCAATATCGACGCCATCCATTCCATCGAGCCGCTGTTTCACGGCGATTACGAAGTGCGCCTCAAGTCGGGCGAAGCCCTGCCGTTGTCGAGAGGCTACCGGGACCGGCTGCAGGCACTCATCGAACGGTTCTCCTAAGGAACCCGCCCGCACAACACGCCGGGTCTAAGCGCGGCACACGAGTTCCTCAACAGGCTGTGGGCCACGCCGCGGCCTGCGCGGCCTCCCGATGCGTGGCGGCAACAAAACTATTACACACAGGACTACGCCCTATCCTTCATAATGAAGATACGTTCATGTCCCACCACCCCACCATCATCCAGGGCGGGATGGGAGCAGGAGTCTCCCACTGGCGTCTCGCCAATTCCGTTTCCCGCCTCGGCCAGCTCGGCGTAGTTTCCGGTACGGCTCTCGATCAAATCCTGGTTCGCCGCCTGCAGGACGGCGATCCTGGCGGCCACATGCGCCGCGCGCTCGATCATTTTCCCTTCCCTGAAATGGCGGCGCGAGTTCGCCAAGCTTGGTTCCTCGAAGGGGGCAAAGCGCCTTCCGCGGCTTACAAATCGCCGCCGATGCACGCCAAGGACAGTCCGCGCCATCTGAAGGAACTGACCGTCATCGCCAATTTCGTCGAAATCTGGCTGGCCAAGGAAGGTCACGCCAACCCGGTCGGCATCAATTATCTGGAAAAGGCACAACTCCCGCATCTGCCATCGATCTACGGCGCCATGATTGCCGGTGTGGATTATGTGCTGATGGGGGCGGGAATTCCCATCCGGATTCCCGGCGTGCTGGACGCCTTCGCGCAGCACCAAACCGCAACGTATCCGCTGCATGTCGCGGGCACAGGCGATCCGGTTCTGATGGAGTTCAACCCCGCCGAATACATGGAGCGGCCCCTGGCGCCACTGCAACGGCCCAAGTTTCTCCCTATCATCGCCTCGAACACGCTGGCGGTCACCCTGCTGCGCAAATCGAACGGCGCCGTGGACGGCTTTGTCGTTGAAGGTCCCACGGCGGGAGGGCACAATGCCCCGCCCCGTGGCAAGCTGCAGCTCAGCGATCAGGGCGAACCCATCTATGGCGAGCGCGACGAAGTGGATCTGGCCAAACTGCGCGAGCTTGGCGTGCCCTTCTGGCTGGCGGGTGGTTACGGCGCGGCAGACAAACTGCAAGAAGCCCTGGCAGCGGGCGCTGCGGGTATCCAGGTCGGTACCCCCTTCGCTTTCTGCACGGAAACCGGACTCAGCCCCTATTACCGCGAAGCGGTTCTCAAGCAAGTGGCCTCGGGCAATGCCTGCGTGTTCACGGACCCCATTGCGTCGCCCACCAACTTCCCGTTCAAAGTGGTGCAGATCGAGGATTCGGTAGCGCATCCGGACACCTACGCCGCGCGGACCCGCGTTTGCGATCTCGGTGTTTTGCGCGAACCCTACTTCACCGAAGACGGAAAGATCAACTATCGCTGCGCCGCCGAGCCGGTGGCCACCCACGAGGCCAAGGGCGGCAAGGCCGAAAACACCGAAGGGCGGAAATGTTTGTGCAACGCGCTGCTTGCCAACATCGGTCTGCCGCAGGTGCGCAACGGCGGATACGTGGAAAGGGGCCTCATCACGGCCGGCAACAGCCTTACAGGGGTGGCGGCTTTCCTGCCCGAAACGGGACTCGACTACACCGCCGCCGACGTGATAAATAAGATCCTGGCATGCGCCTCCTGATCTTTCTTTTCACCGCCGCGGCATTGGCCGCTCAGACCGTTACCTGGACCGGCATCGGACAATCGCACCTGGAAGGCCAGGGCTGGCGCGAAACGCAGGCGCCGTTCGACCGCATGCCGGCGAAGGCAGAGAAAATCATCCGCTCCGCGGTCTGGTCGCTCTCCCGCCACAGCGCTGGTCTGCGCGTTCGTTTCACTACCAACGCCCCGTCCATTCACGCGCGCTGGACCGTTCGCAACGAACGCCTGGCGCTGCCCCACATGCCCGCCACCGGCGTGAGCGGCCTGGATCTTTACGTCAAACAGGACGGCCAGTGGCGCTGGATCGCCAACGGGCGTCCGGAGAAGAAGACCAACGAACAGGCTCTCGTCCAAAACTACAAGGGCCCGGTGCGCGAATACATGCTCTATCTGCCGCTCTACAACGGCATCGAAGCGCTGGAAGTCGGCGTGCCCGAAGGCGGCAAGCTGACCCTTCTGCCACCCGACGCGCGCAAGCCTGTTCTGTTCTATGGCACTTCCATTCTGCATGGAGGGTGTGCGTCCCGTCCCGGCATGGCGTACCCGAGCATCATCGGGCGGCGACTCGACTACCCTATTCTCAATCTCGGCTTCTCGGGCAACGCGCTTTCCGAGCCGGAAATGGCTCAACTGCTGGCCGAACTCGATCCGGCCGTGTTCGTCTACGATTCTTTGCCCAACCTGTCCACCGTCGCCATGATCAACGAGCGGACGGAGCCTTTCCTCCGTACTCTGCGCAAGGCGCACCCGGCCACTCCGATTCTGCTCATTGAAAACGTCATCTACACGCAGGCCGAATCGGTTTCCGCACGTCCGGAACAAGCGCGCGAGAAGAACCGGGCGCTGCGAGCCATCTACGAGAAGCTGAAAGCGGAAGGCGACGTCAATCTCCACTACGTGTCTGCGGCCAACCTGCTCGGCCTGGATGGAGAAGGCACAGTGGATGGCACGCACCCCACAGACGTCGGGTTCCTGCGCATGGCGGAGGAAATCGGACCCGCCGTCGGCCGCCTGCTGAGCAGCCGCTAAAACCGTTTCGTGATAGAGTAACCGAATGCTCTCGCGCACACTGTTGGTGCTATTTCTCTCATCAGCCGCCTTCGCCGGTTCCATCACCCAATACTCGGACCGCCCTACTTTCCTCGGCGCGGTAGGTCCGGTAACCGTAGAGGACTTTACGAATGACGGCCATTTTCCCATAACCACCGGCATACTGAATGCTGCCACCAACCTGCCCGGCATCGGAATCGTTCCTGGCACCATCCAGCCCGGCGTAACCTACTCGGCGCCGGTAGACATCCCGGCGCCATGCTGTCAGTTCAACATCGACTCCGGCGCGAGCTATTCCGGAGGGTTCCTCGACACGCTGCTGGCGGGTGCACGTAGCCGCCCCATCACCATCACCTTTGACGGCCCCGTCCGCGCCTTCGGGTTCAACACCAGCACGCTGGGCGGAACGTCCAAGAACATCGTCATCAACTTCACTTCCGGCCCGGCGTTTATCGCCAACCTCAATATCGGCACAGGCTTCCCGTTCTTCGGTTTTGAAAGCGACGCCCAGGACATTGAGAGTGTTGTCCTGCAGTACAACAGCCCCGCTTCGTTCGGCGCTGCCTTTGATGACTTCACCTTCACCGATCCCGGCGCTTCCAACGTCCCTGAACCGGCTACCTTCACCCTGGCCGGCGCGGCGTTCGCCATGGCCGCCTTGCTTCTTCGCAAAACGCGTTCCTAAGCAATCCGAAATCCCCGGGGATGCGTAGGAACAGTATGGGGAGGGATTCCATCCGATCAAGCGAAACCGGCGCCAGGCTGGCTTTTGCCGCGCCCGTCCTCCATCCCCGCCCCGGATTGCGGGAAAAACTGCTCGCCGGTTTGAAACGTCAGGAATCCGTCCAGGTCTGGCGGGAATGGTCCGACACACCCCCGGCCCCTATCCACAAAGTCGCCGCCGAAGAAGGGGCATGGGAAGCCATCGACGTCCCCGGAATCCGCGTCAAGCGCCTCTACGTCGACCCCGCCAGCGACACCGTTTCCCTGCTCATTCAGATGGACCCCGGCGCCAGCTACCCCTCCCACCGCCATGCCGGACCGGAGCACTGCTACGTGATCTCAGGCGATCTGCAGGTAGGCGGGCTGCATCTGAAAACCGGCGACTACCAGGTGGCCAACACCAGTTCCATCCACACCGTCACCAGCACGGTCAATGGCTGCACCATCCTCATCGTTTCTTCGATGAAGGACCAACTGCTCCACGATTCCCACGCCTGACCGGCAGCCTCATTGCACGGGGCCGGTCCGTGTGAACGCCAACTTCCGCACCCGTCCCGTCGTCACCAGCATCCCTTTCACGGCCTTGCTGTCATCTCGTTCAAAGAGGATATTCACCGCTCCGGCCTGAAAGCGATCCGTGCCCGTGGCCGCCAATTCCCCCGTCGTCTGCCCGCCCACCTCCAGCGTCAGCCTGCTGTCGAAGTACCGCACCGTCATCTCCGACAGCGCCTCCTCGGAACGGTACACCCCTTCGTACTGCCCCGGGTTCGCAATCGGCCCCGGCCGCCATTCCACCCGTTCGTACACCGCCGGCTTGTGCGATTCCGCTTCGATCCGTACGAACTTCGGCTCGTCCTTGGCCCCGCCGTCGCGGAACTCGATTTCGAAATCGAGCGGCGAATTCACGCTGCGAAAGCGCATCGGAGTGCCCGGCAGCAGCAGCATCTGAAAGCTCTGATAGGTTGCCGACAAACCCGGCGGAGAAGGCTGCAGCACCAGCAAATCGCCCGTATCGCGGTCGCGGAACGTACCCGCCTTCCGCGCCAGTTGTTGCATCGTCAGTGGCGGCGGCTCGAGCGGCTTGCGTGGCGGCAAATAGGCATCGGCCACCGTCCTGGCCAGCGGACCCACCGGCGCATCCGAACGGTTGCACAACACCGCCGTGCCCAGCCGTTCCGATGGAAGCCAGAAAATCTCGCTACGGTATCCGCGCAACCCGCCGACGTGGCTCATCGACTCCATACCGCGGTACTGTTTCAGCATTAATCCCCGTCCATACTCCGCCTGCTCGCCTGAAGCCAACTGCCCGCGCGTCTGCATGGCGGCGAGCGCCTTGGCCTGCGGATCCTTGGGAGCGCCGAAATACTCCAGCCACCGCGTCACGTCCTCGATGGTTGTGAATACTCCGCCGTCGCCCGCCACATCCAGTGTCGCGCCGTTGCGTTGGAACGCCGTCACGCCGGCGCCGCCTTCGACCGGAGAGTAGCCTTCCGCCCTCTTCGGCAGCAGTGCGAAACGGTCGATGTAGTAGAGCGTGCGGCGCAACCCCAGCGGCTCGAAAATCAGCCGTCCAGCCAGCGCGTTCAAATGGCTCATCGCCGCCGGGCGAATCGCCATCGACAACAGAAAGTACCCGGAGTTGCTATAGAGAAACTCCGCGCCAGGTGCGAAATTCAGTTCTTTCTGCCGCGCGATGAGATCGAACGCTTTAGTATCGCCCAACACCGCGTCGTTCGGCGGCCCGCTCAGCGTCCACAAAGCAAAGTAGTCGCGAATGCCGCTGGTGTGCTCCAGCAAGTGCCGCACCGTAACGGGCTTCATGTAGGCGGGTAATTGCGGCAGGTACTTATGGATGGGATCGTCCAGCTTCATCCGCCCCATCTCCACCAGCATCAGCACGGTCATCGCCGTGAACTGCTTCGACGTCGAGCCCAGATAGAATGCTGTCTGCGGCCCGATCGGCGTTTCCTGCTCCACGTCCGCCAATCCATACAGGCCCAGATGCACCTGCTTGCCGTCTTTGACCACGGTCACCGCGCACCCGGGCGACCCTGGCGTCTTGTAGCGCGCAAACAGCGCATCCACCGTCTCCGAGCCAGCTCCCATCAAAGGAAGCGTCCACAGCCAGGCGAGCAATGCGATCATTTGTGGCTCACGATCACCCGCTGGGCCGACCTCTGCAGTTGGTGCTTCACGTTCCCTGTAAATCCCGCCTGCCGGAACATCAAATCGTATTCCGCAAACGTGTACGCATCGCCGTGCGCCGTCGTGGCCAGCATCGTGAGCGCAAAGCGCGCCAGTTCGGGCGGACTTACGCGGTCTTCATTGGGCGCGAATTCGAGCGTCACCATCCGCCCGTTTGGCGCCAGCGCCTCGTAGATCCTCGCCGCCAGATGCCGGCACGTCTGCACATCGAAATGATGAAAGAAATTGGTCACCAGCACCACATCGTAGCCGGAGCCAAGATCGGTCTCGAAGACGTTGCCCGCCGTCGTTCGATAGCGGTCCGCCACGCCGAACTTCGCTGCATTGCGCGTTGCCACGGCCAGCACCGGCGCCCAATCGAGCGCGGTCACTTGCGCGCCGGCGAATTTCTGGGCCACCGCGATTCCGAAAATTCCATGCCCCGCCGCGATGTCCAGCACTTTGCCCACAGGATGCGGGTCGCAGGACAGAATCTGTGCAATCTCCTGCGATGCGGGGTACATCATCGGCATCATCCCCTGCGCAAACTCCACCCACATCGGATGTTCCGGTTCCATCGAACCTTCCTCGCTCAACGCCGTGCCGCCCAGGCGTACGGCCTGCGTCAGACTATGGCAGCCGTCCACCAGCATCGGGCTCGTCAGAAAGTGCGCACAGGAGGCCACGCAAGCCGGGGAACGGTGGTCGAGAAACACCGCGGAAATTTCGGTCAACCCGTATTGATCCCCGCTCTTGCTGAGGAAGCCCAAGGTCACCAGGTAATCGCAGAGGATGCGGATGCCGCGTTCGGAGGCATGCCTGCGCCCGGCCAGCGACGCCGCTTCGGTCACGCCTTCGCCGATCAGCGTAAACAGGTCCAAATCGATCGCCGACCTTAACGCCGCCGAGCGCTGAAAGCCCAGTAACGTATCGAAGATGAGCGCCGGATTCACGGAGGATTCAGCCATAGGGTTCCAGTATAGCCTCCAAGCGCCAGGGAGCTGTGATGGAACTCTGTGCAGCCTCTTGTTCTGCGACTGGCAGTCTGACAAGACTTACTGCCGTGGCTTGGCGGGGGCCTGGAATTCCAGAACCTGGCCATCGGCCAGCAGCCGCTCGCGCAACTTCTCGTAGACGACATCCTGTACCGGAACGCCTGCATCAATGGCCATTACTGCGGCCGTGGCAGCCGATTGGCCGAGGATCATGAACACCGGCTCCATGCGGATGGATCCATAGGCAATATGCGAACTGGACAGGCACACGGGCACGAGGAGATTTGCTGCCTGACCCTTCTTCGGAACCAGCGATCCATAGGAGATCTGATACGGGCCGTTGGTGCTGACGCCGATGTCGCCCTCATTCTGTACGTAGCCTTCCGGTGTGATGTAGCGCTGGATGTTGTGCGAATCGATGGTGTAGGAGCCCATGCCGACCGGCTCCGGAGTGGGACGCTTCTTGGTGAGTTCGTGTTCCGTCATCACGTACTTGCCGATCATGCGCCGGGCCTCGCGAATGTACATCTGATGAGGCCAGTTGCCGTTGTCCTTAAATTCGTCCTTGGCCAGGCCCCATTCGGCGACGGCCTTGCGCACATCCTCAGGCATGCGCGGATCGTTGGCCATGAAGTACAGCAGCCCCTGCTGGTATTCGCGGTGCTCCTGCCAGATCTCCTTGCGCCGCTCGTAGGAAGCATCCGGATAGTCGTAGTTCATGCCGATGTTGTCGGTGCTGAACGGCCCGTGGTTGTTGGTGTCGGTCTTCCCGTTCGGGATGGGGTCGTATTTCTGGAATGTCTCGCGCCAGCCGGCCTCAAAGACGCGCAGCAGCAACTCGTATTGCTTCGGATCGTACTTGGCCGGTTTGGGGAACGCGATGCGGTTCTCGGGAACCTTGGTCAGACACATACGGTAGCAGTAGGCTTGCACCTTCTTGTCGCCTGCTCCGTATTCGCCCGGATGCTCTTTGCTGATGCGGGGGAGAATGCCGCTGGCCGGATCTCCGGGGACGACATAGGGGGAGATGGGAACCTTCACCGCTCCGAAATGATGGCGGTGATGGAGCACGCCGGTCTGCACGCCGTTCCACTTCTCGCCGTAGGTCTTCTGAGATTCGCGGCCGACATGGTAATCGACGCCCGCGGCTGCCATCAGGTCGCCCTCGTAGGTAGCATCCAGAAACACCTTGGCGGCGTACTCTTTGCCGTCCAGCGTGCGAATGGAAGCGATACGGCCGCCCGCCTGGCGGACACCCTTCGAGCGGTCGAGCCAGGCGTTACGGACGACGGGGATCTTCAACTCCTTGATCCAGTCTTCGTAGACACGCTCGGCCACATGCGGCTCAAAAATCCACATCGTGCGCGCGCCTTTGTCGATGGCTTCGGTTCCCTGCCCTTTGTTGCCGTATTGCTCGCGCGTTTGCCACTTCCAGGCCTCAGGTTTTTCGTACTCGCGCCAGACGCGATGGTAGAACTCCCGCGACAGGCCGCCGATCACGGTTTTGTTTCCCGAATCCGTCCAGCCCAAGCCTCCGGCGGTGAGACCGCCGAGATGCTTTTCCGGGCAGACCAAGACAACGGACTTCCCCATTTTCTTCACCTGTACGGCGGCAGTGATGGCGCCCGAAGTGCAGCCGTAGATGACGACATCGGATTGGCGCGGGGCAGCGGGAAGAGTGAGTGCCGCCGCGGCAAGAAGGAAAGGAATGCGATGGAACATGACGATCACCTTTAATGTATTCGATGCAGCGCCTATAATGGGCAACGTTGCTGCTGCTTGCATTCTTTGCGACCCTTTGCACCGCACAGTCTTCGGACTATGTGGGAGCCAAGGCCTGTGCCGCCTGCCACCCGAAACAGGCCGCGGCGCAGGCTGCAACCGGACACGCGCGCAGCCTGCATGCGGCCGAACTGCATCCGCTGGCGGCGAAGTTTCCGGGCGAGTGGGAGGTGCGCGGGCCAGGCTACTCCCTGCGCTATCGCCTGTTGAAAGGCAAGCTGCGGGCGCAGGGCTTCGATGCCGGCAATACGATCGACATCCCCGTGGAATGGGCGTTCGGCGCGGGCGATCAGGCAGTGACGTTCGTCACCCGCATCAACGAGGAATGGCACCTGGAGCATTACCGCACCTGGTATGCGGCAACCGGAAAAATGGCGCCGACAGCAGGGCACGGCCAATTGCGGCCGAAGAGTCTTGCCGAGGCCATGGGGCTGCCCTACAAGACGACAGATCCAAACACGGGCATACTGGGATGCTTTGAGTGCCATTCCACCGGCCCTGCAACCGCGGGCACGGACGGCGCCTTGCGCCTCACCGAGCACGGCGTGCGATGCGAGGCGTGCCATGGCCCAGGGGCCCGCCATGCGGCCACGCGCACCAAGGCTTCCATCGGCAATCCGCGGAAGATGACCGCGGCCGAGCTGAACAAGTTCTGCGGCCGCTGCCACCGCCCGCCCGCCTCGCAGGGCGTGGCCATCGATTGGAACTACGCCTGGAACGTGCGCCACCAGCCTGTGTATCTGAGCCAAAGCGCCTGTTTCCTGAGGAGCAAGGGCAAATTGTCGTGCCTGAGTTGCCACGACACACATGGGCCTTTGGTGAAAACAGCCGCCGGTTACAACCAGAAATGCGCGGCGTGCCATGCCTCGCCGAAGCATCGCCAGACTGGCCTCACGAATTGCGTCGATTGTCATATGCCGCGCGTCTCTCCGCAGCCGCCGCTCCGCTTCACCAATCATTGGATTGGGGTTTACGGCAGCGCGGCGAAACTGCGGCCACAGCGTTAGGCCGCGCCAGGTTAAGAACGTAAAGATGCGTTGTGCAAACGCAACTCCCACAGCTAGCGGCGCGTCCAGTTTGACAACGCTTTCCATATGCCGAGCCACATCCTTTTGGTGGAAGACGACCGCAACCTGGCATCCGTGCTCACCGACACGCTTCGCAGCGCCGGTTACGCCGCCGAGCATACGGCCGATCTCGCCGCCGAACGAGTGGCCTGCGGTGATTACGATCTCGTGATTCTGGATGTGCTGCTGCCGCGCGAGAACGGATTCACGCTCTGCCGCCGCCTTCGCGATTGCGGAGTACAGACCCCGGTGTTGATGCTCACCGCGCTCAACGATCCGGCCTCGATTGTGAAAGGACTGGAGGGAGGGGCCGACGACTACGTGACTAAGCCGTTCGATCCGGCGGTGCTGCTCGCTCGCATTCAAGCCCTGCTGCGGCGGGAGGCCTTTTACCGGGCGCGGAATTTGGCTGTGTACGAGTTTGCGGGTATCACCATCGATTTCGCCAGAGGCACATTGCGGCGGGGACCCGCGCTGGTCAGTTTATCGGGGAAGGAACTGCAACTGCTTCGCCACTTGATCGCACGGCGAGGAGAAATCGTGAGCAGGCACGAATTGCTGCGCGAGGTGTGGGGCTATTCCGAGGCCATCACGCGCACCGTGGATGTGCACATCGCCGCATTGCGGCAGAAGCTGGAACAGGAACCCCATCACCCCGCGCACATCGTTACGGTGCGAGGCGAAGGTTACCGCTTCACGGGTTGAGGATTACCAGCGGCCGCGGCGTCCCCACGAACCGCCGCGGTGGAAGCGCGGTCCGCTATTGATGAGAACCGAAGTTCCGAAGTAACCGGGCCCGTACCAGCCGGGACCGTACCAGCCAGGACCGCCATAGCCCCACCAGGTCGATCCCCACCAGCCCGGATACCACGCCGGCGAACGGCGTTGCAGCGTCGGCTGACGGCGTTCGGTGCGTGGCTCATAGTCTCCCTGCTCGACGGGTTGGAAAGCGCCGGTTGCGCGTTCGGTGGTAATGGTGATCGGTTGCATGGTGCGGAAGGTCAGCACGGATTCGGCGTAGATCTCCGTGGCCCGGCCGCGCGTGGCCAGCACGCCGATGACAGAAGCCGCCGCTCCCGCCGCCGCACCGATGCCTGCCGCCGCGCCTCCCGATGCCGCGCCTCCAATGGCCGCGCCCAGAGCGGTGGTTCCGGCAATCGCCGTGGCGTCACGCCCTTTGGAGGTGCCGCCGCTGTACTCCATCAATTGCGACACCACCGGAATCTGCCGGCCATCCACGAGGCTCAGTTCCGTGATCTCGATGCCGAGGCGTGAAGTGCCCTTCCTGCGCCCGGCCTTGACTGCTTCCGCAACCCGTCCGCCGACCGTTTGGCCGCGTCTGGCGACAACAAATCCGTCGGCAATCAGAGGCTGCGTGAGCGTCGCCGTAAAGGTGTCGCCGGGCTGATTCCGATCGCTCGACAGCTCCTGATCGACGCGAATGGAGAGAAACGCGCCCGCCGGCAGGATCAATTGTGAGGGAGCAACGGAGGATGCCGGCCCTTGCTGGCCCGCGTCGCGCGGCTCGCCGAATCGTCGCCAACCACCGGAGCGCTGCGGCTCCGGATCGGCTGGCGCTTGGCTCGCCGCTTCCGGTTCCGGAGGCGCGGGGGCAGGCGGATCCTGCGCGTGGGCCGAGGTGAGGAGCAGCCCCGCAACTAGCATCCCCAACCCGGCGCGATAAGAATTCGTGAGAATCGAATGTGCGAGGTTCATACTGTCGTCGTTGCACGCCGGCTGCCATTCGCTATGTCGTTGTAATAGATCGGGAAATCAGGTGAGACGGCGGTGCATTGCCACCACGGTGGCCGATTTCCACCACCGCCGGCATGAGCCGGAAGTTGTAAAAAAGACTTTACCCATTGAAGGAAACTCCCAAGCGCCGCAACGAATCGGTTGATGTAGGTTGAGGACAAGTTTCCAGCGTCCCGCAAACGCTGGAAAGCCGGCAGGTGTGAATCGCCCCCGCGTCACGCCTGCCTCTTTTCTTTTTCCCTTGTCTTTTCCGGGCTTGCGGCAGAAGTGGTACGATGTGTCACTCATGGCCTCGAAACTTGCCGCCCTGGTCCAGGAAATGGACCAGATCAACGAATACGACCGCGAGCCGGTCCACCCATCGGGCATCCAATCGGCGTCGAAGTTTGCCGGGCTGTTCGCCGGCGAGCATGTCGCCGCAACGGAGTTTGTCATCGGCGCCTTCTTCGTTCTGCATGGCGTCCATGCCAAAGACCTCCTGCTGGGGCTGTTGATCGGAAATGTGCTGGCGGTGCTTTCCTGGACCTTTGTCTGCGCGCCCATCGCCGTGCGCACCAGGCTGACGTTGTACTGGTACTTGCGGCGCATCGCGGGACCGGGGTTGACCCTGGTGTACAACGTGGCCAATGCGCTTCTGTACTGTATTCTGGCGGGCGCGATGATCTCCGTGAGTTCCACCGCACTCGGGCTAGGCTTGGGAATTCCGACGCCTTCACTCAACGACGTGCTGCCCAACAGCGCGGGGTGGGTGGCGGTCACACTTCTCATCGGTGCTTTGTTCACGCTGCTGGCCGTGCTCGGATTCTCGGCGTTAAGCCGCTTTGCCGGCGTCTGCTCTCCCTGGCTGTTCACGGTCTTCGTGGCCGGAGCGATCGGAACCCTGCCGGCGCTGGGAGTCCATTCCAATTTCGACAATTTCTGGGAAATCCTGCAAACAAAGGTTTGGAACGGAAAACCGGTAGAGGGTCAGGAGCAGTTCGGATTGTGGCAGATTGCCTTTTTCGCATGGTTTGCCAATCTGGCCATGCACATCGGCCTGTCGGACATGGCGCTCTTCCGTTATGCCAAGAGCTGGAGCTACGGCTTGTTCACTTCAACCGGGATTTTTCCGGGCCACTACCTGGCGTGGATTTGCAGCGGGTTGATGGTGGCCGCGGCGAACCGGGAGATGGATCCCGGCCGAATGGCCTATGGAGCGGCGGGTATCGTCGGCGTCATGGCCGTGGCCATCGCCGGCTGGACCACGGCAAATCCCACCATCTACCGCGCGGGTCTGGCGCTGCAATCGGTCACTCCCAACTGGCCGCGCTGGAAGCTGACTTTATACACCGGCTTGATCACGAGCGTGCTGGCATGCTTCCCCGTGTTCTTCGTGCGACTGCTCGACTACGTCGCCATCTACGGACTGGTGCTGATGCCGGTGGGCGCTGTCGTGTTCACCGAACACTGGATCTTCCCCGCCCTGGGCATTGCGCAGTACGAAGCCGAGCGCAAAGGGCTGGTGTGGAATTGGAAAGTACTGGTCGTCTGGGGGGGGACGCTGGCGGCCTGCGCGGCCATGCCGCTGCACCTGTTCTACCGCTGGCTGCCCGGCTATTTTCTAGCTATCGCGCTGTATATCGTTCTTAATCTCGGAGAAAGGAAAAAACAATGATTCTCCTCGTGGCCGCCGTCGGTTCTCTGGCGGGCGGACTATACGCGGCGCTGGCCTATTTCTGGGGCACGATGAGCCAGGAGGCGTACCGCACTGCCCTCCTGGCCGCTACAATTTCCTGGTTTGTTTTCGCGACGCTGTGGGCGGGGCGGAAGACGAAAGGGTGATACGGTCGAGGGCCACGCGGAAGCCCTGATAACGTTTGGCGAACATGCCCGGAACAACGAAAGGCATCAGAAACAGGGCCAGCGTATTTTCCAGAATACTGAGGCCGGCGGCGTTCAGAAACGGTGCTTCCTGCGATCGAGGCACCAGGCTTGAAAGCTGGACGTTGAGATACCGCAGAAAAAAAGAGAAAACGAAAATGGCCCCCAGCGTGAGAATACTGGTGCGCCAAATCAACAGCCACATCACTTTGAAACTCTCCGTATAGTTCATCTCCGCGGCAAAGCCGTCGCGCAGCACTTTGAGCCGGAACGCGGGGTACGGCTTGCGGATCATGCGCCGCACCAGCCAGGGCGCAACCAGCAGCAGGTACGGAAAGATGTAAAGCAGTTCCGCCCCTTGCGATTGGATCTCCAGCAGGACGTACACGGTGAAGGACCAAATGACATCCGTGACTACGGCGGGCCAGGTCAACTGCCACGCCAAAGCTACCCGTTCGGAGTAACGCAGCGGGCACGTCCACAAGCCGGAGATTTCAGCGAAGTTCATCGATTTCTGATATGCCTTTCATCGGGAGATGGGGAATGCGCCCCTCTCAAGCCGGAAAACCTGAGTATACTATCCACAAATGCCGTACCGGTTGTTAGGTTTCAGGTCGGAGGAAGACCCGGAACGTTGGGAGAGACTGCTCCGGTTTGCCGACCGCGAGCAAGGCATCAGGCTTTCGCACGCCCTCTATGTCTACCCCTTGCTGCTGTTGCTGCTCTATCTCACGACCGGGATCTTTACCGATCACAGCCGGTGGATGGCAGGCCTCACCGGCATGGTGGGCTTTGCCCTGGCCCTGCGCATTTTTCTGCTGGTCCGCTTCGATGCGTTGTACCGGCGCAATCCGCGGCTGTGGCGCGCCTTGCTCACGCTCTCGGTCGTGCTGATCGCCTTGTTCTGCGGAGCCTTGGCCTCAGCCGTTATCGTCACCTACGGATTCGAGAGTTGGGTGTATACGGTAGTGATCGCCTGGATTGCGGGCATTACCGCCGGAGCGGTGATTTCCTTCACTCCCAACGCAATACTGGGACGCATTCAAGTGGCCTGTGTCTTCGTGCCCGTCGGGATGACCGGATTGTGGCTCGGAAGCGCCCACGGGCTCGCCTTCGCCTTCAGCTCCCTCATCTACGCGCTCTTTCTTGTCGTTCAGGGAACAAGGCTGAGCACCGCCTATTGGAAGCAACTGCTGGACCGGGACCGCGATGCCTCCATCAACCGCGAACTGGAGCAGGCAAAAAAAGCAGCGGAAACGGCGAATCAGGCCAAGAGCCAGTTCCTCGCCAATATGAGCCACGAAATACGGACGCCTATGCATGGGATTCTCGGCATGGCGCAGTTGCTGCAGGCAAGCGGCGTCACTACGCAACAGGGCGAGTATCTGCGTCTGCTGCACAGCTCGGCAAAAGATTTGCTGCGCGTGCTCAACGACATCCTCGACTTGTCGAAAATCGAGGCCGGCAAGATGACCATGGAGTCCATCCCGTTTTCGCCCGTGCGCCTGCTCGAAGATACGCGCGCGATGCTGCTGCCGCTGGCTGACGGAAAAAACGTGGAATTGCGCGCCGCCATCGGCGCTTCCGCGCCCGATCTGGTGCTGGGCGATCCAGTGCGGCTGAAACAGGTAATGATGAACCTGACTGCCAATGCGTTGAAATTCACCAACGAAGGATTCGTGGAATTGAGCGTCGATGCCGGACCGGTGTTCGGGGGACACGCGGCACTGACATTCCACGTACGCGACACCGGAATCGGCATCCCGCTGGATAAGCAGCGCGACATCTTCGAGGCCTTCTCCCAGGCCGACGGTTCGGTCACGCGGCGGCACGGCGGCACCGGACTGGGACTCTCGATCAGCGCGCAGTTGGTGGAGTTGATGAAAGGACGCATCGAATTGGTTAGCTCGCCCGGCCAGGGCAGCGATTTCTTCTTCACTTTGCATCTACCCTGTCATGTCTCCGGCCCGC
>JAEUQG010000420.1 GCA_016789755.1 Bryobacterales bacterium
CTTCCAAGACTTTTGGGAACGCCGCAACGATGCCTGGAAAGCCGCATGACCCTACTCATCTCACTCTATCGTCGTGCGCCCGCCAGCGGATGGCAAGGCTTCGATTTCCTGGAACAGGAACGTCGCCGGATGCATCGTATCTAGTGTTAGATTAATTCCTATGACGCAGGGAACGGACGGCATGAGGACTTTTACACGCCGCGCCTTCCTGTCTCTTCCTTTGGCGGGGGCAGCCTTCGCCGCAAACAAAGGCCAGACGTTCCCGATCGAAGGGGTGCGTTACGCCGACCCCTCCACCGAGTTTCCCGTCGAGCGCTTGACGGACCCGAAATACTCCAGCTACTGGCCCAATCCCTACGCTCGCGCCATTGCCAGGAAAGGCGTATTTTTTCTCTATTCCTGCGACCGCGGCGAAGGGATGCAGGCGTTCCGCTACGAGTTGCGCAGCGGCGAGAGCAAACAGCTCACCGAGGCGAAAGAACTGCGCACGGAAACACTTCATCTGTTGCCCGATGACCGGGCCTTCGCCTACGTGGACGGCCGGTCCGTGTTCGTCGCTCCGTTTGCCGGGTTGCGCGAACGCGAGGTTTACCGCATCGCAGACGGGTGGGAGATGGGCGAAGGATTCAGCGTATCGGGCGACGGTATCTACGCCGTGCTGGCCGAAAAGCAGGGGGCGAAGAGCCGGCTGCGGCTGATTGGAATGGCCAAGGGGAACGTCACCACGCTCGTCGAACACGACGGGGTGCTGGCCCATCCGCAGGCGCGCCCGCGCCGCGCCAGCGTGCTCTATCAACGCGACGATCAACTCTGCCTCATCAACTACGACGGGCAGAACAACATTGCCTTGGCGAAGATTCACCCCAGTCCCGGCGCGGTCCTCTGGTCGCCCGATGGGCGCACGGTGCAGTATCTGGACCCGGGCTCGGCGATGCGGGAGGTAACGCCCGATACACGCCAGGATCGTCTCATCGCGAAGACCAGCCAGTTCGCCAACATGTCGCGGAACATCGATGGATCGGTGTTCGTCGCGGCCAGCCGCAGCAAAGCACAGCCGTTCATCCTGCTGATGGTTCGTACGGTGAAGCGCGAACTGGCGATCTGTGAACACCGCGCCTCAGAGCCCGCCAACGTGGCCCCTGTGTTCTCTCCCACCAGCCAGCGCATCTATTTCCAGAGCGACCGCGACGGAAAACCGGCCATCTACTCGGTGGTGGTGGATAAGTTCATCGAGAAAACGGAAACAGAGTCTTAATCGGTATCCCGATTGCCGATCCGCACCAGTTGCTTGCCGGTGTTGCCTCCGGCCAGCATAGACAAAAACGCCTGAGGCGCGTTCTCGATGCCGTCGGTCACGGTCTCTTTGTACTTCAACTGGCCTGCGCGCACCCATTCGGTCAACTTCTGCAAACCCTCGGCATAGCGGTCAGCGAATTGGAACACGAGGAAGCCTTCCACTTTCACCTGACGCACCAGAACAAGTGAAAGCAAACGCGGACCCATCTCCGGCTTTTCGGCGTTGTACTGCGAAATCTGGCCGCAGATGGGCACACGGGCTCTGGGATTGAGCAGGGTGAAGGCGGCGTCGGTGATCGCTCCGCCGACGTTGTCGAAATACACATCGATGCCGTTGGGGCATAGTGCCGCTAGCGCCTGGCGGTAGTCCGAAGTGCTGCGGTAATTGAGCACCGCATCGAATCCCAGATCTTCCTTGAGCCAACGAGTCTTCTCGTCCGAGCCGGCGATGCCCACCACTCTGCAGCCGTGAATCCTGGCGATCTGTCCCACGTAGGAACCGACGGCCCCGGCAGCACCGGAGACCAGCACCGTTTCCCCCGGCTTCGGTTGCCCCACGGTCAGCAATCCGAAATAGGCCGTCAAGCCGGGCATGCCCAACACGCCGAGCGAAGTGGACACCGGGGCGATGGATGGATCGAGCTTGCGCACGCCTTGGCCATCCGAAACTGCGTATTCCTGCCATCCGAACATGCCCATCACATAATCGCCCGCGGCGAACTTCGCATTGCGCGATTCCAGCACACGCCCGGCGGCGCCGCCGACCATCACGTCGCCCAGTTTGACGGGATCGGCGTAAGAGCGTGTTTCGTTCATCCGCCCGCGCATGTAGGGATCGACAGAAAGCCAGCGCACGGCCACCAGGATCTCGCCATCGGCGGGCGAAGGAACGGGCGTCTGCTCGAGGCGGAAGTCCGAATCTTTGGGAAAGCCTTGCGGGCGCGCCGCGAGTACAATTCGATTGTTCATTGCAGCCCCTAGGATACAACCGGACGTTCGATGAGGTAAGAGACCGTATCGACTCCCTCGCTGATGTTGCGTTCCACGAAGCGCATCCCGAGTTTTTCCAAAACGCGAATCGAGGCCTGGTTGGGAGGATCGGTTCTTCCGGCGATGCGCGCCACGGGCAAAGTGGCGAAGACGAAGTCCAGGGCGGCGCGCGAAGCTTCGAGAGCCAAACCCTGTCCCCAGAAATCCGGCAGCAGCCCGTAAAGCAGTTCCCATTCATCGTCCGGCGGAAAGCGGCGAAATCCGCAAAATCCGATGATCCGCTCGCTGTCGCGCGGGAGAATGCAGAAGAGCCCGGCGCCGCAATCGGCCCAATCCTCCAACGACCGCTGCACCACCTCGCATGCGGTCTCGCGGTCGATCACGATGCCGTCCCACAGGTAGCGCCGCACGCCGGCGTCGGTCCACAGGGCGTGCAGGGCATCCACGTCATCCATCGACGAGGGCCGTAATCTCAGCCGAGGTGTGACGATGTTCATGGGTTCGGAAGGGCCCCCATGCGCGGCGGTTGCCCGGTGGACGACAACACCGCGGACCACACTTCGCTGCCTGGATTGACGCGCCGTTTCTGTGCTGTCGCCATCGGAATGGAAACGTGAACGAACACGTTGTACCACAGCCCGATCAACATGTCCGTGCGTCCGGCCATAGCCGCATGCACTGCGCAGCGGGCAAAGCGGTCGCACAGCAGCGCATCGTCTTTGTTCGCCGGACGGCTGCGTACGATGTAGCTGGGGTCGAAGTACTTCACGTCCACGGGCATGTTTTCGCGGGCGAAAAACTCCTGGATGATGCGGCGCAACTCGCGGCCGCTGTCTTTCAACTTCAAGTTGCCCGATTTGTCGAGTTCCTGCCCGCCGGCCACCAGTTCCTGCCCGGCGCCCTCAGCCAAGACCACCACCGCGTGACGCCGGGACAACAACCGGCGCCTTAAATGTTCCAGGAATCCGTCGTCGCCTTCGAGGGCGAACGGGACTTCGGGAATCAGCGTGAAGTTCACTTCCTGGCTCGCCAATGTTGCGCCGCAGGCGAGAAAACCCGCTTCGCGGCCCATCAGTTTTACCAATCCCACGCCGTTGAGAACGCTTTTGGCTTCGGCATGCGCGCTGTCGATGATGTGCGCCGCCTCTTCGACGGCTGTCGAATAGCCGAACGTCTCCCACACAAAGTCGATATCGTTGTCGATGGTCTTCGGCACTCCCACCACGGCCAAGGGGAAGCCGCGCCGTTGCGCTTCTTCATGCAACCGGTGGGCGCCCCGCTGCGTGCCGTCGCCGCCGATGCAGAAGAGAACATTGATGCCGCGGGATTGGAGAAAGTCGAGCGCCACCGCCGGATCCACCGGTCCGCGGGATGTGCCAAGCACCGTGCCGCCTTTGTTCTGAATGCCGTGGACGAGATCCTTGGTGAACACTACCGGCTCATGCCCGTTGGCGGGATCGAGACCTGCGTATCCGTAGCGAATGCCCAGCACTTCGGGCACGCCGTAATGGTAGTGCAGTTCCAGAAAAATGGACCGCAACACGTTGTTGAGCCCGGGGCTCAAACCGCCGCAAGTGACCATTGCGGCGCGGGTCTTCTGCGGATCGAAGAAAATCCGATCCTTGGGTCCTGCTTTCTCAAACAGGACCGGCGGGCCCCCGTCCACTCCGGGAAGGGTGATGGTTTCGGCAACCCGCCGGCCGATTGGGGAGGGAATGAGACATTCGCCGAGCCGCTCCACCCCGGCTCGAACCGGTTCCAGGCTATTCCAGGACAAACTTGAACTCCCCTCACACAGAAGCACGGAATCAGGCGGCGGCTAACTCTGCGAAGTCCACGGACCCGCCCTCTTCGGATCGCTCCTGTTCTAATATCTCCTGACAATGCACACAATAGCGCGCCCATGGCACAGCCTCCAAACGGCGGGGCTTGATCGGCTCCTCGCAGCGCAGACAGATGCCGTAGCTGCCGTCGTGAATCCGCCGCAGCGCATCCTGTACCTCGCGGGCGATGCGCGTATCGCGATCCAGCGTGAGGATGCCGATCTCGCGGTTCGCGGCCATCACCATCAGGTCCACGGATTCGGCCGCCTGCTCGATGGCGATCTGACTTCTGTCCCGCAACGCGATGGACAGTTCAGCCGCCTTACTCTTCAGTGCCAGTTCATAGGTGCGAAGTTTGAAATCGTTCATGGTTTGACCTTTCTCTCAAGGGAAGTTGACGTTCCAGAGCGCGCTGCACTTTATCCACCGCGAGCGCGGTGGCGGAATCGACGTCATCCTGCAGATCGCGCACGACGATGGGGGTGGTGCCGGTGTCCACGCGAATCTCGCAATGATGGTCGATGCCTCCGCGCGATCCCGCCTCGCCTCTCAGCCGCACAGAAAGCGTTCTGATCCTTCCGCCGAACCTTCCTAGTGCGAAGTCGATCCGGCGGCGGATGCGCCTGCGCAATTCCGGAGTTACGGCGATGCCTGTTCCGCTGATGTGGAGCCTCATGTTTCCTTCGTTTCTCCTCTACAAGACCAATATGCCCTTTTTTCTTTTCATCGACAAATAGATACTTTGGCTCTGTTTCATCGGTTTACTCGATGTATGCTGGTGGTATGGAATGGATCAACTACCACCACCTGCTCTACTTCTGGACCGTAGCGAAGGAAGGAAGTATCGCCCGCGCATGCGAGAAACTACGGCTCGCCCAACCCACCATCAGCGGGCAGTTGCGGATGCTGGAGGACTCGCTCGGGGAGAAGCTCTTCGTGAAAGCCGGACGGGGCCTGGCGATGACCGAAGTGGGGCAGGTGGTATTTCGCTACGCCGACGAAATTTTCGGACTCGGCCGCGAGCTGCAGGACGTTCTCAAGGGCCGCCCCAGGGGACGACCTTTGCGGCTGTTGGTCGGCATCTCCGACCTGGTGCCGAAACTGGTGGCCTACCGCGTACTGGCGCCGGTGCTGTCGATGAGCGAGCAGGTCCAGATTGTGTGCGACGAGGATACGCCCGAGCGGCTGCTGACCGACCTTGCGGAGCATCGGCTGGACGTGGTGCTGCTCGACAGCCCGATCACGGGCAACATCAAAGTGAAAGCCTACAACCATCTTCTGGGCTCGTGCGGAGCGGTAGTGCTGGGCGCTCCGGCGCTCGCCGCGCGCTATCGTCACAACTTCCCGCGCAGCCTTGACGGCGCGCCGTTCCTGCTTCCGCTGGAGGGGTCCAGCCTGCGCCGTTCCATCGAGCAGTGGTTCGAGGAACAAGGCGTTCGGCCGCGCCCCGTCGGCGAGTTTCAGGACAGCGCTTTGATGAAGACCTTCGCTCAGGCCGGAGCCGGACTTCTGTTTGCACCCGCGGCCATTGAGAAGGAGGTCCACGATCTGTACAAGGTAAACCGGGTCGGCCAGGCCGCGGGAATTGTCGAGCGGTTCTACGCCATTTCAGTAGAACGGAAGTTGAAGCATCCCGCCGTGGTCACCATTTCCGAAGCCGCGCGCGACAAGCTCTTCGGCACGAAAACCGAGGACTGATTAGAATATCCCCATGAAGCGCCCGCGTGTTTGGATCGCCGCAGCAGCCGCCATCGGCGTGGCGTGGCTGCTTGCCGGCCAGCTCCGCTCGCAGTACGGATCGATGGCTTCACCGCTCGGCGGGAAGATCGAGTTCCGCCCCGGGGGATACTTTCCACCGGGCTTTCCGCTGCATGGCGCCGTGCGCTTGCTGTCCGCGCCGGTGGTGGAAATGGGCTCGCGCAACCAGCACCTGGTGGAAGTCCGGATCGGCGATATGGCTATCGAACCAGGGATGTCCATCGAAGTGTGGAAGCACTTTACCAGCGACATGGAGGAGTTTCAAACTAAAGACCCGAACGCGCCGGCGCATTTCCGTGCCGGGATTCCCGCCGGCGTCGCAGCCAGGAGTTATGACGTGACCAATTGGGTGCAGCGCAATACGCCGGCCGTATTTCCTTATCGAAAGGTAGCGGGCATCGCGGTCACCTCCGGCCGGCTGAAGCAAGGCGATGTGGTGCGGTTCGATCTGGGCGGGCCGCAAGGCGTCCGCATGCAGTTCTACGAAGAGAACCTGTTCAACTTCCGGTTCGTCATTCTGAAGGGCGATCAGGTGGCAGGCTACATCGGAGATGCCGCGCTGAAGGTGACGGGTGGTCCGCTGCGGAAACTGCGCGTCCAGGCCCCCAGCATGGTCAAGGCCGGTGAAACATTTTCTGTCGAAGTTGTTCCCATGGACGAATGGGTATCCCAGGCCAAAAACGGCAAGGGTCTGCAACTGAGTCTCAAAGGCCCGTCCGTCACGGGAGGCGATTTCCGCTACGAGGCGCCGCTGGAACACTACGTCGCCCGCGACGTGAAAGCTACTCAGCCGGGCGTGCTCCGCATCGAGGTAGGCACAGCCGACGGACGGCTACGGGCGGTTTCCAATCCGGTGTGGGTGGAGAACGATCCGCTCCGCCGCATTTACTACGGCGAGTTGCATCAGCATACGTACCTGCATGACGGACGCGGCATGTTCGACGAACTCTATCTCTACGGCCGGCGGGTGGGTCTGCTCGATTTCGGTTCGGTCACTCCGCATCACACATTCCTTACCGGATCCCAAGGCCCGTCGTTCTACCTCGGCAACCGCAAATTCCCGGTCGATGAATGGCCGAAGCTGCAATCGACAACGAAGGCAGTCAACGGATGGCAGGATTTCGTGTCTCTTCTCGGATACGAGTACAGCGTCAACACGCCCGTGGGCGGCCACCACAATATTTTCTACAACTCCGATCAGGCGAAGACCACCATGGATCTGGACCCCGCCGAGCCCAATGCGCCGGTGGCGAAGATGCTGCAAACCGTGAAACTGGCGCGTGTTCCCACTCTTGTGATTCCGCACATCGGCGGTTCGCCTCCCGATTGGTCGCATGCTACGGACCCGCGCATCGAGCGACTGTTTGAGATCGCCAGCGTCCACGGTGTTTTCGAGGAATCGTGGCAGAAGCACCTGGAAAACGGAGTCCGGCTGGGCGCGATCGCCGCCGGCGACACGCACACCACCTCGATGGGCATCGCGTATCCGGGGTTGATCTACGTCAATCAGAACGGGCTCGCCGGAGTATTCGCCTCCGGCAAGACGCGCGCGCAGATATGGGAGGGTCTGTTCGAGAAGCGGACCTTCGCCACCACCGGCAACCAACGCATGCTGGTCGATTTCAGCGTCAACGGCGAACAGATGGGCGGGGAGATTTCCTCCGGACTGCATCAGGATGCGCGCATCGAGGCTCGCGTTTCGGGCACCGCCCCGCTGATGCGCATCGATCTGGTGAAGAACAACCGGGTCATCGAGTCGCAGTGGCCGGCCCGCTCCAACGGCAATCTGGCGCGCGTGGTCTGGGGCGATAACATCTATCAGCGCCGCGCAGCCACAGGCTTCCGCGCGGGAGAGTTGACCGCAGCGCAGGGCTCGCTGAGGCTGCACTCCAGGGTGAACTTCGATCAGGGCTTTGAGGAGATCGAACCCTCGGCTCGACGCATCAGTTGGCGCACCGCTGCCGTGTCCAACGACCGCGACGGCTTCCTGGTCGATCTGGCCCAAATCACCGGCGGCGTTCTGCGTTTCAAACAGTTCGACCCCGACGCGTTCGGGCTCATCGACGTGGAAGTTCCCGTCGAGCGCCTGCGCGCCGAAGGGCAGTTCCGGCACAGGGTCGCGGCAAAAATCCAGCATCCCTACATGAAGGCAATGGGCGTCGAACCCGCCTTCTTCCTGGATGTCGATATGATCGACGATCAGGCGCCGATGGACGCCCGGTTCCAGTTTGTCGATCGCGCCGCGCCAAAACCCGGGGATTTCTACTACCTTCGAGTGGAACAACTCGATACGAACAAAGCGTGGTCCAGTCCGGTGTGGGTGAATTGAGTGCTTCGTTCGTCGGAATGGGTTCTGACCGGCTACTACGTCTATTGCATGGCCTGCAGTGTTATTCTGCCGGTTCGCGCGGGCGTCATGCCGGTCACTCTCGCTATCAACGCGCTGGTGATCGGCGGATTGCTGCTGCTCGCCTACGCCGAGAATTTGCGCCACAAGCGGTTATTGGGCATCATGCGGGATTGGTATCCGTTGCCGCTGATGCTGCTCGCCTACCGGGAAATGGGCTGGTTCGCACCGGAGTCGCACACCTACCGGCTGGAACAAGGCTGGGTGGTTTACGACCGGTTGCTGCTCAGCGGCTGGGGCCTTCGCGCCCTTATCGAATCGGCCGGTCCGTTGCTTCCGTCGATGTTGGAGATCTGCTATTCGCTGGTTTACGCCATCGCTCCGTTTTGCATGGGTTGGCTGTATCACCGCCGGCACGTGTCCCGTATGAACGCATTTCTCACGACCTTCCTTCTGGGAATCTTCCTTTCCTACGTCTGCTTTCCGTTCTTCCCCTCTGAGCCGCCGCGCACCGTATTTCCCGGACAGGATCTGCCCGGCATTGTCACCGTGTTTCGGCGCTTCAACCTGGGGCTGGTGGGCAACTACGGCATACACATGAGCGTCTTCCCCAGCGCGCACTGTTCCGGCGCGTTCGCCGCGGCGTTCGCCATGCGGCGTATTCTGCCGGAAGAACCTTGGATCGGACGCGGCCTCTTCGCGCTAGCCTGCGGGATCGCGCTGGCGACAATCTACGGGCGGTATCACTACGCGGCCGATGCCGCCGCGGGGATCGCAGTTGCGGTTGTTGCCTATTACGTCGCCAATCGTATCCAGTAGCCTGCGGGCTTATCGGGCGGCGGGCTGCCAGGCGAGTTCCACCCAGACGATACGCGCATCGGCTGCAGCCTCGATTTCGATCGCGTTGAACCCTCTGCGAAGCGCGCTCAACGGGGCATCGAATCGGAACATCGGCGCCGGGGATTGCGGCATGCCGGGTTTCGTATCGGAAGCGAACCGGCATTGCTCGCCGTTGAGCAGAACTTTCCAATCGCGGGCATGCGATTGTTCGACGCCGAGGCGGATTTCGACGGTTCCATCGCCCGGCACGGGGCCCGTAGGAAGGCGGAAGGCCCGCCATTGGTCTTTGGAAATGGATTGCGGCAACGGGATCGCTTGCGGCTCGCCTGGCGCCCAGGTATCGGGATAGGTGATCACATGACGCCGCGGCTTGCCGGCGAGCGAGGAAAGAGAGCCGGCTTCGCGAAGAATCCTGTCGTTGTCTGCGAGGTTCTCGATGGCCGTTTCCGAATCCATGAAGTTGAATAAGTAGATGCGGTCGGCGCCGCGGTCCAGTAAGGCGGCGGCGGCGCCTCGCACGGTCTCGATCGAGTTCTTCTGATAGGGCTTCTCGCCGGGATGAGCGCGGAGCAGCAGTTCGAGTCCAGCGGCCAGAGTGACGTTCGTGCCTTGCAGCAGAGCGCGCCACTGCTCGATCGGCATATCGGGCTCAACGGTGGCCCAGAATGGCGTCACAACGAGAAAGTCGATGAGTCCGCGCCGCGCCCATGTGACGGCATCCATGCCCAGGCCCATCGCGGACTCGGGGCGCGAAGCCACTCGTGCACCGAGGCGAATGCGATGGCCGCGTTTGCGCTGTGCGGCGTCCAGGATGCGGCGAACCTCCGCGGTGAATTCCGTAAGCAGGGCGGCGCCGTCGCGCTCCTGCCCGGGCCGGAAATGATACCCGAATCGCATCCAGTCGAGTTCCAGACCGTCGAAATCGTAGCGTTCGGCGAGTTCGCGCACCAGCAGCAGATGATACTCGCGGACCGCCTTGTGGCCGTAGTCGAAGGCGCGGTCGGTCCAACCGGAGAAACGGTACGGTACACGGCGGTATTCCGGGTGCGCACGCCAGAATTCGCTGTGGATGTAGGCGCGTTCGTCGTCGACGTTATGAACGTCGTTCATGCGCATGGAAAGCCATGGCGACAGCTTGCGGCGGCGGGCTTGAGCGATCCAGCGGGCATAGAGGTCGATGCCGTCCCGATGCAATTGCCACGCGGAGTGAATCCAGCGGCGCGCGGACTTGCGGCCCTCCGCGGTGAGACTGGCGAGCAGTGGCTGATCGTCGGGGCCGTCCGGATCGTAGCCTCGCCAGATGGGATCCCACACCTTGCTCGAATAGCTGGTACGCATGCAATTGACGTTGAGGATCAACTCGCGCACTTGCGTGCCTGCGTACTGCTCCACCCAACCATCGACATCGGCAAGCGTGAGGCGCTTGCCCTGGCGAGAGGTGAAAAAATGGCTGCTGTCCTCGTTGAAACTGAGTGCCGTCGACGCAAGAGCACCGGGCGCGGCGAAGGCCGGAAACGTGGCGAGCCACTGGCGCCGGGTCACTTCGCGCACCGGAAGCCGAGGTTCGGAGTTTTCTGATTGGGGCGAACCCAATTGCGGTAAAAGACAGTGATGCGCGCCGGGCTGTCGGACCATGCGCCTCCGCGAATCACTTTGTAACTGCCGGTCTCCGCCCCCTTGGGATTGGTAGCCGGCGAGGACTTGTAATACTCCCGCGTGAACCAATCGGAGCACCATTCGCTGACGCTGCCCGCCATATCGTAGAGACCGAATTCATTGGGCGGAAACTTGGCTACCGGTCCCGGACCGGTTTGAGAATTATAGCGGGCTAGTTTGGGATCGGCCTTGTCGCCCCAGGGGTAGGAGAGTCCGTCTTTGCCGCCGCGGGCGGCGCGTTCCCATTCGGCCTCGGTAGGCAGGCGCTTGCCGCGGAACGCGCAATAAGCCGACGCGTCGTCCCAATCGACGTTATAGATGGGGTGGTCGGCGGCCTCGTTGGGCATCTTGCCGCCGAGCCAGTGATAAGGCGGTTTGCGGCCGGTGGCTTTGACGAACTCTTCGTACTGGCGATGGGTGACTTCGGTGGTGTCGAGCCGATAGGCGTCGAGAAAAACTTTGTGGTCGGGGCGGTCGTCCAATAAAACAATGGGACGCATTGTTGTTTTATCGTCGGGAGTCAGTTTGGTGCGGCCCATGGTGAACTCCCCGGCCGGGATTGCCGCCATTTCCTGCGCGTTGACGGCGAGGGTCAGCAGCAGCAGCCCGCTATACGAAAAGATCAGCGATCTCGTCATCCATCACCATTTCGGTTGCGCCAAGCACATCGACGTAGCGGTAGGCACGCTTGGAAGGAGTGTTGGTCAGCTCCTTTTTCCAATCGATGCCCAGCACGGAGTAGATAGTGGCATAGATGTTCTCCGTTTTTGGCTGCATGCGCTTGTATTTCCATCCGGTGTCGACCACGGTGAGCCCGTCCTTGTCGGTGGCGCCCAGAATGCGGCCCGGTTTGACGCCGCCGCCGGCGAACAGCGAAATGTAGGCCGGGTTGTAGTGATGGCGCCCGGCATTGCCGTTGAGCGCTCCCGGCGTGCGGCCGAACTCGGTGATCATAGCCACCATCGTTTCATCGAGCAGGGTTTTCGATTTGTCGCGCGGCGATGGCAGCGCCGACAGGTCGCGTAACAGATTGGCCATGGCGCGGTCGAATTCGTTGCAGCGAATATAGTGGTTCGATTTCGAGGCGTGATTGAAGATGTTCTTGTGATGATCCCAATCGGGGTGCGTAATGTGGATATAGCGCGTCCCGGCATCGGCTTGCACCAGATTACGCGCGAGCAGGCAGCCGAGCCCCACTTCGTTCTCCCCGTACCGCGCCCGTTCCTCCTTCGACATGGCGAAAGCTTTGGGCCACCGCTCATCGCCGAGCACCTGATAGGCGGATTGCTGGAAATCGCGAAAGCTGGCGAACGAACGGTCGCGGCCTTCGCGCGAGGGCGCCATCGCCTTGTCCAGTTCGTGAAGCAGCCGGTAGCGCTCTTCGAGCACCTGGAGCGCTTCTCCTTCGACGGCCGTGGCGCCGATGCCGGCCTTCAGATTGATGTCGAGAACGGAATGCTTGGGATGGAGAAACCCGGTCGTGATCGCGCCGCAACCGGAAGTATCGAGATTGCAGCCGATGTAGGTGGGAAAGGTGTCGGTTTCGCGGCGCTGGCGCTCGAACTCATAAGCGATGACCGAGCCGACGCTGGGGATTTCCGGCGCGATGGCGGGGTTTAGCGGACGGCCCGCCTGCGTGTAATATTGCCCGCGGAAGTGCACCACCTCATGGCTCTTCATCGAGCGCACAATGGAGATCTTATCCATCTCCTTCGACAATTCGGGGAAGAGGCGGTTGCTCAGATACAGGTTGTTGCGAATGGGGCGGACATCGAGATCTTTCGGAGTGCCGGCGGATTCCTTGAAGTCGAAGGAGTCCAGATGCGAGATGGCGCCGGCAAGTTCGATAACGATGGCGAACCGCGCCGTACCGCGCGGATTCGACTTGCCCGCGGCGCGCGCGCGGACAGGCATCAGCGTTTGTTCGGCGAATGCGCCGAGCAAGCCATATCCGCCCAGGCGCAAAATATCGCGGCGGTGAGGAAGGAAGCTGGAAATTGGCGTTCGCATAGTGCCTCAGTAGTTAAAAATGAACTCGGGCGAGTTGATGAGCGCCCACTGCAGGTTCTCCGCGCCGCGGCGGCGGTCTTTGTCCAGAGCGGAAACGGCCACCTCGCGCTCTCTTGCCGTGGGCTTGCGGCTAAGCGTCGACAGGAAGAGGCGGTCAGCCAATTCCGGGTTCGTGGGATTTTCCTTCAGCAGCGATTCCACCTGCGTGCCGCCCATCGCCAGCACACGTTCCGTGACGATCTTCGATTGCATCAGCAGCATCGCCTGCAGCGAACTGGGCGGGGCCTTCTTCGGCATCTCGTCGCGGTTCGATTGGCCGAAGATCTTCATGAAGCCCTGCACCTCTTTGTCCGCCTTTTTCGGTTCCGACATCTGCTGCGCCATCGGCACCTTCTCCGTGCCGCTGGAAAAAGCGGCGGGCTTGTTGGTAGCCAGCGCGATGGCGTCGTGTAGTTCCGCGGCGCTGAGCATGCGCACATATTTGCGGGCGTAGTAGGAGTTGTATTGCTCTTTCCATTCGCCCTCGAAACGCGAGCTGAGCTGGTAGGCGCTGGAGGTCATGATGCGGCGCATCAGCTTCTTGAAGCTGTAGTTGCTTTGTTGGAAGTCGCGCGCCATCGCGTCGAGCAGTTCCGGATTGGACGGTTGCAGCGCCCAGCCTTCCGGAAGCTGATTGCGGTCGTACCGGGCAAGGTCGAAGTCGTCGACGGGCTCGACAATCCCAAAGCCCATCAGTTCCGCCCAGATTCGATTGGCAAAGGCGCGGGAAAACTGAATGTGCGAGGTGAGAATGCGTGCCAGTTCGTCGCGCTCGTGATGGCCGGGACGAGGCTCTTCACCGTTGAGGATGAAGCGCGGCTTGCTGCTGCCGCCGCTGCGGGCGACGCGAACGATGGATTCGGCCTTCGTATCGTAGCCGGGTGCTTCGTCATCGACTGTGTATTCCTGGTTCGCCTGGTAGCCGTTCTCCCAGTTCATGATCTGGCGCGTCTTGCCGTAGAAACCGGCTTGCCGGAAGAAATCCTCGCGCTTCTTGCCGACCAGGAAAACATTCACCTTCTCCAGATGATTCTTCCCGTCGTGGCAGGAAATGCAGGCCAGATTCAAACCCAGAAAAACCTTGCCGTAGGTGACGGTAAACTCATCGACGGTATCGGGAATGTTCACCAGATCCATGCCATCGGGAGCGTCGGGATCATCCTTCGCCTTGACGAAATCGCGGGCAAAATAGAGTCCGCCGGGTACGGAGAAGCTGGTTTTGCCGCCGCCTGTGAGCAGGTCGGTGGCGACTTCGTTGTACGGACGGTCGAGCCGCAGCCACTCCCGCAACCAGTAGTGAAAGAGGTTCAGACCGTAACCCATGCGGCCGCCGGCACGGAAGAGATCCTCGAAATAATAAGTCCACTTGTCGATGAAACCGTTGCTCGCCAGCAAGCGGTCAACCAGCTTTTCCCGTTTCGCGGGGTCGTTGTCGGCGAGAAACGCGTTCAGTTGATCGTAGGCGGGGATGCGTCCGGTGGCGTCCAGCCATGCGCGGCGCGCGAACTCTTCATCGGAGGCGAGCCCCGCGTGGGGAACGCCGTCCTTCTTCATGCGGCCGAAAATGTGCTCATCGATGTAATTGCGGACGGATATGCCGGGACCCCCCGCGCGAGCGGAAAGCTTGGCGGCCACTTGCGACGTGATGGCGGCGCTTTGCCGCGATGCATCGGCGGCGGGTTGGAACAGCGCGCGGTGCGCGGCATCGATGGAATCCTGGCCATGCAAACCGGCGGAGGCCTGCTTCAGATTGAAAATCTGCACCCGCTTGCCGTTCACCTCGGCGATAAACAGGCGGCCCTTGGAATCGGTGGCCATGAGGTGCGGCAACTGCAATGTGCCGGGATTCCCCCACTGCGACGCAATCGTGCCATCGGTCAGGTTGAGATGCGTCATCTTGTGCGCGTCACCGTCGGAAACGATGAGATGCCCACCGTGCACGTGAAGCCCAAAAGGATTGCCGAAGCCTTTCCATTCGTGCAGGAGTTTGCCGTCGGTGGAGAAGACCTGCACGCGGTTGTTTCCGCGGTCGGCAACGTAGACGCGGTCTTTGCTGTCGATCGCCAACCCGTGAGCCGTGGCGAATTCGCCCGGCGCCTTGCCCTTCTTGCCCCAGGTTTGCAGAATCTCACCCTTCGCGTCGATGCGCGCCAGACGGCCGTTGCCGGTATCGGCAACCACGATCTCCCCTTTCGACGTGAAGACCAGATCGTCGGGGGATTTGAAGTTGCCTTCGAGCGTGGCCATCAGCTTGCCGGCAGGCGTGAACTTGCGGATGTTGTGAAGCTTGTTGTCCGTGGTCCAGAGGTTGCCGTCTTTGTCGATGCGAAGACCGTGAGGAACCTGGAACATGCCCTCGCCGAAGCTGCGCAGATGCTTACCGGAGGCGTCGAACACCATCAGCGGCTTTGGGCCGCGATGCAGCACGTAGATGTTGTCCTTGCGATCGATGGCGACGGCGGATAGCGCGCCGATTTCCTCGCCGGCCGGAAAGCGGAGAAACCCCTCCGAAGTTTGACCGGCCGCAAGAAGCGGGCAGAGAGCTAGAACAAGGCTGCGCATAGGGATCCAGATAAAGAGGACTATATCAAGGACAGAATATCAGCGGAGGGGGGAGTTGTAAAGTCTAGAATAAAATATTTCAGATTTTTCCCGATCAGTTTGTGATACACTATTCAACCTGCCCATGGAATTCACCAAGATCGCCCGGCGCCGTGCGACCGATGAAGTCTACGATGCGTTGCGGCAAGCTATTCTCAGTCATGTGTTCAAACCGGGCGAGCGGCTGCAGGTGGAGGAGATCGCGGAAAAGCTCGGCGTCAGCATCACCCCCGTAAGGCACGCGATTCAGCAGTTGTCGGCGGAGGGCCTGATTCAGGTTCACCCTCGCAGCGGGACTTACGTCACGTCGTTGTCGCCGCGCGATATCGAGGAGACCTTCGAAATCCGGCGCGCCTTGGAATGCCTTGCCGGCGAACTGGCTGTGAAGCGGGTAAGCGGGGAACAGCAGGCGGAATTGCGCGGGCTGCTGCGGGCTCTGGCGCTGCCCGTGGAATGCGCCGCGGACCGGCAACGGCATGAGAAGGACAACCAGCGTTTTCACGCACTGATCATCGAATCCTCGGGAAACCGCAAGCTGGTGGACATGTACGGGGAATTGAATGCGCATTTGCAGATCGCGCGCGTGCACAGCGCCAATGCCGACTGGCGGTCGCGCCTGGCGCAAGAGCAGCAGGAGCATGAGGAAATCGTAGCCGCGCTCGAAGCCAAGGACGCGCGGCGGCTGGTGAAAGCCTTGACGGCGCACATCGAACGCGCGCAGCGTTCGCTGTCCAGCATTGTGAGCGGAGGAACTGCTTGACGGAATTTCAGGGGATTTACCCCATTTTGGCCACTCCTTTCGAGGAAGACGGCAGGATTGACTACACATCTCTCGACCGGCTGATTGAATGGACGCTGGAGCAAGGTGTGGACGGACTCGGGCTATTCGGCAACGCGAGCGAGGGCTATACGCTTCTCAACGAGGAACGCGCTCCGCTGCTGCGGCACATCGTGCGGCGGGTGAACGGGAGAGTGCCGCTCATCGCCAGTTCCGGCCACACAGGCACCGACGCCGCGGCCGCATTGAGCAAAGAAGCCGCGGACTGCGGCGCGCAGGCGCTGATGGTGCTGCCGCCCTACCTGCTGAAGCCCGATGGAGACGGTTTGCTGTTCTATTTCGACGCCATCGGCAAGGCGGCGCCGATTCCGATCATGGTGCAGGACGCCCCGCTGATGACGGGCGTTGCGATGCCGGCGGCGTTGCTGGCTCGGATGGGGCGCGAAATCGAGCGCGTTCAACTGGTCAAAGTAGAGGCGCCGCCGACGGCTCCGAAGATCACCGCGCTCAAAAATGCCGGCAGCGATCTAACGATTTTCGGCGGGCTGAACGCGCAATTCCTCATCGAGGAGTATCAGCGCGGCGCCGTCGGCACCATGCCGAACAACGATATCCCGGCAGTCTATGTCTCCATCTGGGCGCATCTGAAGGCGGGGCGCACGGAGCAGGCATGGAGCGAATTCGCGCGCGCGTTGCCGTTGATCCGGTTCGAATTGCAGCCGGGCTTGGGTGTGTCGGCGATGAAGCACAACATGGTAAAGCGTGGTATTCTCGCTTCGGCGCGTGTTCGTCATCCCACCTCCGCGTTGCAAGGTCAGGGGCTGGTGGAGTTGGAAACGCTGCGCCGGATGATTGAACAATGAAGATTGCCAAGATCGAAGCACGGCCGTTTCGCATGCCACGCGACATGCAGGCGGCAACGGGTACGGCCGGGACTCCCACGCTGCTAGCTAAAGGCAACGGCGATTACCGCTGGTCCGATGTGTTTCCGGCTCTCTATTCGGTGAACTTCGAGACGGCGCTGATCAAAATAACGCTGGACAACGGTGTATACGGATGGGGCGAGGCACAGGCGCCGCTGGCCCCCGAAGTGGCTTGTGAGATTGTGCGTCTGCTGCTTGCGCCCGCGTTGGAAGGCGCGGCGTTCGACGGTTCGCGCGAGGAAATTGAGGCTCTGTGGGATCGCATGTATTCCACCATGCGTGTCCGCGGGCAGACGGGCGGCTTTATGCTCGATGCCATCAGCGGCGTGGATACCGCGCTTTGGGACATTGCCGGTAAGTTGGCCGGCATGCCGGTATACGCCATGCTCGGCGGGGCCAGGCGAGGCGTGCCGGCATACGTCAGCGGGTTGCCCGCGGCGTCGCGCCGTCTGACTGCGGAAAAGTATCTGGGCGAGGGCTTCGCAAAATTCAAGCTGTTCTTCGACGTTCCCGAAACCAGGGATTTTCTGCGGGCGCTGGACGAATTGCCGGCCGATGCCCAAATAGCGGTGGATGCGCTGTGGCGTCTCACGCCGCAGAACTGCGTGACGTTCGGACGCGAACTGGATGCCCGCCAGGCGTTGTGGCTGGAGGCGCCGTTGCCGCCCGAAGACGCCGCCGCGCATGCAACGCTCGCGGGCCAGATTCACACGCCGGTGGCAATCGGCGAGTCCTACCGCACACGATTCGAAATGCGGCCGTTCTTCGATCGTCAGGCGTTGCGTGTGTATCAGCCCGATTTGGGCCGTTGCGGAATCACCGAAGGGTTGCGCCTTGCGGCCATGGCAGCGGAGCGCGGCGTTGCCGTGGTGCCGCACATCTCCATCGCGATGGGGCCGCAGATTGCCGCCGCGATCCACTTCGGCGCCGCCGTCGAGGCCTGTTCCCTCACCGAGTACAACCCTCAGGTGCTGGCCGTCGCGAACCGTTACCTGCATGATCCGCTGCGAATGGAAGGCAATGCCTATTCCCTTCCCGACCGCCCTGGGCTCGGTGTGGATCTGCGCCTGGAGTAGGCTATGATATTGGCTTCACATGAAACCAATACCAGCCACTGAACAGATCTCCCTCGTCGATCGTCTGACCAAGGCCTGTGGAGGCGCTTACACGCCGGAGCAGCGCCGCAAGTACTTCATCACCGGCCCGCAATGGGCTGCGGCTTATGAAGGACATGCGCTCTTTCACGCTCCCACACGCAAGCCGGTGACGTTTGAAGAGGTGATGCGGCACTACGCCGAGATCGGCATCGGGTATTGGACCACGCACGATACGGACGTCATCCCGGCGGGCGATTTGTTCACCGCGAAACAGGAAGAAATCGTCGGGCGCATCGGAGACGCGATGAAGGCCAACGGCATCGCCTGCTCCATGGTGACCACGGAGACGTTCCATCACGCTGTGTTTGCAGCCGGGCCCGCCGCGGAGTCGCCCGTGGTCCGGCAGTACGCGGCGGAGCGCCTGAGAAACACGGTGAAGATCGGACATCAATTGGGGGCTCAATTCGCCGTATATTGGCCTGGATCGTTCGGCTATCAGATTCAGGGCGCGGTAGAAGAAACGCAGGCGTACCGCTGGTACGCGGAAGGTTTGAATGCCGCCTGCGAAGCGGATATCGAAATCGCTGCCAAAGCCGGCCGGCCGACCCTGAAGCATTGCATGGAAGCCAAGCCGTTCGAGCCGCAAGCCGAGATCCTTCTCCCCACCTCGGACGCCATGCTCGCCTTTATCGGAAGCGGGTTGCTGACGCATCCGGAGATGGTGGGCTTGAATCCGGAATACCTGCATGAACTCATGTGGGGCGCCGCGCCGCGGGCCGCTCTGGCCCGGGCGTTGATGGCGGGCAAGTTGTGGCACTTCGACATTAACGACGGATACCGTTTGAAACATGATGTGGACATTGCGGTTGGGCTGGTAAATCCTCTCGACTGGCTGAACGTGTTGGTGCTGCTGCGTAGCCACGGCTATAGCGGCCCCTTCAACCTCGATTACAAACCGCCGCGCACCACAAGCAACTGGGGTGTGTTCGGCGTTAGCTTCCCCACCGCGGTAGACCGTTTCATCGCGCTTTGGGAAATGGCCGGCGAGGTGCTGGAAGACCCGGTGATCCGCGAAGCTACCGATGCGTTGAAGGCGGGCGGAGAGATCTCGGACACGCGCGACGTGACGGCCATCACGGAAGCGCACAAAGAGCTGCTGACGCTGCATGAACTGATTGGCCACCGCCTGTTCCAGATTCTGCTCGGGCTGCACAAGGGCAGGACGTATATCCTCTAGCGCAATGGCAGGAATGGGCCGGTTGCTGATCGCGGCGGGATTGCTGCTGGTGGGAATCGGCCTTCTTCTCGTTCTCGGCGATAAGTTGCCGTTTCGTATCGGGCGGCTGCCGGGAGATATCGTCTATAAGGGCAAGAACACGACGTTCTACTTTCCGCTGATGACCGGCATGCTGCTCAGCGTGCTGTTAAGCGTCGCGATGTGGCTGATCGGCAGGCGGTAGATGCTAACGGAGAATGCCCACCTTATCGATGGGCCAGTAAACGAAGACCGCTTTCCCGTAGATATACTGGCGTTCGACGGGTCCCCACGAACGGCTGTCGTTGGAGGAGGTACGGTGGTCGCCGAGCACGTAGTATTGATCGGACGGAACCTTGGTGAACGGCAGCGTTTGCCGGTCCCGGTATTCGTCCGGAACGTAGGTTTCCTCCAAACGCCGCCCGTTGACGAACACCACTCCGTCCTCAATCGCCACGGTATCGCCGGGCAAGCCGATGACTCGCTTGATGTAGGATTTGCTGGGGTCGGTGGGGTAGTGAAAGACGACCATGTCGCCGCGCTCAATATCGCCGAGGCCGAAGCGGTACACAAACTTGTTGATGAAGATGCGTTCCTGATCGACAAGCGAGGGCATCATGCTGGTGCCTTCCACCTTCACCGGCTGATAGAGGAACAGGATTACGACAATGGCGATCACAACCGAAAGCAACAAATCGCGCAGCCAGTAGAGCGTCATCGCCAGCGGCGAGCGCTCCTGGGGAAGAGTCTGCGCCGAAGCGGGGGGAATTGCCCCCATTGGGACGCCGGATTCTTCGTTCATCGGTATTCAGCCCTTCTTTGCACGATTACATCATGACCGGCACGAATGGATCAACTGTTCTCATCGTCCCGGCGCTCAATGAAGCAGACGTAATCGGGACCATGTTGTCACATTTGCCGGCAGGAATGTTCGATGCCGTTATTGTAGCGGACAATGGATCCACCGACGGAACGGCGCGCATCGCCGGCGAGCATGGAGCGACGGTGGTCAGCGAACCGCAACGCGGATACGGCGCCGCCTGCCTGCAAGCAATCAAGAGTCTGCCGGCGGATTGCCGCACCGTCGTCTTTCTGCAGGCGGATTTGAGCGAGGAGCCACGCGAGGCGTCCCTGTTGCTGGCGCCCATACTGGATGGACGCGCCGACCTCGTGATCGGTTCCCGCACCATGGGACGCGCCGAACCCGGGGCGCTCTTGCCGCATCAGCAGTTCGGCAATACGCTGGCCTGCACGCTCATCCGCTGGCTCTACGGATTCCGGTACACCGACCTTGGGCCGTTCCGCGCGATCCGCGCCGGTGCGCTGCATGAGCTCGGCATGCGCGACCGGAATTACGGTTGGACCGTGGAGATGCAAGTGCGCGCCTTGCAGTGCGGCTTGCGTGTGATGGAAGTGCCCGTGAGCTACCGGCGGCGTCTGGCGGGCGAGAATAAAGTTTCAGGGAATGCGTGG
>JAEUQG010000452.1 GCA_016789755.1 Bryobacterales bacterium
CCGCACGGCATCCGTTCCGTTTCCCGCCATCACCGCCACCGCCCGTTTCACCTCACGATCGCCGGCGAATCCTACGGCGTCAACTACGAGCCCGCCGAGTCCACCACCGGCCTGTTCGGAGGCAACTCCAACTGGCGCGGCCCCGTCTGGTTTCCGGTCAATTACCTGATGATCGAATCGCTGCAGAAATATAACCACTATTTCGGCGACGAATTCAAAGTAGAATTCCCCACCGGCTCCGGCCGCTGGATCGATTTAGGCGAGGCCGCCGCCGAACTCTCGCGCCGCCTCTCGCGCCTCTTTCTCAAGCAGCCGCAGGGCCGCCGCCCCGTCTACGGAGGCACGGAGAAATTCCAAAGCGATCCCCACTTCCGCGATCATGTGCTGTTCTACGAGTATTTCCACGGCGACGACGGCGCGGGCATCGGCGCCAGCCATCAAACCGGATGGACCGGGCTGGTGGCCAAGCTCTTGCAGCAGAGCGGCGAGTAGCGCGGTCAGCCGATATCGTCTACGATCGCCGATATCGTCTCCGGAGCGTTGCCCTCCAGCCGGTTATTGACGAAAAAAAACGCCATCTGCTTCTTCGTCCGCGCCCGCCCGATCAGATTCCGGACCGCCTCCCGCGCCGCCGGATTCGGATCCTGGACATGCAAATACGGCTGGAAGCGGTTCACCGCCTCCTCGTAGGTGCGCCCCTGCCGCAGCAGCGCGCGCACGACCGTGAAATCCGCCGTATGAGCGGCCGGCAATCCCGCTTGCACCGCCAGTTCGGGCATTCTCGTCCAGGCGTTGAACACGTGCGCCACGCCGTGCGAACGCAGACAGCAGAAATACTCCGTGTCCAGCAACTCCGGGTTGCGCACCTCCACCGCATAGCGGAACCCTTCCGGCAGCGCCCGCAGGAAGCGGTCTAACTGCTCCACAAACGGCGGTTCGCCGTCGAATGCCGATCGCCCGAACGCCCCAAACTCGAAGATCAGCGCCGCCACCCGTTCGCGGTAGCCGTCCAGCGGTTTGGCAAACAACTCGCTAAAAACATCGGCGTTGAGAAATGTTTCGTTCACCGTTCCTGCCCGCGCCCCGTACCGGTCGTGCGTGGGAAAACGCTTCACCGTCAGGTCCTCGGGAACCTTGAAGGCGAACAGCAGTTGGCGCGGCGAGGAATCGAACAGCCGCTGCCAGTAGGCTTGCGGCGGAAATTGATAAAAGGAGAAATCGCCGCACACCGCCGGGAACGTCTCCGCATACTCGGCCAGACACTCCGCCTCGAATTTCTTCTGTGAGAACCGCCCTCGCGTCAGGTACTTCTCCGGCGTGTAGATCTGTCCCATCCAACCCTGGTACTTCCACGAACTGGCGCCGATGTAGATCCGCTCGGCGGCCAGCGAGGCCAGCTTTGGCCGCAGTTTCGCCGCCAGTTCCGGCGCCGGGTCATCGAATAAGGAGAGGTTCTGCATCGCGCTGATTTTCATTCTCGCATTGACATTGCCGCCGTTCGGTGTAAGAATTTACAGTATCATGCTCACTGAGCGGCAACAGGCGATCTTCGATTTCATTCTCCAGTTTCGTAACCGCAACGGCTGCTCGCCGTCGATTCCGGAAATCCAGCGCCAGTTCGATATTCGCAGTCCGAACGGTGTGGTCGGCCACCTGCACGCTCTCGAGGCGAAAGGCTATATCCGGCGCGGCGAGCGCGGGTCGCGCCAGATCGATCTGGTCGGCCACAACGCTGCGAGCATCGCCGAAGTTCCGCTCTACGGCAGCATTGCCGCCGGCTTTCCCGAAACCGCCGAGACGCCCCGCGCCGAAACATTTTTGGGCCTCGATGAAACCACCCTCGGCTTCCGGCCGAAGAACGGATGCTTCGCCCTGCGCGTGCGCGGCGATTCCATGAAGGACGCCGGCATCTTCGATGGCGACATGGTGGTGGTGGAACCGACTCCCTCGCCGCGCGAAAACCAGATTGTGGCCGCTCTCATCGATGGCGAATGCACGCTGAAACGCCTCGTGCGGGTCAACGGCAAGTGGTTTCTCAAGGCGGAAAACGCCGCCTATCCCGCGCTCCATCCGCGTTCCGACCTGGTGATTCAGGGCGCCGTGCGCACGGTGATCCGGCGTATGCAATAGCGCGGCCGCGGTTCAGCGCTTCTTCACCGTGATCCCCAGCCCGCCGCCGTCGTTGAAAATCATCGTCTCCAGCGCGGGGTCGCTCTGCACACGCTTCAAATAGCCCTCCCGGACTTCGCGCAATTGCGTGTTGTGAGCCAGAATCAAGCCCCCCGGCCGCACCAGCGGCAGCACCTTCTCCAGGTAATCCACGTAGCCTTCCTTGTCCGCGTCGATGAAGACCACATCCACCGGACCCTTGATCCGCTTCACGTTTTCATGCGCGTCGCCCTCGATCAGCGTCACCATCGTGGCCACTCCCGCTTGCTCGAAATGCTTCCGCGCCGCCGCCGCGCGCTCCTTGTCGAACTCGAATGTCGTCAGCTTTCCGCCCGTGCTTTCCAACGCCAGGCAGAACCACAAACCCGAATAGCCCGTCGAGGTGCCTATCTCCACCACCGTCTTCGCGTTCACCGCCTCGGCGAGCAACCGCAGCATGCGCCCGTCGGCAATCGGCACCGACAGATAGAGCTTGCCGCTTTGGCGCGCTTCATCCAGCACGGCGAGAATCCGTTTCTCCGCCTCGCTGTTGGCGAGCGGCAAGGTTCCCGGATCGCGGTTGCCGCGCTGCGCGCAAACCGGAAGGGCGATGGAAAATAGAAAAATAGTGCAAGAGAGGAATCGCAAACTGGGCATGAAATCTCCTTCGTGCCTCTTAGCGTAGCGTGAATCGAATGAAACAGGATATGCCCGCAATGTTCGCCGGCCATGGCTCGCCGATGAACGCCATCGAAGACAACCGGTTCCGCCGCGGCATGCACGAGGCGGCGCAAACCCTGCCGCGCCCGGAAGCGATCCTCTGTATCTCCGCCCATTGGGAGACGGAGGGCGTGTGCTTGACGGCCTCGCCGGCGCCCGCCACGATTCACGATTTCTACGGCTTTCCCAAAGCCCTGCACGAGGCGCGCTACCCGGCCCCCGGCCATCCCGCCCTCGCCCGCCGCGTTGCCGGACTGCTGCCCGGCGCGCAACTCGACGAATCGCGCGGCTTCGATCATGGCTGCTGGGGAGTGCTGCTGCCCATGTATCCCGATGCGCAAATCCCCGTCGTGCAACTGAGCCTCGACCGCCGCCTTTCGGCGCAGCAGCATTACGCCCTTGCCCGCTCCCTTGCGCCGTTGCGCGAAGAAGGCATCCTCATCCTCGGCAGCGGCAACATCGTCCACAACCTGGGCCGCATCGGCTTCCACTCGCCGCAAGGCGCTCCCTGGGCCGTGCGTTTCAACCGCCACGTCAAGCAATGCATTCTCGACAACGGCATCGATGCACTCGCCGCCTATGACTCCTTCGGTCCCGAGGCCGCCCTCTCCGTTCCCACCCCGGAACATTTCCTGCCGTTGTTGTATGTGCTCGCCGTGCGCCGCTCTGATGACCATGTGCAATGGTTCAACGATGCCGAACTGATGAACTCTCTCTCCATGACATCGTTCGTGCTCACGGCAAAACAAGGAGACTAGTCCTTCTCGAACAATCCCGCGCGGTCCACGCGCTCTCCCTTGAAGAACACCCCGCCTCCCGAAATGCGCTCCGTCGCAGCGATCTCTTCGAGCGGATTCCCGTCCACCAGAATCATCGTCGCGTCGTAGCCCGGCTGGATCAACCCCGCGCGTTTTCCGATGCCCAGCAGCTCGGCCGTATTGCGCGTCGCCGCAGTCAGCGCAACGCTCGCCGGGATTCCCGCCTTCACCCAAAGCTGCATCTCGCGGTGCACCGCCGGTCCGTGCGTCACCAGCATGTTGCCCGCATCCGATCCCGTCACCAGCTTCACCCCGGCCTTGTAGGCGCGCCGCAAGTTCTCCTCCGCTATGCCCATCGCGCGGTCCACTTCGCTCGCCGCCGCCTTCGCCGCCGCCGCCGCCTTCGTCGCTTTGATCAATCCCTCCGGAGCGGTCTGCTGCACCAGCGACCGGTCCAACAGGCTGAAACGTCCGTGCGCCCACTCCGTCAGCGCTTCCACAACCGCCAACGTCGGGTCGTACGCCACTCCCCGCTTCGCCATCTCCGCGAACACCGCGTCCGGGATCTCTTCCCGAATCGAGCCGTGTTCGATGCTCGACGCCCCCATGCCCACCGCGTCGGCCATGTCGCGCGCATCGCCCGTGTGAACCGCCACCGCCAAACCTTGCTTGCGCGCCTCCCCGGCGGCCGCCCTGGCGATGCTCGTGTCCAGCCGGTTGAACAACCGCCCGGCGCTCCCGCTTTCGAGAATGATCTTCACCGAACGCGCCCCGGCCGCCTTCGCCTGGTCCACCTGCGCGCGGGCCTCCTCGGCTGACCTGGGCAGGAACAGCGTTTCCTGCTCCGCTAATTTGCGCACATTTTCCGGCATTTTCTTGAAATATTCCGTGCCGTGCCCGCCTGCAGCCGTGAACATCTTCGCCGAATGGAACACCTCCGCCCCCTGCTTGTCCCCGGTATCGATGAGGCGCCGGGCGTCGTTCACCATCGAGCCGGCGTCGCCCACGCTCCGCACCGCGGTCACACCGGAATACAAGTAGGCGGCCAGCGCCCGCGCGATAGCCTGTTCGGGTTTGAACTCCTTCGCCGGCTCCATCGCTCCGCCTGGAGCGAGCAAATGCACGTGCGCGTCGTTCAAGCCCGGCAGCAACGTTTTCCCGATCGCCTCCACCGATTCCGCTTTCTCGGCGTTCTCGCCCGGCACCGTGTCGAACACCTTCACGATCTTTCCGTTGCGGATCAGCACTCCACCCGCCGCAATCACCCTGCCGTCGCCCACTACAATCCGCGGCCCGCGGATCAGCAGCGCCCGGTCGCGCCGCATCTCACGGTACAAAATCTTCGCCTTGGCGACATTCTCTTTGCTGTAAGCCTGCCATGTCCCCAACGCCAGGAACGGAAGAAACACCACTAGCAGCCACAACTTCGCCTTCGGCGGCATCACCTCTTCCTTTTCCCAGCGGAACAGTTTCACGCCGAGAAACGTCGCCACCAGCAGCGTCGCCGTCATCGCCGCCAGCGAACTGATGTTCTGCCACGCGCTCTCGCGCTGCACCAGGATCCCCTGCATCCCCGTGTATAAATAGGACGCCGGAAGAAATTGCGCCACCGTCTGCAGCCATCCCGGCAGCATGCTCACCGGAAACGTCGCGCCGCTCAAAAACAGCATCGGCAGATACAACAACTGGATGATGATCTGGCTTTCCTGCATCGTGTTCACCACCGCGGCGATAATCAGACCCATCGACCGGAACGAGAGCAGGCCCACGGAAAGCAGCAGCGTCAGCGACACCCAGCGCTCCGGCCACGGCATGCCGTAATAGAACTTGGCGATGGCGAGAATCAGAAACAGGGAAGGGAGGTAGCTGATCAGCCCCGTGATGAGGCTCGCCACCAGAATCGGCAGCGGAGTGATCGGCGCCACCTTGAAGCGCCGCAGAATGTTCAGCTCCCTTTCCTGCACCGCGCGCAATCCGGCCCCGAAAAACCCCGACCCGAGCACGCCCAGTATCAGCACCATCGTGATCACCTGGCTGATCGCCCCGCCCTTGTCGGCGCGGAACGACTGCGCGAACACAACGAAAAACATCAGCGGCAGAAAGTAGTTGAAGAACAGCACCACGCGGTCCCGCATGACCAGCTTCAGGGTGGTGAGCGTGTAGGCTATATAAGTTCGCATTCGGCTATTCGCGCAGCCTTTTTCCGGTTAATTCTATAAATACGTCTTCTAATGTCGGGCGCTTTAGGTGAATATCCACTAATTCGATGCCCGCCTGGTCCGTCCACTTCACCACATCCACCAGCGTCCGCGCCGGATGCGCCGAATGCGCCGTCATCGACCGCCGGTCCTCCGGCACCTGCACCTTCCCCGCCGCCGCAAACGCCGGCAGAGGATCGGGCAGCGCCGACGCCGTCTGCAGCTCGATCAGCGAATTGCCCAGCGTCCGCTGCTGAATCTCCCGCGGCGTCCCCATCTCGATAATCCGCCCCGCGTCGATGATGGCCACCCTGTCGCATAAACGCTCCGCTTCCTCGATGTAATGCGTGGTCAGCAGAATCGTGCAGTTCGCCTGCCGCAGTTCCAGAATCAACTGGTGAATCTCCAGCCGCACCTGCGGATCGAGCCCCGTCGTCGGTTCGTCCAAAAACACCAGCGACGGCTCGTTCACCATCGCCAGCGCCAGCGCCAGCCGCTGCTTCTGTCCACCCGACAGCGTCGAATAGAAGGCGTTCCGCTTCTCCCACAACTGCAGCCGCTTCAGCAACTGGTGCGGGCTCGTGTTGCGCGTGTAGAAGGCGGCAAACAGTTCCAGTGCCTCCAGCACCGTGATCTTCTCCGGAAGATTCGTCGCCTGTAACGACACGCCGATGCGGTCTTTGATCTGCATCGACTGGCTGTCCGGATCGTATCCGAGCACGCGCACCTCGCCCGACGTCCGCGTCCGCAACCCCTCCAGAATTTCCACCGTCGTGGTCTTGCCCGCGCCGTTCGGACCCAGCAATCCGAACACTTCGCCCGCGCGCACCTCGAAGTCGATGCCGCGCACCGCCTCCACGTCTCCGTAGCGCTTCGTCAGGCCGCGAACGGAAATAGCCGCCCCGTTGTTCATGCGCCGGCCAGCACAGCTATGCAGGCTTTATTGAAGGCCGGAATATCGGCCGGCGTGCGCGAGGTGACCAGGTTGCGGTCCACCACCACCGCCGCGTCCTCCCATTTTGCGCCGGCGTTCACCACATCGTCTTTGATGGCGAAGAAACTCGTCGCCTTGCGGCCTTTCAGCATGCCGTGCGCCGAACACAGCACCCATGGCCCGTGGCAAATCGCCGCCACCAGCTTGCCCGCATCGTCCATTTGCTTCACGAACAGGTTGGCTTTCGGCGAACGCCGCATATGATCGGGAGCGAAGCCGCCGGGGATGATGACGCCGTCGAAATCGGCGGCATTCAATTCGTCGTAGGACATAGTGGTGGTCGCGGGATAGCCCAGTTTGCTCGTGTAGGTCTGGTTGGCCTTCGTTCCGGCCACCGTTACCTCGGCTCCCGCTTCCTGAAGACGATACAAGGGGACCCAGAGTTCCATCTCCTGGTACATGTTCTCGCAATAGATGACAATCTTCTTTCCGGTGAGATCCATAACCTCCTTATTGTACTTGCCGCGCGGCCCCGCTCCGCGAACGCGTAGAATAGAGCCCAAGGAGAACCCCCGGATGACCCGATGGAGCCGTAGAGAGATGCTCGGCGCGGCCGCACTTGGCTTTGCGGCAGGCGCCGCCGCGCAGACACAGAAGCCGCTGGATCGCCCCGTGCGCGTGGGCTTCATCGGCGTCGGATCGCGCGGCACCAGCCTGCTGCGCGCCACGCTCGGCTTTCCGAACGTCGTCGTGCCTGCCGTCTGCGATATCAACGAAACGGCTTTGGCGCGGGCGGTCTCCACTGTACAAGCTTCCGGGCAGCAGCGCCCCGAAGCCTACGGCCGCGGCATCGACGATTGGAAGCGCCTGGTGGCGCGCGACGATCTCGACGCCGTCATCAACGCCGGACCGTGGCAACTGCACGCCCCTATGTCCGTCGCCACCATGCGCGCCGGAAAGTACGCCGCCACCGAAGTTCCCGCCGCCGTCAGTGTCGAACAGTGTTGGGACATGGTAAACGCCTCGGAAGAAACCGGCATGCCCTGCATGATGCTGGAAAACGTCTGCTATTTCCGTAATGTTCTGCTGGTGTTGAACATGATCCGCAAAGGCATGTTCGGTGAGTTGACGCATTGCGAAGGGGGCTATCAGCACGACGTGCGGGGAGCGTTCCTCAGCCGGGGCGGGGAACGCGGCCCAGCGGGCGAGATCACCTGGCGTGGGCAGCATGCGGCGCGCAACAACGGCAACCTGTATCCCACACACCCCATCGGGCCCATCGGCTGGTGGCTCGACATCAATCGCGGAGACCGTTTCTCCTACCTCGTTTCGATGTCGAGCAAGTCGCGCGGCCTGAACCATTACGCGCGGAAAAATTTCGGCCCCGAGCACCCCGGCGCCAAGCGCAGTTGGGCTCTCGGTGACGTCAACACCACCCTCATCCGCACCGAAAACGGCGCCACCGTCACGCTCTATCACGACACCGTTTCCCCCCGTCCTTACGACCTGATTCTGCGCGTGCAGGGCACGCAAGGCATTTACAGTGGAACGCTCGACAAATTCTACTTCGAAGGCCGCTCGGCGAAGGTCGATGCCTGGGACGACCCCGAACCTTACTATAAGGAGTTCGAGCATCCGCTGTGGAACAGGCTGGCAGGCGAGGCGAAGTCGCACGGGCACGGCGGCGCCGACTACATCGAACTCCACGAGTTTCTGAAGGCCGTGCGCAACCGCACGCAGACGCCCATCGATGTCTACGACACCGCCGCCTGGAGTTGCCTCTACCCCCTCAGCGTCGAATCGGTGGCGGGGCGCAGCAAGGCTGTCGACATCCCGGACTTCACAAGGGGGAAATGGCGCAGCCGGAAACCCGTCGAGATTAGTTGATCGCACGGGCACGGGGGCGCCGACTACATGGGGTCCCGTCAGAAAACGGAATGTAACGTACGCTAAGGCGCGGTTCTCTTCCTGAGTGCGGCGTTTGGACCCGAAGCTGGTCCTCCCGAGTCGCGGGTACAAATCTTCGTGCGAGCACGCCGTCAGGCGGGTGGTAGAAGAAGAATAGTTGGATCAGGCAACATGGGAGGAAGCGTAGAAGTGAAGCCGCCGTCCATCGTCTCGATGAGCGCACCGGACTTATCCCTCGGCTTGGTTGCGTCCCCGCAGAGCCCGCTTCCGTTTCGACCGGCAGATCATTGTAGCTTTTGGAGTTCTCCGTCTGCGTTTGTGTCCCAGTCGAGGTCGTAATCCTGACGCCGACCGCCCTTGGCGCGGTATAAGACACTATTGCCCTGCCTCACGTTCGTAGGCCGGTTTCGAAGTGACCCCCGAGGGTTGGTAGTCGTCCGATCGTCGTCCCTGTTGCAAGGCAGACAGAGAAAGTTTTGGATAATGGATCAGACGAGAGTGCAACTTTCAACGAGAGTCAGGCAAGCTCGTGCAGAAAATTCCAAGGAAAGGATTTCACTTCCGTGTCCAGAAAAGCGTTGTTCGTCGCCTGCGCTTGGATTGCCTTTGCCGTTTCTGCTCCGGCCACAGACCACTTCTTCGACTCCAACGGAGTGAGGATTCACTTCCGGATGGAAGGAAAGGGCGAACCCGTTGTTCTGATTCATGGACTCATGGGTACCACCTGGAACTGGGGGCCCTTCTTCGACACTCTTGCGGCGGACTATCAGGCCATCGCGCTGAATTGCAGGGGTAGCGGAAAGAGCGAGAAGCCCCATCAGCCAAGCCAATACGGAATGGAGATGGTGGCAGACGTCGTGCGACTCCTCGATCATCTGAAAATCAAGAAGGCTCATGTCGTCGGAAGTTCCATGGGCGCGGCGATCGCCACGAAACTGCTGGAGGTCCGGCCCGACCTCCTGTTGACCGTGACGCTTCTGGCGGGCGCGTCCGTCCCGAATCCCGACACGGAGTTCATCAACGCCCTGGCCGAGTCCATCGAGCAAGGCAAGGGTCTTGGCCCGATTATGCGGAAGTTGACGCCGGCCGGCCGGACGGCGCCGTCCGAAGAGCAGATCCGGCGTTCCGTGGAAATGGTGGCGAAGGCCGATCCCACGGCGGTGGCCGCCAAAGTGCGCGGCTCCAAAGCCTGGGCCGTCGACTACGCGAAGCTGTCCTCTGGTGCGGTTCCGGTGCATGCGATCATCGGAGAACTCGACCCCTTCAAGAGCGAGGTCGACGGGTTAGTCCCCGTGATTCCACACCTCAAGGTGACGGTGATCAAAGGCGCCGGCCACGGCGCATTTGACCGGCCGGAGGCTCAGAAGAGCCTCATGGAATTCCTGGCGGTGCAGCGCGCTGCGGCAAAGACGGACGCTGCTCCACGATGAGCCGCTCAGTGTTGTGCGAGCGGCGTTCGCTTCTCTATCCCCCTCCGTAGCTTGACGTCACGATTGAGGTCGTATGGGACAACGGTTGAGCAGGACCTCCCCCGTCCTCATTCCCGAACTGAGATGGAGAGACTGCCTGGAGCTCTGTTGAAGGTTAGCGACCAGCAACCCCCGCAGAGATTAAGCCGCCGTGGCGGCTCCGAGGCGAATGTAGCTGGAGCCGGAAACCCGTCGAGATTAGTTGACATAATACATGTTATCGGCCATTCACGGCCCGCCCTCCCGCCGCTATGAACACTGGATGGCACTTTACATGTTATCGGCCATTCACAACCCGCTCTCCCGCGCCGATATGAACATTGGATGTCACTTGCACTCCTCACCTCCGAATTCTTACCCGCCGAGCGAAAAGACCCTTCCGTCGTCAACGACTGGCATTCCGCCCTCGTCGCCTGGTCCCCGCTCACCAACCTCATGGACGCTGCCGCCGGCATGATCCTCCTCCTCAACGAGCAGCGTCAAATCCTCTTTGCCAACGCCGCCTTCCGCCGCGAGGTGGGCGTCGAACTCCCCCGCGCTGTCATCGGCCTTCGCACTGGCGAGGCCCTCGGCTGCCCACACTCGGAAATTTCCCCCGGAGGTTGCGGCACCACCCGCCACTGCCGCTCCTGTCTCCTCGCCCGCGCTATCGTCGATGCCATCCAATGGGGTGATACCGGTGGCGCGCCACGTGCCGTACGCCTGCAACGATTCGGCGGCGCAGTGCTCGCGCTCGACGTCGCCATGTTCAGCGTCGTCGTCGGCACCGAACGGCTTCTTCTATGCAGGATCGGGGACCTCGCGCCGCTCCCCACTCACCAGGTTCCCGGTCTCGAACACTGCCCGATGCACTTGCTGGAACTATACCTGGCCCTCACCACGCCGCATCGCTAACCAAGGCCCCTCCGGCCCCTCAGCCTCTCAAACAGTGATACATCTAGAGACATCGCTTCATCGCCATGCTCTCTATCCTCCTCACCTTCGCCGCCCCGCTTCTTGCCGCCCCAGGCGACGATTTCTTCGAGACCAGAATCCGCCCGGTGCTGGCGGAAAAGTGTTACTCCTGCCACAACGCCAAACTGAAGTCCCCCTTCGGCGGCCTCACGCTCGACACCGCCCCCGCCTTCCTCAAAGGCGGCGATTCCGGCCCCGCCTTCCGCCCCGGCGATCCCGCCAGTTCCCTGCTCCTCGAAGCCCTTCGCTACACCAACCTCCGCCTCAAAATGCCCCCCACCGGCAAACTCCCTGACTCCGTCATCGCCGACTTCGAAACCTGGATCCGTATGGGCGCCCCCGACCCTCGCTCTGCCGCTCCTCCCGCCTCCCCCAAACCCTCCATCGACCTCGCCCAAGGCCGCCGCTGGTGGGCCTTTCAACCCGTCCGGAAACCCGTCCTCCCCAACGTGCGCCAACGCCATTGGGTCCGCTCCCCCATCGATGCCTTCCTCCTCGCGCGCCTCGAAGCGCAGCAATTGACCCCAGCCAAACCTGCCTCCAAACGCGACTTCCTCCGCCGCGTCACTTTCGATCTCACCGGACTCCCCCCCACTCCTCAAGACACCTCCGCCTACCTCAACGACAACACCCCTCAGGCCGATGAACGCCTCATTGACCGCCTGCTCGCTTCGCCCCACTACGGCGAACGCTGGGCCCGCCACTGGCTCGATCTCGTCCGCTTCGCCGAAACCAACGGCCATGAATTCGACAACGACAAATTGGATGCCTGGCGCTACCGCGACTACGTCATCCGGGCCTTCAATGAAGACGTCCCCTACCGCCAGTTCATCCTCGAACACCTTGCCGGCGACCTCCTCCCGCGCCCCCGCCTCAGCCGCGACGGCGCCCTTCTCGAATCCCCGCTCGGAGGCGGTTACCTCTGGTTCGGCGAGGTGCTGAACAGCGCCACCGACTCCGTCAAAACCCGCGCCGACACCGTCGATAACCAGATCGACGTCACCGCCAAGGCCTTTCTCGGCCTCACCGTATCCTGCGCCCGTTGCCACGATCACAAATTCGATCCCATCCCTTCATCGGACTACTACGCCCTGGCCGGCATTCTGCACAGCAGCTATGTCCGCGAAGACGTCGTCGATTCTCCGTCTCATTCCGGAATAATTCAAGCGCATTTGTTGAAACTGGACGACATTAATAACACAATACGAAGCCTCCGCCCCCTCCCTGCCCCGCGCCCGTCCGCCCTCCGCCTGCGCCCCGGCGACGTTCTCTTCGAAGACTTCGAGCGCGGCGCTTTCACCGGCTGGTATGCCTCCGGCGCCGCCTTCGCCCCCGGACCCCGCCGCCAGGCGGCCCCCAATCAGCCCATCCACAACTACGCCGGCGAAGCCATGGCCTCTTCCTTCGGCCCCGGCTCGGACCGCCTTACCGGCGCCCTCACCTCCAAAAAATTCAACATGCCGAAGCTCTGGGTTCATGTCCGCATGGCCGGCTCGAAAGGCCTCAAAAGCGGCAAAGAGCGCGAACCCGTCCGCCTCACCGTTGTCGCCGACGATCACAAGAGCGAACATTTCGTCCCCACCGGCAAGGGCGGCTGGGAATGGGTAACCGTGCGCATGACCAAGGAGATCAACCGCAGTTGCTACTTCGAGATCGTCGACCGCAGCCAGAACGGCCACATCGCCGTCGATGCCATCGTCTTCTCCGACCTCAAGGACCCGCCGCCCACCGATGAGCCGCCGCCGGGCCCCGCCACACTCGAAGCTGCCATCGCGCACCCGCAACTCGCCTCGCTCCAGGCTCAACGCGCTGCCGTCGAAGCCGCCATCCCCGAATCCGCCTTCGGCATGATCAGCATGGACGAAAACCCGCGCAATGTCCGCATCCACCTCCGCGGCAGCCATCGCAACCTCGGCCAGGAAGTGCCGCGCCATTTCCTCAAAGTCATCGCCGGCGACACTCCAACGCCCTACACCGCCGGCAGCGGACGGCTTGCCCTCGCCGAAGCCATCGCCGATCCCTCTAATCCCCTCACCGCCCGCGTCTTCGTCAACCGCGTCTGGAAACACCACTTCGGCCAAGGCATCGTACGCACCACCGACAACTTCGGCAAAACCGGCGAGCCTCCCACCCATCCCGAACTGCTCGACTACCTCGCCGCCGCTTTCGTCGAGAATCGCTGGAGCGTGAAGCAACTGCACCGCATGCTGCTGCTGTCGAGCGCCTACCGGATGTCGAGCGAAGCTTCGGAGGCGGCCGCGCGCACAGATCCCCGTAACGATCTGCTGCAGCACATGCCCGTGCGCCGCCTGGAAGGCGAAGCCATTCGCGACGCCATCCTTGCCGTTTCCGGCAAACTCGACCGCACGCTCTTCGGGCCGGGCATCGCCCCGCATATCTCCAGGTATCAGGACGGGCGCGGCAAGCCCAAGTCCGGCCCGCTCGACGGCGCCGGCCGCCGCAGCATCTACATTCAGGTGCGCCGCAATTTCCTCACCCCAATGTTCCTCGCCTTCGATTACCCTCTGCCCGTCTCCACCATCGGCACGCGCGGCAGTTCCACAGTGCCTTCCCAGGCGCTGCTGATGTTGAACAACGAATTCATCGCCGAAAGCGCGCGCGCTTGGGCTCGCCATCTGCTCGCCTCCCAGCCCGAAGCCGCCCGGCGCGTCGACACCTTGTTCGAAACCGCCTTCCTTCGCCCGCCGGAGGACTGGGAGCGCGAAGAATCGCTCGCCTTCATCGCCCGCCGCCAGAGTGCGCTCGCCGCCCGCCCCGATGCCGCCGAAAACGCCTGGGCCGGCCTCTGCCACGTGATCTTCAATTCTCCGGAGTTCATTTATGTCCGTTAGCCGCCGCCAAATGCTCGCCACCGCCGCCAACGGCTTCGGGGGACTCGCCCTGCTTCACATGCTCGCCCGCGAGTCCCAGGCCGCCGAACGCAAGCCGCACTATCCGGCCAAAGCGAAATCGGTCATCTTTCTGTTCATGGACGGGGGCCCCTCCCAGATGGACACGTTCGATCCGAAACCGCGCCTGACCAGGGAAAACGGACAGAAAATCCCCATCGAAACGCCCACCACCGTCTTCAATATCAGCGACAAGGTCTACGGCTCGCCGTTCACCTTCCAACAGTACGGCCAATCCGGCGCGTGGGTCAGCGACCTCTTCCCCCACACGGCGCAATGCGTCGACGACATGACCATCATCCGCTCGATGGTCGCCGACCACAGCGAACACACCGCCGCCAACTACTTCATGCATTCCGGCTCCGGCTTCCAGGGCCGCCCCAGCATGGGCGCGTGGGTCAACTATGGCCTGGGCAGCGCATCCGAAAATCTCCCCGGATTCATCGTTCTCGAAAGCGGACTCATCCCCCCCGGCGGCATGGATTGCTTCGGCAGCGGCTTCCTCCCCGCCACCTATCAGGGCACGCTCTTCCGCAAGGGCGATCACCCCGTCGCCGATCTGCGGCCGCTGGAATCCGACCCCACACTGCAACGCGATAAACTCGCTCTGCTTTCCAAGCTCAACAAGGGCGTGGTCCGGCGCTTCGGCCAAGTAAGCGAAATCGAGGCCACCATCGCCAACTATGAAATGGCCTTCCGCATGCAATCGGCCGTGCCCGATTTACTCGACTTTTCCCAGGAATCCGAAGCCACCAAAACAATGTACGGCATCGGCGGGAAATTGACCGATGAATTCGGACGCGAATGCCTCATTGCACGCCGTCTCGTGGAGCGCGGCGTGCGCTTCATCGAATTGCTCTCCCCCGCGCGTCCCGGCATCGACCGCTGGGACCAGCACGGCAGCCTCGAATCCGGCCACCGCATCAACGCCCAATCCACGGACCAGCCCATCGCCGCCCTGCTCAAGGATCTCAAGGCCCGCGGCTTGCTCGATTCCACCCTCGTCGTATGGGGCGGCGAGTTCGGCCGCACGCCCTGCGCCCAGTTCCCCGACGGCGGCTACGTCACCCGCATCGGCCGCGATCACAACCCCTTCGGCTTCACCATGTGGTTGGCCGGCGGCGGCGTCAAGAAGGGTCTCGTCTACGGCGCCACCGACGAATACGGCTACTTCGCCGTCGAAAACAAAGTCCACGTCCACGACCTGCACGCCACCATGCTCCACCTGCTCGGCATGGACCACACCAAACTGACCTACTACTACGGCGGCCGCAACATGCGCCTCACCGACGTCCACGGCAACGTGATCAAAGACATCCTCGCGTAGCCATGCATCCACCTGCCAGGCAATAGCCTGCCATACAATGGGAGGATACGCTCATGCGCCACGCCCTATCCCTTTCCCTCGCCGCTGCCGGATCCGCCGCGCTCCTCCTCTCCGCGGCAAACACCGCAACCGCCCCCAAACCCGATGAAGCCGCCTACCGCAAAACCGTAGCCCCACTGATCGAACAATCCTGCGTCCCCTGCCACAATGACCGCACCCAATCGGGCAGCGTCAACCTCTCCTCCTTCTCCAACCCTGCCTCCATCCACGATCAGCGCGAAGGCTGGGAAAAAGTCCTGCAAAAAATCGAATCCGGCGAAATGCCCCCCAAAGGCATGCCCCGCCCCCCCGCCGATCGAATCGCCGCTACCAACAAGCTCATCGCCGCCGAATGGGAAAAGGCCGATAAACTCGTCAAGCCCGATCCCGGCCGCGTCACCGCCCGCCGCCTCAACCGTAACGAATACACCAACACCATCCGCGATCTGCTCGCCGTCGACTTCCGCGCCGAAAAGGATTTCCCCACCGACGATTCCGGCTACGGCTTCGACAACATCGGCGATGTCCTCACCATCTCCCCCGTGCTGATGGAAAAATACCTCAACGCCGCCGAACGCATCGCCGCCCGAGCCATCGGCGCCGACCCCCTCCCCAAAAAGCCCCTCGAGGTGATGTACCACTCCCGCGAAAAGCGCATCCGCCGCCTCGACCCCTCCACCATCGAAGCCACCCACCGCATCGAATGGGACGGCGAATACACCGTCCGCATCGGCCTCCCCGGCGAACGCGACAAAGACGCCCAACCCGTCACCCTCGCCTTCTTCATGGACGGCAAACAGATCCACTCCCAATCCGTCGAAACCAAACCCTCCGGCCTCGTCTATTTCAACCCCTATTCCGAAGTGGAATTCAAAGTCCTCCTCACCGAAGGCGACCACGTCTTCCGCGCCGCCTTTCTCGACGACCAATTCGTCAAAACCCTCAGCGCTAAAGACGCCTACAACAACAAGGTCAACAAGTGGATGGATTCCATCTTCTTCGTCGGCCCCTTTCCCGCCAAAGTCGAAAAAGCCAGCCGTAAGAAAATCCTCCTCTGCGATCCCAACGACGGCATCGTCTGCCGGCAGCGCATCGTTTCCACCCTCGCCCGCCGCGCCTGGCGCCGCCCCGTCACCAAACTGGAAACAGCCGGCCTCATGAAGTTCGTCGCCGCCGCCAAACAGGAAGGCCTCTCCAACGAACAGGGCATCCAACTCGCCATCCAGGCCATGCTCGTCTCCCCCCATTTCCTCTTCCGCATCGAGCGCGATCCCAACCCCACCGACCCCAATCTCGTCCACCGCATCTCCGATCTCGAACTCGCCTCCCGCCTCAGCTACTTCCTCTGGAGTTCCATGCCCGACGACGAACTCCTCGCCCTCGCCGAAGCCGGCAAACTCAAAGTCCCCGCCACACTCGACGCCCAAGTCAAGCGCATGCTCGCCGACCCGCGCGCCGCCGCCCTCTCTTCCAACTTCGCCGGCCAGTGGCTTGAAATCCGCAACCTCGACAGCGTCAAACCCGACCCCGGAAAATTTCCCGAATGGGGCGCCGAACTCAAAGAGGCCATGGAGACCGAAACCCGCCTCTTCTTCGATCACCTCCTCAAACAGAACCAGCCCCTCACCGAATTCCTCGATGCCCGCTATACGTTCCTCAATGAGCGCCTCGCCAAACACTACGGCATCGATGGCGTCTCCGGCCCCGACTTCCGCCGCGTCGATCTCGCCACCGATCAGCGCGGAGGCATCCTCTCCCACGCCAGCGTCCTCACCGTCTCCAGCTATCCCACACGCACCTCGCCCGTCATCCGCGGCAAGTACGTGCTCCAGAATATCCTCGGCACTCCGCCGCCCGTCCCGCCCCCCGATGTCCCCCCGCTCGACGATAGCTCCGTCGGCAGCGCCGCCTCGCTCCGGCAGCAGATGGAAAAGCATCGCCAGAACGCCGTCTGCGCCTCTTGCCATAACAAAATGGATACCCTCGGCTTCGGCCTCGAAAACTACGACGCCATCGGCCGCTGGCGCACCATGGACGGCAAATTCCCCATCGATGCCGGCGGTACACTCCCCAACGGCAAGTCCTTCCAAACCCCCGCCCAACTCCGCGTCCTGCTCAAAGACGACCTCAATCGCTTCACCCGCGGACTCACCGAAAAGATGCTCACCTACGCCCTCGGCCGCGGCGTCGAAAGATATGATAGAAAGACTGTAGAGGATATCAACCGCAAACTGGCAGCAGAGGGGTATCGCTTCCAGACCTTGCTATTCGAAGTCGTACGCAGTATGCCGTTTCAATCGCGGCGCGGGGAGTTCGTGCAGTCGAATAACGTGATCAAGGCTAAGGAGACAGCCCGGCGATGATGATTACACGCAAAGCACTTTCGAGAAGGACCTTCCTCCGCGGAGCAGGCGCAGCAGTAGCGCTCCCCTACCTCGACGCCATGGCCCCCGCCATGCCCGCCAACAAGGTCCCCGGCAAGACACCCGTCCGTATGGCCTTCGTCTATGTGCCCAACGGCATCGACATGCGCCATTGGAACCCCTCCTACGAAGGCCCGCTCACCGAACTGCCCCGTATCCTCAAACCTCTCGAACCGTTCAAAGACGAGATCACCCTCCTCGGCAACCTCACCCATAACAACGGCCGCGCCCTGCTCGACGGCGCCGGCGACCATGGCCGCTGCTGCGGCAGCTACCTCACCGGCATCCAACCCCGCAAATCCGCCTACGACATCAAGGTCGGCATCAGTTGCGATCAGATCGTCGCCAACCAGGTCGGCTCGGAAACCCGCTTCCCTTCCCTCGAAGTCGGCCTTGAGGACGCCCGCCAGGCCGGCGATTGCGATTCCGGTTACTCCTGCGCCTACACCAACAACCTCGCCTGGCGCAGCGAGACCCAACCCCTGCCCCCCATCCTCGATCCCCGCGCCCTCTTCGAACGCCTCTTCGGCAACGGCGCCCATCTCACCCCCGAAGAACGCGCCCGCCAGGCCAAGTTCCGCCGCAGCATCCTCGACTTCGTCAGCGACGACACCCGCAAGCTCCAAACTTCCCTCGGCCCCACCGACAAACGCAAACTCGACGAATATCTTTCCTCCATTCGCGAAATCGAGCGCCAATTGGAAAAAGCCGAAAAGGATAACGCCCAGGTCAACCCCGGCATGGACAAACCCTACGGCGTCCCCGCCGATTTCGCCGAGCACTTCCGCCTCATGACCGACATGATCACCGTCGCCTTCCAGGCCGACCTCACCCGTGTCGTCACCTTCCTCGTCACTCGCGAAGGCACCTCCCGCGCCTATCGCGAAATCGGCATCCCCGACGGCCACCACCCCCTCACCCACCATCGCAACGAACTCGCCATGATGGAAAAGGTCGCCCAGATCAACACCTACCATATGGAGCAATTTGCCAAATGGATGCAGAAACTCCGCGCCTCGAAAGAAGGCGAAGCCAGCATCCTCGACAACTCCATGATCGTCTACGGCGCCGGCCTCGCCGACGGCAACCGCCACAGCCACGAAGATCTCCCCACCCTGATCGCGGGCAAAGCCGGCAACAAATTCAAAACCGGCCGCCGTGTCGTCTACCGCAAGGAAACCCCCATGTCGAACCTCTTCCTCACCATGATGGATCGCATGGGCGTCAAAGCCGAACACTTCGGCGACTCCACCGGCCCGCTCCCCGGTCTGACACTGAGCTAACGCGAGCCCGCCGATCCCCTTGTCAAGCATCGATTCGGCGGAACCCGCAAGCCCTCGCTTGCGTATCATAGGTGGAAGATGACCGCCTCACTGACCTCCCTTTCCGGATTGCTCGGGCTGTCGTTTGCCTCGGGCGTCAATCTCTACGCCGCCATCCTCGTCGTCGGCCTCGGCCTGCGCTACGAATGGCTCACCGGCCTCCCCAAAGACTTGGCCCCGCTCGCCCACCCCGCCGTCCTCATCGCCGCCGGCCTGCTCTATTGCGTCGAATTCTTCGCCGACAAGATCCCCTTCGTCAGCGCCGCCTGGGATACCATCCACACCTTCGTCCGCCCCATCGGCGCCGCCGTCATGGCCCTCACCGCCGCCTCCCACTTAGGCCCCGTCGAGCAGACCCTCGTCGCCATCACCGGCGGCACGGTCGCCCTCGCTTCGCACGCCACCAAAATGGGCGTCCGCCTTCTCTCCCACGGCACCGGCGAGCCCTTCACCCAGGCCGCCATGAGCACCGCCGAAGATGTCTTCGCCGTCACGCTCGTGCTCCTGGTTTCCCAATACCCCTACATCGCCCTCGGCATTGTTGTCGTACTGCTCATCGCCATCGCCATCCTGCTGCCGATCATCTGGAAAGCCATCGCCGCCATCTTCCGCGGCATCGCTGCCCGCCTCCGCAAATGGTTCGGCCCGGCCGGCGTCGAGCAGGCCCGCTCCTGAACCCAATCAAACGTACTGCTTGCGCCACTTCTCCAACTCGCCCAGCAGCCGCTCCCGCACTTGCAGAAACTGCGGATTGTCGTACTGGTTCGTTCGCTCCCGCCCGTCCGCCCGCAGATCGTACAACTCATTCGGACCCGCGCCGTTATGCCGCACCACTACCTTGTAGCGCGCATCGCGAGCCATCTCCGTGTACCGGAAATGCCCGAAAATCACGTTGCGCCAAGGCTGCTCCAGCTTCCGGTTCAACGCCACATTCAAATAGCTGCGCCCGCATAGATTCCGTCCCGCCGGCGCCTGCACTCCCGCCGCTTCGCACAACGATGGCATCAGATCGTAGAAGCTGATCAACTCCGGCCGCGTCGCCTCCACCGGCACCTTGCCCATCCAGTTCCAGATCATCGGAACCTGCATCACTTCCTCGTACATGTTAATCGGATCCGAAGCGTGCCCCTTGCTCCAATATCCATGCCGCCCCAGCAGAAATCCATTGTCCCCCGTGAACACAATCAGCGTATTTTCCCGCAGCCCCTTTTCCTGCAGCT
>JAEUQG010000503.1 GCA_016789755.1 Bryobacterales bacterium
CCGTCGGTCGGCCAACGCATGAGCCTCCTCCTCACCAACCCAATCCGATGGCTTGTTCTGCATATCTTTGCCGCCCATGGAAACGGCAACTCCTCAAGCACGATTCCGAGCCCCAAGCACTCGCCTGATCCATTGAGATTCCTGAAGGATCTCATTCTCACTCGTGGCAGATGATCGATCTTGGATAGTGACATCGAGTGTTCCTACTGGTAGATGTGACTGTACGCTCGGCAGCCAACAACCATCCAAGCACCTTCAATTGCTCCTGCCGATGCTCTTAGGCTGAGCCTTCCGTGAATATCATTATCAGTTAGGCTCAAGTGTCTGGACATGTTCGGGATTGATCCGCGGGGAAGAGGACAAGAGCATTCAGAAGCTCAGAGTCGTCCACCAGAAACTGTAGTTTTGGGGGGCTAAGCGCTCGAGTTGCAGGTAGAGATGGACAATAGGATCGCGAGAGTCACTCAGGCCGCTAAGGACTTTGTCCGGGAATAGATGAGGCCGTAGAAATGGCGACCTGACGCGCGTCAATCTCTGCTCATCCGCCTTGCTAACACTTCGGCCGCTGTTCAGCATTGCTTTGAGACAAGTCAACCACTCTGCCGGTTTTTCCTTCTGGATGGGATTGCCTTCCATCAACTGCAAATATGCCCCAACGACCTGCTGCAGATCCGAAGCTTCCGTTGCCACTGTAGCCAAGGTGAGGAAGGCTTTCGTCTGGACAACAAAGATGCACTCGCGGCACTCCACGCCTTCCGGTTTCCATTTGCGAATACGGGTCAAGCAGCGATCCAGATCTCCCGTCCAATTGAAGGGTTTGTCGCTGTCCTTTACGAGCAGATGCCGCGACACTTCCATGAGGCATGATTCCTTATCGAGGTTAAGAACGTCTCCGGCGTTCGAAACAACCTTCGCCATTGGCGCGTCCGCTTTGGGCGTGAGCGGGGCGCCTGCGGAAAGGTACCTCTCCAATCGCCCATTGTAGAACTCGATTGCCGCGGTTCGGGCATCCTTGGCTTTTTCGCTATCACTTTCGATGCGGGGCGCGGCGCCACATCGAGGTTGAGCAAGGTGAGCGGCCAGGAACTGCCTGGTGGCCGCCAGCAATGGTTCCGTGCCGCGGTCGAGCGCCGCGGATCTCTTCAGCAATTCGTCGATGGAGGGCAGGAGTTGCCCCTGGGCAATGGCAATAGCAAAGGTGGTGTCGTCGCCTCTTACGTCCGCAACCCGGGCGGTGTAGGCAGTAAGGAGGCTGCCAAACGAATCCCCGTCGAGTTTCGCGGCAAGCAGCATGTTGGCGGCGGGGGCAAGTTGCATGATGGATGAAATGCTGCTGATGTGCCTGCGAAGCAAGGCCTCGTAGCGGTCATGACCTTCCTTGGAGTTGTATAACGTTGGCCCGGCCTCGGCCAGCAGATTGAAGATGGCATCCGTATCTTCAGAAGCGAAGTCTCCACAAACAGCGGTCTCCAACTTCGGAAGGGCCAAGACCTCCAGCCATTCGGCCGCCTTCTTCGCGTCGATCCGTGACATGTACTGGATGGCCTTAACGCGGATAGAAAGCTCATCAAGACGCTGGTTTGAAGCCGCGACCAAGAAGGCAAGATCCCGGAGCCGCTCATCTCTTAAGTAGGTCAAATGAGTGCGCCGTGCGGCTTCGCCAGCCTTGGCGTAAACATCATCGACGAGTTGCTGCCGCCACTTGCGGCTACCCTCCGCGTTCGCGCTGAGCACCCGGAACACCGTATCGGCAAACACCTCCACGGGCATCGCGCGGGAGGCGTCGATCACGTCCCGGAACCGTTCACTGCCAGGATCAACAGGCCGGCCGTTTGTCGCAGCAGATCTTGGCGCCAAATCGGGAGCGGCCTGAGGAATTGCAGATGTTCCGGTGGATAGAATCATACTCAGAGTGACAAGTACGGCCCGCATCGTTGGGGAAACCTCTTTTCGCTATTCTTATTCAAGATAAAACAGAGTTGTGGCCACGATTCGCCGGGCCGACTCGTCGACGTGTGAAGAAACCAACCGTCTTAGGCTGAGGCGCTCTTGCAGTAGAAGTTGCCTAAACTCCAGTGGCAATGGTCACAGTCGTTGTTGGTTGGCGGTTCGTGCACTACGCGACCGCCAACCCCGGTTATGGGGCGCCCCACCGTGCTCACTACCCTAAGTTGTAAGTCGCAATCGCCCTGAAGAGCCTTCGCCGGATAAAGAGTGAAAATCACGTAGAAGACATAGAGGGTCATCGATTACCTCAGGCAGCCGTCAAAGATTTCTTGGTGATACATTGTAGCCAACGCCGCGCCGAGCCCAGCGACTCCCACCTCTTCATTGCTCACATCCTCCATCGCCGCCCATGCAGCAGGCGTGGTCGGCCAACAGTCTCACGCGCCTATCCAACAGCGGAGGAAGCCCCGTTCCCATCCGTGTTCATCCCATTCATCCATGGCCAACAACACCCATCCACTAAGGCATCATAAATACTCATGGCCCCCCGCATCCTCCTCCTCCTCCCTCAACTCCCCCAGGACCCCTCCAGCGGAGCCGCCCGCACCGCCCAAACCGCCGCCGAAATGGCCCTTCAATCCGGCTTCGACGTCCGAGCCCTCGCCACCACCGCCACCGAACGCGCCCTCCACGCCGACCCCGTCGCCCATCTCCGCGCCCTCAACCTCGAACCCGAGATCCGCCCAGCCTCCTCCCACTCCGCCCGCGAACTCCGCTTCCAACAACGCGGCATCCCCTACACCCTCCTCGATACCGGGCGATTCTCCATCGCACAATGGGAAAAAACCCACGGCCGCCAGTTCGACCGCCTCTTCGACGAAACCCTCCTATCCTTCAACCCCGACATCGTCTTCACCTACGGAGGCCTCCCCGGCGACATCCGCCGCCTCCGCCGCGCCCGCCAACGGCACATCCGCATCGCCTTCTGCGTCTTCAACATGTCCTACCTCGACGCCGCCTTCTTCCGCAACATCGACATCGTCACCACACCCAGCGAATTCCTCCGCCGCCGCTACCTCCACTTGATCGGCGTCGATAGCACCGTCCTCCCCACCCCCATCGAATTCGACGACGTCCTCGCCCCCAACCACGACCCCATCTTCGTCACCATCGTCAATCCCTCCGTCGAAAAAGGCCTCTTCTTCTTCGCCCGCCTCGCCGAAGAACTCGGCCGCACCCAGCCTAAAATCGCCGTGCTCGCCATCGAATCCCGCGGCACTGCCGGCAATGTCGTCCAGGCCGCGCTCGGCGGCGGCTTCGATCTCCGCCGCCACGAAAGCATCATGATCTCCCCTCCTGTCCCCACCCCCCGCGACATCTTCGCCAACACCCGTATCCTCCTCGTCCCTTCCGTCTGGGAAGAACCCTCCGGACGCGTCGCCGCCGAAGCCCTTGTCAACTCCGTCCCCCCCATCGTCAGCAACCGCGGCGGACTCGAAGAAAGTTGCAACGGAGCCGGCTTCGTTCTTCCCCTCCCCGATGACCTCACCATTCACACCCGCAAACCCGTCTCCCCCCAAGCCGTCCAACCCTGGCTCGACGCCATCGTCCAACTCTGCTTCGACGAAAACGAATACCAGCGTCAGGCCGCCAAGGCCAGGCAAGCCTCCAGCCTCTACCTCCGCGAAAACCTCACCCCGCGCTACGCCGCCTTCTTCCACCACGCCCTCAGCCTCCCCGGAAAACCCTGATGACCCCACACCTCATCACTACCGTCGGCGGCGATGACGTCTCCACCCTCGACCCCATGCTCCGCCACTACGCCGCCCTCGGCATCCAGTCCTTCTTCATCAATCTCCACCTCCGCCACCCCGCCGGCCCCATCCGCGACATCGTTCATGCCACCGTCGCCCGCCTCGGCCTCCGCGTCACCGATACCTATACCGGATCCTGGAATGACATCCAGCAGGAAGCCTACGCCAAGCCGCGCCGCGATTACCCCAACGACTGGTTCCTCCTCGCCGATTCCGACGAATTCCACGAATGTTCCCTCCCACTCCCCGAAATTACCACCGAATGTGTAGCTTTCAGAATTATTTGGCATAGGATCGTCAACATTATTTGGCATACTGGTTTGGTATGGACGAACTGGCCGGAGTCCCAGAAGAGGCACGCAAGCTGGCCATGGAGCGCTTCCGGTTGCTCCAGCCGCACCTCGAACAGAATGAGTCTCTGACCGCCTACGCATGGCGAGTCTTGAACAGGTGCGGGCCATCTTCGACGCCAGTGAGGTTGGCATCGTTCTGATCGGAATGCCCGGACTCGAAAAGCGCCTTGCGCGGTACGCGCAGTTCTACTCCAGAATTGGGTTCATCCATGAATTCCGTCCGCTGGGGACCGCAGAAATCCGGCGCCTGCTGGCTCAGCGATGGACACCGGCAGGAGTGAATCTACCCGAACAGCCGTGGGACGAAGAAGCCATCGCGGCAATCATCCGCGTCACCAGCGGTAACTTCCGCCTGCTGAATCGACTCCTCACGCAGATGGAAAGAATTCTTGAGGTCAATTCGCTTCGAGAAGTCGCCAAAGAGGTGGTCGATGCGGCTCGGGAAAGTCTCGTTATTGGCCAAGCCTAAGAACCTTTCTCTACTTTTCTCTACATACTGCACGCTTCCGCTGGCTCCCAAGCAAGGTAGTCGGGTAGCACCCGACGCAACACGGAGAGGGCTGATAGAATCAGGTCCATGAACCACCAGCTATCGGATGGGCACCGCGGATACTGGGCCGTAGCCGCGCTGGGTCTGCTCGCAGGCAGTCACCTAGCCCGACAGACCAGCCAAGAGTAGATGCCAAAGACAACCAACCGAAGCGGTGCAAATTTATTCGTCTCGAAGTATAGCCATCGGATCAACACTTGCTCCGCGCAAGGCGGGCAATGTGATCGCTATTCCCGCCACGATCAATAACACGACGGAAACGCCGATTAGTGTCAATGGCTCTGCCGGTCGAACGCCGTAGAGCAAGGTTGCAATTCCTCGCGAAAGAGCGACGGCAGCACTGACTCCGATCACGAGGCCCGCGACTACAGGAACTCCACCTTGCCGAGCGACAAGCCGGAAGATGCTGGCGCTAGACGCGCCAACCGCCATGCGAACGGCAAATTCTTGTCTTCGGTGTGCCACGAACTGTCCCAGAAGGCCGTATAGTCCTACTGCCGCTAGAACTAACGCGAAGGCAGCGAAGCCACCAAATACTAAGGCTCGAAAACGCGGGTAAGCCAAATCTTTTGCCAGCCGTGATGCCCACGTTTGAAGGTCATACACAGGAACGTTCGAGTCCACCGCTGTCACCTCATGCCGCAGGGCGTCTTCTACCCCTCCGAAGAGACCAGTCGTTCGCACTAGAGCATAAGCCAAGCCGCTCGGGGCTTGTTCCATCGGACGGTAAAGGATCTCTGGTTCGACGGGCTGCATGTTCCAGTTGTAGTTGGTGTCTCTGACGTTTCCCACGATTCCAACAATGGTCAGCCAAGGATTCTCTCCTCCAGGTTGACTGGATCGGACTTGCTGTCCGATAGCATCGCTTGCCGGAAAGTAGTGGCGGGCAAGTTTCTCATTGATTACCGCAACAGGTGTGGAATTAGATAAATCTTGTCCGGTGAAGAAACGGCCTCGAAGAAGAGGAACCTTCATCACAGCCAACCAGTTCGGAGTGACGGCCTGAGATCCAATGTCTCGCGGTTCATGAGGCTGACCGGCAACTTCTAGCTTTTGCCCTCGCAAGCTCCAGTTTATGAGCGCCGCGTCTTCAACTCCAGGTATAGAAGTGATTCTTTGACGTAGCTCATCGTAAAACCGAAGTTGTCGCACCGACTCCCGATAGCTCTCTTCCGGAAGGCTCAGTTTCATCGAGACCAAGCCCTCGGGAGTGAATCCGAGCGGCGCAACGCCAAGGCGTAGGACGCTCTCAATCAAGAGTCCGGCTCCCGCAAGGAGCGCGACCGAAAGCGCCACCTCGGCCACTATCAGACTCCCCGCAAGCTTCAGCCGCATTCCGCTGTGAATCGCACCTCGACCGCCAGTTCTGACCACCTGATTTAGGTCAATTCGAGATGCGCGCAACGCTGGTATCAAGGCGAAGAGCAATGTTGACACGATGGAAAGCCCGCCCGTGAACACCAACACGGGTGTGTGCAGGGCGATGTCAGTGTTCACGGGCAGCTCAACCGGATTTGCATATCGAAAATATTGGAGGGCTCCGTAGGCAAAGAGAATCCCGAGTGCAGTACCCGCCAATGACACCAACAACCCTTCAGTCAGAAGCTGCCCCACGAGGCGATGCCTTGCTGCGCCAAGTGCAGCACGAACTACCAGCTCACGTTCTCGGGCCGCAGAGCGTCCGAGCATTAGACCTGCCACGTTTACACAGGCGATCAACAAGACAAACAATACGGCACCGCTCAGCGCTACAAGAGTTGCACGAAGCGTTGGGCTCGCGAGGTACGTCAGCTCACCTTGGAGTGCATAGACCTTTGGAATGGATTCGCGGTCGCTCCCCGGAGCTCTATCTGTCTGCCCGTAGAGCGCCCTCAGCTCCGATTGAGCCTGATCGGTCGTGACACCCGGTGCAAGACGTGCGAATATGCCGACGCCCATTTGCTCGCGCCGAGGCCGAAAATCAGGGGTCAGCAGCAGCCACATCTCCGTAGCTGGCGGATAGAACCCGAAGCCCCGGGGCATGACGCCTAGCACTGCACACTGCCGGTGATCAAGTGTCAGCTGCTGTCCAGTGATTCCATCATTGCCTCCCAGTTTGTCCTGCCAGAAGCCGTGAGTTAAAACGACCGAGCAGCCTCGCTTCTCGTCATCGAGCGCGAACGTTCGGCCAAGTGCAGGCTGAACGCCAAGTGTGTGGAAGAATGATGTATCCACCAGCACGGCGCGGACGGGCCTTGCCGGTCCGCTGCCTGTCATCGCGA
>JAEUQG010000551.1 GCA_016789755.1 Bryobacterales bacterium
TGTTGTTGCGGGAAGACTGCTTTCTGCCGGGGTGGACGAATGACGATGCGGCGGATCTGGCTCGGGAGGCGAGGGTAACGTCGAGCGGGGAGGCGGTGCTGGAGTTTGAGGAGAGCAGGGAGTTTACGGCGTTGGGAGTGCCGGCGGCGCAGTTGTTTCCGGTATCGACGGAGCGGGTGGAGGCGGTGGAGTTGCTGTTACGGTCGGAACTGGACCGGCCGGTGGAGGTGACACTGGGGCTGCGGTCATCGGAATTCGTCTACGATTTTCGTAATGGATTGGATTTGGCGAAAGCGAAGGCTGTGGTGCCGGCGCGGTGGTCGGGGTATGTGCGGTTTGCGTTGAGGCAGAAAGTGGAGGCGGGGCGGTTGTACTGGGTGCATCTGCCGGCGGTGGAGGGCTTGTCGTGGGCGGAGCACGCCGACCGGGCGGATGAGGCGGCGGTATCGCCGGCGGGGTGTACGGCGGCAAGGTTGACGGGGGCGACGCGGTGGGAGCCGATCCGGAACAATCATCATTTCTGCCTGCGGTTGACGCCGGAGCAGCGGCCGTATGGGGCGCAGAACGTGGCACGGGGGACGTCGCGGCCGGACCGTTGGACCAATTTGTGGGTGTCGGACGCGCTGCCGGCGTGGCTCGAATTGACGTGGCCGCGGGCGCGGCGGATGGATACGGTGCAAGTGGTGTTCGATACGGACGTGAACCGGCATTCGCGTCTGCCGTTGTTTGTGTATCCGGATTGTGTAAAGACGTACGATGTATTGGCGCGGGTGGGGGGTGAGTGGCGGCGGGTGGCAGGCGAGAGCGGGAATTATCTGAGACGGCGGGTGCTGCGGTTCGAGCCGGTGGAGGCGGATGCGGTGCGGATTGCGGTTCAGGAGACGAATGGGGCGGGGCGGGCCCGGATTTATGAAGTGCGGGTGTATGAGGGTGGAGTCCGAGGAAAGTTCTGAGGCGTGGGGTGAGTGGATGGATATCGCCTGAGACGCTTGCGAGGAGGCCTGAAGCAAGGATCCGAGCGCGACTTCATTCGGGCAAGGCTCTGCGATTTCAGGTTTCGGTGCGTCGAAGAACCGATCCGCCTGCCTCTCATAGGAGCGCCCGTTTGCCTGCCAGCGATGCGGCCGCAAATATTTCGCTTTCAACCGCAGATTGAACGTGGGGAAAGGCGCCGGAATCCAAACTGGGGCGATTGCGACCGCGATCGGCGGGGGCCGGTCAGCGCTGGTAGGCGGCTTGGCGCCGGCCCATTCTGCGGTCCCCTTTGCGACCAGTCACCCGTCGTGCTTTTGAACATCTTCCAGGTCGCCGAGGCGGACATTCCGGACCTCCTCGCCGCGTGGGCTTCAGACGCGGCATGGATGAAACAGCAGCCGGGTTTCATTTCCACTCAGTTGCATCAAGGGATCGCAGGCAGCGCCGTTCTCATGAACTACGCTGTGTGGGAGTCTGTCGCCCACTTCCGGGCGGCCTTCAATCACCCTGATTTCAAAAGAGCTTTGGAAGAGTATCCTTCCTCTGTCGTCTTTTCCCCCCATCTGTTCACGCGGCTGTCGGTTTCGAATTTGTGTGTCGGGCCATGAGTGAAGGGGCATCTGACCAAGGCAACCAGTCATGCCACATACGAAGGCTGGAAAGGCGTTCACCGAACTCATCCTGGAGACCTTTCAGTTCAAGGGGCGATTATTGGCCGCCGGTGACCGGCTCACCAAGCCGCTGGGGTTAACGAGTGCGCGCTGGCAAGTTCTAGGCGCGGTCGAAGCTCAATCGCTATCCGTGGCGCAGATCGGACGTCGGATGGGTTTGGCACGGCAGAATGTTCAGAGGCTTGCAGATGCGCTGGAAGAAGAAGGTACTGTCGAGTACACTTTCAACCCGGATCACAAGCGCGCGAAGCTGGTGAGACCCACCGGGCGCGGACGAATCAACATCAAGAAGCTAGGCCTACTTCAAGAGCAGAGGGCCAATAGAACTACCGCCGGCTTGACCGCGTCGGAGATCGAGGCCGCCATCAATGTTGTGAGGAAACTGCGGGCGCGATTGGAGGAAGGCCAAACTCCACCCTGACGCAAGTTGCGACTGGATCTCGGGACCGGATTCCGCACGGGCGGCCACCGCGCTCGGGCCGACGGCTGGTACGTGCCGCGCCCGCGGCCCTCAGATGGGATTGACAATCTTGCGGAGGTCTTTCCCCGCTTGCTCGGGAAGTTGACGCCCGGCGGAGTTTCTGGCGGTTCACATGCCCGACTACGATGCGACGCCGGACCGGGTGCTGCGCGAGATGGCGGCAGACCGGAAATTGGCAACGTTGGTTCCCTGAGGGTCGTGCGAAGGAATGGCGTTCGCACGCGCTGGAGTGTTATTCTGCGGCCCTCGCAAGTTGTGCCCGATGGATGGATCTGTGGGCCACTGATCATGTTCAGATCATGCCGAGCCTGAGCGAGATAGCGGAGGATACAGGAACATCGGCTTGCGTCCGTATCTTGAGCAAATCAAGGATGCGAGCCAACGGCAGGCATTCTTGGATCAATACACTGAGAGGCTCGCGCCCTTCTTTCCGGAATCCAAAGCGGGTGGCGTTCCATTCCTGTTCCGAAGGATGTTCATCGTTGCCCGGTTCGTAGTTGGGGGCTCCAGGCGACAAAGAACGATAAACATCGATCCCAACCGCGATCCCCAAACTGACCCGCCGCTGGTACAGCAGTAGCGCGAGTCCTGGAATCCGGACACACTCGCGATTCGGTGTCGTTTCTTTGCTGTATGCCGTATGGTGCATACTAGAGGTGTGGCCTGGGAGGTCGAATTCACGGACGAGTTCCATCGCTGGTGGAACTCTCTGAGCGAAGGCGAGCAGGACGATGTAGCGCTCTCGGTGCGGCACCTCATGGAGTTTGGGCCCGCGCTTGGGTTTCCGCACAGTTCCAAGGTAATGACTTCGCGCCATCCGCAGATGCGCGAGTTGCGAACTCAAAGTAGTGGCCGTCCGCTGCGGACTCTGTACGCTTTCAATCCACTGAGGACTGCGATCCTGTTGATCGGTGGCGACAAGACTGGCGATGACCGCTGGTACGACACGATGGTTCCGGCTGCCGACAGACTGTTTGAAGACCATCTGAAGGAACTCCGGAGAGAAGGAGAAATCTGAATGTCAACTCGCAATTTTCGGCAATTGATCGAGGCGATGCCGCCGGCGCGGCGTCAAAAAGTCGAGAAGCGATTTCAGGAGAGCATTGCGGCGATGCCCCTGGATGCGCTCCGCAAAGCTCGCGAAATGACTCAGCTCCAACTTGGCCAAGTTCTCGGCGTGCACCAAAGTGAGGTCTCAAAGATAGAGAATCGCGCCGACATTTGTGTCAGCACCCTGATCGAGTATGTCGAGGCTCTTGGTGGCCATCTCGAAATCCGCGCCGTGTTCCCCGACCGTGAGGTCCGCATCAGCCAGTTCGAGGATGTGAATCGGTAGAGGCCACTCACGGGCTGAAATGCCGACGCTCGTCAGTGTGCTCGTGCGTGCCGCTACCAAGCTGACATGAGGGCGTCATCTGCTCTCAGATTCAATCGGCCATGAATCTGCTCTATGTGCTACATTCCGATAGGGTTGGGAGATAGAGAACGAGTAACGCCACAGTGTAGCGGAGACTGGTACGGCAGTCGATTCGCGTACCGGTTGGGGCGGTTGCGGCGCCGAAGCGGCAGGCCGGGAGGCGTGAGTTACCGGGCGGATGCTAGCCTAAATAGATGCGTGGATTTTTGTTGGTCATTCCTTTTCTGATGTATGGGCAGGCTCCGGCGCCGAAGGCTGCTGGTGCGAAACCGGCGGCTGCGGCTAAGCCGAAAGCTGCTCCGGCGGCTGCGGCTGCGAAACCGGCGGCGGCAGTAAAGCCGAAGCCCGCTGTGGCGGCGGCGAAGCCGAAACCGGCGGCAGCGGCGGCTGCTCCGGCGTTGACTACGGATGACCAGAAGGCGGTTTATGCGCTGGGACTGATGATGCATGGGTCGCTGGCGCAGTTCGATCTGACGGCGGAAGAGATGGCGATTCTGACGAGGGCGCTGGCCGATGCCCGGGCGGGGAAGCCGGCGGTGGAATTGAGTGAGTGGGGACCGAAGATCGAGGGACTGGCGAAGTCGCGGGCGGATCGGGGGGTGGTGCGCGAGAAGGCCGCTTCGCAGGCGTACATCGATAAACAGATGGCCGTGCCGGGGTCGGTGAAGACGGAGACGGGGATCCTGTACCGGGAACTGACGGCGGGGACGGGTCCGTCGCCGAAGGCGAGCGATTCGGTGAAGGTGCACTATCGGGGGACGCTGCGGGATGGGAAGGAATTCGACTCTTCGTACAAGCGGAATGAGCCGGCGCAGTTTCCGCTGACGGGGGTGATCAAGTGCTGGACGGAAGGCGTGCAGAAGATGAAGGTGGGTGGGAAGTCGATGCTGATCTGCCCGGCGGATATGGCGTACGGGGATCGGGGGCGGCCGTCGATTCCGGGTGGGGCGGCGCTGACTTTCGAGATTGAGCTGCTGGAAATCACGCCGGTGGCGCAGTAAGCAAGTTAGCGGCGGAGTAGTGTCCAAAGGGTGTATCCGGCCGCAGTGGCGAAGGGGCCGAACAGGAGAAGGCCGGGGACGCGGCGGGTGGAGAGAATGCCGATGGCCGCGATGAAGAGGGTGACGCCGGAGATGAGCATGGCGGTGATGCGGGCCCATGGGGCGTTGGCGTGCAAGCCGCGGCCGGTGAAGAAGCAGAGTACGGCAAAGAGCAGAACGAGGAGCGCGATGCAGGCGAAGAAGGTGAAGACGGCCTGGGCGACGGCTCCGAGGAATCCGAAGGCTTTGCCGGCGAGGCGGGCTGCGTCGACGAGGTAGTTGACGAGCGAAGGGCCGGCGTGCGCGGCGGGTGTATCGGGTGGAGCGGTAAATTTGAGGAAGAGGGCGTAGCCGCCGAAGAAGAGGGCAGCCAAGAGGGAAGGGATTCCGAGGATCAGCCCGGTGAGTTGGAAGCCGCCGGCTACCTGACGCAGCATCTCAACAGGATACAATTCCGAATATGGCGGCAGCAGGGGCAGCCACGCAATCGGGCCATCAGGCGCTGGTGGAGAGCGCGGCGGGCAGCGCGCGGCTGGCGAGGTCGCCGGCGTTGCGGAAGCTGCTGCTGTATCTGTGGGAGCATCGGGAGCAGCCGGTAAGCGAGTATGCGATCGGGGTGGATGTTTTCGGCAAGCGCGAGGATTTCGATCCGCGCACGGATGCGACGGTACGGGTGCAGATTGGGCGGCTGCGGCAGAAGCTGAAGGAGTATGCCGAGGCGGAGGGGTCGGGCGGCGCGGTGCGGCTGACGATTCCGCAGGGCTCGCACAAGCTGGAGTTTATGGAGGCTCCGGTAGTGGAGCGGAGGCCGGAGAAGCGGCCGGACAGGCGTTGGATGCTAACGGTGGGGCTGGTGGGGGCAGTGCTGGCGGTGGCGGCGTTGGGGTGGAGCAATTGGGCGTTGCGGCGGGAACTGGCTGGGGCGAACCGGGTGGGGCAGCTACCGGCAGTGTGGCAGTCGATGCTGCGGCCGGGGCGGCTGACGCGGGTGATCTATCCGGTCCCGGTGTTTTATGCGTGGGGGCAACTGCGAGTGCGGGATGTGCTGATCAACGATCCGGAGGGTTGGCGGAGTTCGGCGAATCTGGCGGGGCTGGTGGAGAAGATGGGTGCGCCGCAGGTGTCGCAATCTTATTCGGTAGCGAGCGACACGGCGGCGGCGATTCAGTTGACGCGGTTCCTGTCAGGGTTCGGGGTGGCGATGGAAGTGAGTCCGACGGCGACGTTGTCGCTGGACAAATACGGGAATGAGAATCTGGTGTTTCTGGGAATACCGCCGACGAACGCGGCGTTGGACCAGTATGTGCACCGGACGAATTTCTATCTGATGCCGGGGCATGGGGCGGTGGGGAACCGGCGGCCGGCGAGCGGCGAGCCGGAGAAATTCGTGGGGAGCACGGACGCGAAGAATCCGGCGATGCAGAAGCGATTCGGGATTATTGCGGTGCTGCCGGGGCACGGGTCGAAGTCCAGCCTGATTCTGTTCACGGGGTTGGCGACGTCGTCGCTGGCGACGTTTCTGACCTCGCCGCTGAGTCTGGAGGAGTTCAGCGGGAGATGGGAAAGCGGCGGGCGGCCGGAGTATTGGGAGGCGGTGGTGGAGGCGTCGGTGGAGGGGCAGACGGTGAAGAGCGCGCGGCTGGCGGCGTTTCGGGTGGTTGCGGCAAAGCGTTGAAACTACAACGTAACAGGCAGGTAACGGACCTATTGAAACTGGCTTTGGGTAACGGGGTCGTGGCAGTGTAGGGTATGTCATTGCGCTTGGCCCTTGTTGCCCTATTGGTGTCGCTGGTGGCGATGCCCGCCCGCGCCCAGGTTCTGTACGGTTCGGTGGTGGGGAATGTATCCGACCCGAGCCACGCGGCGGTGCCGAACGCGGGAGTGAAGCTGGTGAATCAGCAGACGGGGGCGGCGGCGGAGACGGTGACGAACCAGCAGGGGGCGTACCTGTTTTCGAACGTGCAATCGGGGTTGTATGAAGTGATCTGCAGTGCGAGCGGATTTCAGACGTTCCGGCGGACGGGAGTGCAGGTGAGCGTGAATGAAGTGGTGCGCGTGGATGCGGGGATGGCGCTGGGGGAGACGTCGCAGACGATGCAGGTGACGGGGGAGGTGCCGGCGCTGCAAACGGACCGTTCGGATGTGCGGCGGGAGTTGACGAACAAGGAGATCAACAATCTGCCGGTGGGGGGATTCCGGAATTTCCAATCGCTGCTGGGGCTGATACCGGGGGTGACTCCTCCGGCGGATTCGAATTCGATTGCGGGGAATCCGGCGGGGTCGCTGGTGGCGAACGTGAACGGGACGAGCCAGAGCAACAACAACACGCGGGTGGACGGGGCGAGCAATACGTATTTGTGGCTGCCGCATCTGACGGCGTATGTGCCGCCTTTGGAATCGATCGGTTCGGTGAACGTGGTGACGAACAGCTACGATGCGGAGCAGGGGCTGGCGGCAGGGGCGATTGTGAGTGTGGAGACGAAGAGCGGGACCAATGAATTTCACGGGAGCGCATTCAACTACCACACGAACAGCCGGCTGCGGGCGCGGAATGCGTTCAACAATCAGACGGACATCCTGCCGAAGAACATCGTGAATCAGTACGGCGGGACGTTGGGGGGGCCGGTGGTGAAGAACAAGCTGTTTTTCTTCACGAGCTATGAAGGGATGAATCAGCGGCAGAGTTCGTCGCGGTTTGCGACGATTCCGACGGCGCAGCACCGGACTGGGGATTTCTCCGATATCGTGACGCAGATTTACGATCCAGCGACGGGGACGGCGACGGGTGCGGGGCGGACTCCGTTTGCGGACAAGGCGATACCGGCATCGCGGATCGATGGGATCAGCCGGCAGATTCTGGGGTTGGTGCCGGCTCCGTCGTTTGCGGACCGGACGGCGCAGAATCTGTTTTTGTCGGCGCCGCTGCGGATCGATCGGGATAATTGGGACGCGAAGCTGAACTACAACGTGGGATCGAAGACGACGCTGTTCGGGCGGTATGCGATTTTCCAATATCAGACCTTCGATCAGGCGGCGTTGGGAGAAGCGGGCGGAAGGGGTGTGGCATCGACGTTTCCGGGGCGGGATACGGGCACGGTACACAGCCTGACGGTGGGTGCGACGCATGTGCTGACGCCGAATGTGCTGATTGACGGGCATTTCGGTTTTACGGAGCAGGGCCAGAACGGCAACGATGAATTTTACGGGAAGAACATCGGGCTGGACGTGCTGAAGATTCCGGGGACGAACGGGCCGACGGAGCGGGAGAGCGGATTTCCGGGGTTCCAGGTGAACAACTACGAAGGGATGGGCGGGTATATCAATTCGAGCCCGCGGTTTCGCACGGACCGGCAGTTTCAGTATTCGGCGAATGCGAGTTGGACACGGGGGGCGCACAATTTCCGGTGGGGGGCGGAGATTGCGCGGCAGCACATGAATCATTACCAGCCGGCGGGGACGTTCGGGCCACGGGGCGGGTTCACGTATTCGGGCGGGGTGACGGCGATAAATCCGGGGACGGCTCCGAACCAGTTCAATTCGCTGGCGGCGTTTCTGTTGGGGATGCCGGCTTCGTATGGGAAGAGCATACCGACGACGGATTTCATGCGGACGCGGCTGTACAACATGGGGTTCTATTTCCGGGACCGGTGGCAGGCGACGCGGCGGCTGACGCTGAATCTGGGGTTGCGGTGGGAATACTATCCGATGGTGACTCGCGATAGCCGGGGGGTGGAGCGCTATGACTGGACGACGAACCAGATGTTGATTGGCGGGGTGGGGCCAACGCCTCGCGATACGGGAGTGGTGCTGTCGAAGAAGCTGTTTGCGCCGCGGGTGGGGATATCGTACCGGGCGACGAACAAGCTGGTGATGCGGGTGGGGTATGGGATCAGCATCGATCCGTTCCCGCTGGCGATACCGCTGCGGAGTTCGTATCCGACGGTGATTGAGCAATCGGTGGTGGCTCCGAATACGTTTTCGGCGGCGGGGAGGCATGCGGCGGGGATCCCGTTGCCGCCGTTGCCGGACATCAGTTCGGGGGTGATTCCGCTGCCGGCGTCGGTGACGACGTTGACGCTGGAGAGGGATTTCCACCGAGGGTATGTGCAGTCGTTCAACTTCACGTTGCAGCAGGAGCTGGCGTGGGGATTGGTGGGGCAGGCGGGATATGTGGGATCGCGGAGCATCCGGCTGACGAACCGGAGGGATTTGAACGCGGCGGCGCCGGGGACGGGGGCGGCTGGAAGACCGTACTTCGCGCAGTTCCGGCGCAATGTGGCGACAACGCTGCATGAGCCGGCGTATACCTCGACGTACGATTCGCTGCAGGCGCAGGTGGACCGGCGGTTTGCGGGGGGCTACAGCATGAGTGTGGCGTACACGTTCAGCAAGGCGCTGGGTTTTGGGGAGAACAACGATTCGGGACTGTTCTTCAATTATCCGGAAGTGCTGGCGCGGAACCGGTCTCTGCTGGGTTTCGACCGGCCGCACAATCTGCGGATCAGCGGGGTGTATGAGCTGCCTTTGGGGAGAGGGAAGCGGTGGGCGCAATCGGGAGCGGGTGCGGCGTTGGCTGGGGGCTGGCAGGTGAACGGGATCTTCAGTACGTACAGCGGGACTCCGTTCACGGTGGCGTCGTCGGGGGCGTCGTTGAACGCGCCGGGGAACAGTCAGGTGGCGGATCAGGTGAAGGAGCGGGTAGAGATACTGGGAGGGACGGGGCCGGGGAATCCGTATTTCGATCCGTTTGCGTTCGCCGCGGTGACGACGGCGCGATTCGGGAATGCGGGGTTGAGCAGCCTGCGCGGGCCTGGAGTGGTGAATCTGGATTTGGGGATTTTCCGCACGTTTGCGATTGGGGAGCGGTACAACCTGCAGTTCCGGGCGGAGTCATTCAATGCGACGAATACGCCGCATTTCAACAATCCGGGGGCGAGTGTTTCGACGATGGCGTTGAACGCGGATGGGAGCATCCGGACGCTGGGGGGATATACGGAGATCACCAGCGCGCGGGGGGATGAGCGGCAGGTGCGGTTTGCTCTACGGTTCTTTTTCTAAAGTGAGGCCACTTTCATGACGGGTTTCGTATTGTTGGCGGCCGCCGCTGTTTTGGGCGACGGCTACACGGGCATCTGGTATTACAACCAGCCTTCGAAAGACGAGTATGTGTACAAGTACAGCGGAGGGTTCGCGACGTATCCGCAGCAGCAATCGCCGATTGCGATTTATGTAGCGTCGCAGAACAAGACGTTTTTCTGCTACGGGGGCACGGTGGAGGGGAAGCAGGAGTTGTTGCACATGGTCTCCTACTTCGACCACAAGACGGGGATGGTGCCACGTCCGACGGTGCTGTTGAACAAGAAGACGGAAGATGCGCACGACAATCCGGTGATGTCGATCGACGGGGAGGGGCGCATCTGGATTTTTTCGAACGCGCATGGGACGGGGCGGCCATCGTATATTCACCGCAGCCGGAAGCCGTACGATATTCGCGATTTTGAATTGATTGCGACGACGAATTTCAGTTACGGGCATCCGTGGTTTCATGCGGGGAAGGGGTTCTTGTTTCTGCAGACGTTGTATGAGAACAAGGGGCGGAGTTTGTATTTCAATACGAGCGCGGATGGGCGGGTGTGGACGAAGCCGCAGTTGCTGGCTCGGGCGGAGTTGGGGCATTACCAGATCACGGCGCATGAGGGGGAGCGGACGGCGACGGCGTTCAATCTGCATCCGGAGCCGGTGGGGTTGAATGAGCGGACGAATTTGTACTACATGGAGACGTTGGATATGGGGAAGACGTGGAAGGCTGCGGATGGGTCGGTGATGGAGATACCGATGCGGGGGGCGAAGCATGCTTCGCTGGTGCATGACTACAAGGCGGAGGGGCGGCTGGTGTATTTGAAGGAAGTGGCGTTCGATGTGGATGGGCGGCCGGTGATTTTGTATTTGACGAGCAAGGGGTATGCGTCGGGTCCGGCGAACGATCCGCGGATCTGGCATACGGCGCGATGGGACGGGAAGCAGTGGGTGATCCGGGAGTTTACGCGGTCGGATCACAATTACGATTTTGGGGCGCTGTGGATTGAGAAAGACGGGACGTGGCGGGTGATTGGGCCGACGGCTCCGGGTCCGCAGCCGTATACGACGGGTGGGGATATGGAAATGTGGACGAGCAAGGATCGGGGGGGGAGCTGGAAGAAGGTCCGGAGGTTAACGGCGGCGAAGGAGTTTAACCATACGTATGCGAGGAAGCCGGTGAATGCGCATCCGGGGTTTTATGCGATTTGGGCGGATGGGAATACGAAGAAGCCGTCGGTTTCGCGGTTGTATTTTACGGATCAGAAAGGGAGCGCAGTGTGGCGGCTGCCGGCGAAGATGACGGGGGAGTTTGGCCGGCCGGAGCGGGTGGGTTTGGGCCGCCGATGAATGGGATGAACGCGGATGGGTTTGTTTGGGGTGGGTGGGTGGATGCCCGGTGGTGGGTGGTGGTTTGGGGTGGTGTGGTTGGGCCGCCGATGAATGGGATGAACGCGGATGGGTTTGTTTGGGGGTGGGTGGTTGGGCCACCGGTGAATGGGATGAACTCGGATGCGGAGGAACGCGATTAGGGGAGGACTACCCCGCGCTCTTCGAGGAGTTCGCCGGTGCGCTGCATTAGCTGGAGGAGCGCGCGGCGGTAGTTGACGCTTTCGGTGACCAGACGGGATTCGGCCTGGGTGAGGGCGTTCTGCGAATCGAGGAGGAAGAAGATGGTGATGGTGCCGAGGTCGTAACGCTTCTGGTCGGCGTCGACACGGTTCTGGGCGAGGTCGCGGGCGATCTGGGCGAGACGGACGGCGGCGCGGCTGTTTTCCACCTGGTTGATGCCGTTCAGGACTTCGAGACGGGCCGTTTGCTGATCGTTGCGGAGATTGAGCATCTCACGCTTGCGGCCGATGGCGGCGTCGGCGAGGTCGGCGGCGGCTCGACGGTCGCGCAAGGGGAGAGTGAGAGTAAGGCTGAAATTGTAGGTGGGGAAACCGAAACCGAACATTTGATCGAAGGCGTCGCCGATGCCGCCGGGGATGGGCTGGACGGGTCCGGTGGCGAGGACGTTGGTGCGGGGGAAGAAGACGCCGCCGCGGCCGGTGGTGGTGTAGCCGCCACCGAGGACGAGGTTGGGGAGGAGGGAGTTTTTGGCCTGGCGCAACTGGAGGTCGGCGACATCGAGGCTTTGCATGTCGGAGCGGAGGTTGGGGCGCATGATCATCGCTTTTTGGATGAGGGCTTCCTTGTCGTATTCGGTTCTGTCGTCAGGGACGGCGACGGTTTCGGTGAGGACGACGGGGAGCTTGCGGATTTCGGGATCGAGGTCGGCGCCCATCTGGCGGCGGAGCTGATCTTCGGTCTGGGCGAGGCGGTAGCGGGCCTGGGTTACGAAGATCTCGGCGTTGGCGTAGACGGCTTTGGGCTGGAAGATTTCGAGTTCGGAGATGGCTCCGAGGTCTAACTCGCGCTGGGCGCGTTTGAGGGAGACGTCTGCGAGCTGGAGAGCCTTTTCCTGGACCTTGAGGTTCTCGCGGGCTTCAATGACGTTCCAGTAGGCGGTTTCGGCGGCGGCGAGGAGGCGGAGGACGTTGTCGGCGAAGTCGAGTTCGCCGACGCGCAGGCGGCTGCGGGCGAGCGAGATGGGGAGCATGGTGATGGACTTGCCGCGTCCGCGCAAGAGGGGCTGGTTGAAGTTGAAGTTGAGGTTGCTGGTATAGGCGGGGTTGAAGGTTTGGAACTGGCTGTTGGTGGAGCTTTTGCTGCCGGTGAAGCCGGCGGTGATTTGGGCGCCGGTGGAGATGGTCTGCTGGTAGTTGGCGGACCAGGGCTGGTTCAACTGGCTGAGGGAGGCGGCGCCGGCGAGGACGTCGGTGGTGGCGGAATTGGCTCGCGTGGCGGCGAAGCGGGTGATGAGGAGAGGGTCGAAGATGGCAGCGGCGCGGGTGATGGCGTTTTTGGGCTGCTCGACGTTGAGGCGGCTGAGCTCGATGTCGGTGTTATTGGCGAGGACGAGCTCGATGTAGTGCTTGAGGGAGAGCTCGAGTTTGGCGTCGGCGACGTAGTCGGCGTGGCGCACGGGGGGGCGCAGTTCGACGCGGGGGACCTCGGGCTGGAAGTGGCGGCGCCACCAGGCCTTGCTGGGGAAGGAAGGGACTTCCAGATCGTCGGAGAGCGTGTACGTTTCGCGGAAGCCCATTTGGGGAGAAGGAGCGGCGACACTGCCGGCGGTCTCCTGAGCCTGGGCAATTCCTGCGATTACGGCGACGGCGCAGAGAAGGAACAAACGCATTCTATAGAACCTCAAGAAAAAAGAGAGAGACAAATGATTACTCGTAACGGATTGCTTCGATGGGATCGAGCTTGGCCGCCTGGACGGCGGGGTAGATCCCGAACAACAATCCAATTCCCACCGATACACCAAAGGCGACGGCAATAGAGGATGTGGTTACAACCGTGGACCAACCGGCGGCGGCGGCGATGACTTTGGAGAGGGTGAAGCCGAAGGCGATGCCGATTAAGCCGCCGAGGATCGATATGAGGACGGCCTCGGTGAGGAACTGGCGGACGATGTCGGCCTGGCGTGCGCCGATGGCGCGGCGGATGCCGATCTCGCGGGTACGCTCGAGGACGGTGGCGAGCATGATGTTCATGATGCCGATGCCTCCGACGAGGAGGGAGATGCCGGCGATACAGATCATGACGATGGAGAAGATGGCCTGGGTGCGGCGGCGCTGTTCGAGGAGGCCGGCGGGGACGGTGACGGTGAAATCGCCGGCGTCTTTGTGGGTGTTGGCGAGGATAGCGCTGACGACGTTGGCGGTATCGACGGAATCGACGTCGGATTTGACCTTGATGTAGATGCCGTCGATTTCGTCCTTGAGGTAGCTGTTGTTGTCCTCGAAGCGGCGCATGACGGTGTTGAGGGGAGCGATGACGAGGTTATTGCGGTTGACGACTTCGAGTCCTTCGACGTCGGAATCGGCGGTGGCCTGCTGGGCGAGGACGCCGATGACCTGGAGCCAGACATCGTTGACCTTGACGTGTTTGCCGACGGCGGGCTCATAGCCGAGGAGGTTGACCTTGGCGGATTCGCCGAGGACGCAGACGGTGGCGGACTTAGCGTTGTCGTCGTCGTTGAAGAAGCGGCCCTCGACGACCTTGAGGCTATTGATCTGGAGGTAGTTGGACTCGACACCGATGAGGAGGGGTGGTTCCTGGGCGGTTTTGGGGAGGATTTTGGTGGGTTTGAAGCGCTTGCGCGGGGTCATGGCCTCGATGCCCTGGACGTTTTCGGAGAGGGCGCGGAAATCGCGGAAGGTCATGCCTGGGGAGATCTGGCGGCGTGCCTGGAGCTCGTTACGGTCGACGGCCTCTTTGGCTTCGATGATGATGTTGTTGACACCGAGGAGGTCGATGTAGCTGATCATTTCCTTTTCGACGCCGGCGGTGATGGCGAGCATGGCGACGACGGCGCCGACGCCGAAGATCATGCCCAGCATGGTGAGCAAGCTGCGGAGTTTGTGGACCAGCAGGCTGGCCAGTCCCATGTAGATTTCAGGAAGATATGCGGAGAGCATGAACTACTTACCACCTCCACCGGCGGGAAGCGCGCCGAGCGCGCCGCCTTTGGAATCGGATTTACCTTTCTTGGCGCCGGGTTTGGCGTTGGGGTCGGCCATGGCGACGACATCGCCGGGCTGGACGCCGGAGGTCAGGACGACGGTGGATTCGGTGCGGCGTCCGATGACGATGGGGCGTTCGATCCAGCCTTGGGGGCCGCGGATGTAGACGAAGGGTTTGTTGTCGCGTTCGAAGATGGCCTGAGTGGGGACGTTGATGGCGTTGGCGATTTTCTCGACGATGATTTCGACGTCGGCGAGCATGCCGGGGCGAAGGAGGACATCGAGCTGGTCGTCATCTTCGGGGGCAGGGGGGAGCTTGGCGGCATCGAGGTCTTTTTGGGTGAAGCCGCCGGGAGCAGTAGCGGCAGCCATGGCTATTTCGCCACCGCGACCGCCGCGTCCGCCTTGACCACCCTGGCCGCCACGGCCACCGGGGCCGCCTTGGCCCGCAGGACCGCCTTGTCCGCCTTGACCGCCACGGCCGCGGCCGCTAGCCATCATCTGGACGATTTGGTCGGGGAGGGTGATTTTGGCTTTCTTGAGCTCATCCTGGAGTTTTTTGGCGAATTCGGCGCGGGCCTTGTCGTCCATTTCGGCGAGGTTTTTACCCTCGGAGAGTTTGCGGACGATTTCGCGGGCCTTGGTGAACATTTCGGGGTTCATGCCGCCGGGTCCACCGGCGCCGCCGGGACCACCGGGTCCGCCGGCGAAACCGAAGCGCCGGGGGCCACCTTCACCGCCCTGGCCGCCCTGCATACCGCCGGGCATGCCACCGCCCTGCATACCGCCGCCGGGCATACCGCCGCCACCGCCCATGCCGCCGGGCATACCGCCACCGCCGGCCATCATGGCCATCATGCCGCCGCCCATAGCCATGGGGTTGGCCGCGACGCCTTTTTTGCGGTTGGCTTCGGCTGTGGCGAGGATTTTCTCAATCTGCTGGGGCTGGGCGCCGAGGGCAGTGAGGAGTTGTTTCATGTCGACGGAGAGGATGACGTCGAATTTCTTAGCGGGGTCGTTGGAGAAGACGTTGGAGGTGGCGGTGCCGCTCATCGATTTGATTTTGCCGTGGAGCTCGGTTTCGGGGATGGCGTCGAGGCGCATGACGACATCCTGGCCCTCGCGGAGGTTGGCGCGGTCGAGTTCGCCGACGCGGCTGATGACTTCGAGTTCGGAGAGGTCGAGGACATCGGCGACGGGCATGCCGGGCTGGACCTGATCGCCTTCGCGGATGTCGGGGATGGTCATGCCGGGGACGAAGAAACCGGAGGAGCGATTCTGGCGGACGGCGACGAGGCCGGTGATGGGGGCGAGGAGTTTGACCTGCATAAGGCGGTTCTTCTCGCGCTGGAGTTCGAGGACGGATTTCTGGCGGCGCTCATTGAGGACGGCCATTTCGGCTTCGGCCTGTTCGAGGCGCGACTTGATATCGACTTCGAGCTGTTTCAAGCGGCGGCGGGACTCTTCGAGGGTGAGGAGGTTTTTCTTCTGGTCGATGGCGGAGAGCAGTTCGTTACGTTTGACTTCGAGTTCGGCGCGGCGCACGGAGTAGCGAGTGCGGAGCAATTCGACCTGATCCTGATTGTTGCGGATGTTCAGGTCGGCGCGGGCCTTTTTGATCTGCTCGTCGATTTGATCGAGTTCGAGCTGTTTTTCTTCGATGCGGGAGAGGAGTTCGGAATCGTCGAATTCGACGACGAGATCCTTTTCGCGGGCGAGGGCGCCGAGGGCGGCGAGTTTGGTGACCTGGACGGTGCCGAAGAGGTTGGGGGCGGTAAGGGTGACGCTACGGACGGCGCGCAGTTCGCCGCGGGAGTAGGTGCGGACGACGACGTCGCCCTGGCGGACACGGGTGGAAGGCAACTGCTCCACGCGGGCAGGCATGGATTTGACGTAGACGTAGCCGCGCCAGGCTCCGAAGCCGACGGCTCCGAGCAGAATGAGACGAAAGAGGATCTTCTTCATCGGTTCCCTTTAATGCACTTCTTGGCTGCCCCCTGGGGGGCGGGCCGGGTTATAACTTTTTGGCGCGCTTGGCCGCTTCGGCGGGGCTTTCGAGCGCGACGACTTCGCCATCCTTGAGGCCGCTGACGACGACCATATCCACGTCATTCCGCTTGCCCACGACGATGGGGCGGATTTCGAACGTTTGACCCTTCTGGACGTAGACAGCGGGTTTTCCATTATGCATGAAACTGGCGCGGATGGGGATGAGCATGGAGTTCACCTGGCTTTCGATGACCACTTCGGCGGAGGCGCTCATGCCGGGGCGGAGGCGGGGGTCGAGTTTGACGAGAGTGGCGCGGGCGGGGAAGCTCTTTTCGGACATGCCCATACCGCGGTAGATGACGGAGGCGATGGGGCTGATCCAATCGAGGGTGGCTTCAAACTCTTTGTCGGGGATGGCATCGACGTTGATGCGGAGTTTCTGGCCGATCTGGAGGCGGCCGCGGTCGACTTCATCGAGTTTGAGTTCGATGCGCATTTCCGAGAGGTCGGGGATTTCGGCGATGGCGGCGCCGGTCCAGGCGCGGTCGCCTTCCTTGAAAGGAGGCGGAGAGGAGCCGAAGGAGCCCTGGGAGCGGAAATTGGGCATGACGTTGACGATGCCGTCGTTGGGGGCTTTGAGGATCATTTTGGAGAGGTAGCCGCGGGTGCGTTCCATGTCGCGGACGGCCTTATCCTTACGCTGATTGATGCGTTCGAGGTCGGCGTTCTGGGCGACATCGTGAGCTTTGAGGGTGGTGACGACCTGGCCGAGCTCGCCTTCGGAGATGCCGACTTCGATGCGGTTTTTGGCGCCTTCGATTTCGGAGACGACTTCGGCCTTGCTGGCTTCGAGCTTGGAGCGCTCGAGGTTGTATTCGGCGGTCATCTTATTCATGGCGTCGGCTTCGTCGACCATGCGGTGGGAAGCCTTGGTCTGGACCTCTTCGCTATCGACGGTGCGGAGGCTGGTCTGGCGTTCGAGGAGTTGCTGTTCCTGGCTGGCGGCATCGAATTCGACGACGACTTCGCCGCGTTTGACGGGGCGGCCGGATTCGACGAGTTTGACGATGCGGACGTCGGGGACCTGAGGAGCGGCGAGGATTTCGGAGCGGACGCTTTTGATTTCGCCGCGGGTCTTGACGGCGATGACGAACTCGCCGGTGCGGACGCGCTGGACAGGGACTTCGACTTTGGTGGTGTTCTGCTGGTACTTATTGTAGGCGGCGTAGCCTCCGCCGGCACCGGCGATGAGGAGGACGGTCCAGATGATGGCCCGCTTTTTACGGGAGCCAACCTGGCCGAGGCGCTGCTTAGGCTTTACATCTTTGGACATATCGTTACAGAATCTCCAGACGGCAAAATCGAACTAGGACGGAACGGCGAGGCGGCGGCGGAGGATTGCAGGCGTTTGAGACGCCCCGGACCGTGCGGACTTTTCCGGTTCCGCCTGACCGGCGGGGTTGGGAGCGGTGGGGCGCTCTTCGGCCACGGTTTCGCCGGCTTTCAAGCCGCTTTTCACGACGACGGCGGTGTTGTTGGCCATGCCGAGTTCGACGTCGCGCTTTTCCCAACCGGTGGCGGAGCGGACGTAGACATAGGGCTTGGGGGCGTCGTGGAAGATTGCGCCGAGGGGTGCGATGGCGGCGGCTTCCTCTTCGTCGGTGACGACGTCGACGCTGGCGGAGAGATCGGGGATGACACGGGGGTCCATCTTTTCGATCTTGATGCGGACGGGAATTTCCTTGAGGTAGTTGCCGCGGGCGCTGAAGGAGCTCTTGGGCATGGCGGCGACACTGAAGACACGGCCGGGGAGGGCGAGGTCAGGGAAGGCGTCGAAGCGGATGGTGGCTTTGGCGCCGACGCGGATGCGTTCGACATCGGTCTGGTTGACGACGGCTTCGACCACCATGGAGGAGGGGTCGACGATCTTCATGAAGGGCATGCCGGCCATGACGGGGTCGCCTTCCTGGACCTGGCCGAAATCGCCGCCGCGGAAGATGTTGAGCATCACCACCATGCCTTCCAGGGGCGACCGCATCACCATGCGTTCGGCGTTGACTTCAGAGCGGCGGAGTTCGAGCTTGGATTGCTGGAGGTCCATTTTGGAGATGGTGACCTGGGCCTCTTCACCGGCGCGGACGAAGGGGACTTCCTTCAAGAGCTGCTGGTAGCGGGCTTCGGCTTCTTCGAGGGCGAGGCGGAAACGTTCGGAATCGATGGCCGAGCGGACGGGGACGGTTTTGAGGTCGAGCTTGGCCTTTTCGACTTCGCCTTTGGCGATGAGGATGGACTGCTCATGGGCCTTGCGGGTGACGTCGAGGTCGGCGACCATTTTCTGCATGTTGAGTTCCTGCTGGTCGACGCCGGCCTTGTAGTCGTCGACACGCTGGAGCATATACTGGCGGTCGAATTCGGCGATCTTGTCGTTTTTCTTAATGATGCTGCCGGGCTTGGCGAGGTCCTGGAGGACGGAGCCGAAGTCGCCGCCGCCGGAGGAGGGACCACCGCCGCCGCCGCTGGGTCCGAAGGAGCCGGAAGTGGAGCCGAGGCCTTCGCCGCCCATGGTGGCGGCGGAAGTAGCGGCAGAGGAGCGGCCGCCGCCGGAGGAGCGGGAAACACCGGAAGAGCTGCGGGTGGTAGCGGCACGCATGGCGCTGGAGGAGCTGCGGACACCGCCGACCGAGGCGCCACCGCCGCCGCCCATGCCTCCCATGGAGGCGCTGGAGCTGCCGGAAGAGGAGCCACCGCCACCGCCGGCATTGGAGCTGACGGAACCGGCGAGGGAGCTGGGGGTGCTGCCACCGCTGCTGGAAGAAGATCCGCTGGAAGAACCGCCGCCGGAGCTGGAACCGCCTCCGCCACCGCCGGAGCTGGAACCGCCGCCTCCGCCGCCGCGGCTACGGCTGCCGCCCATGAAGGCGCCTCCACCACCGCCGAAGCTGCGGCTGCCGCGCAATTGGGGGCCGAGGATGGTAACGTACTTTTCGGGTCCGGTAGTTCCGGTCAAACGCAACGTTTGCAGGAGGGTGCCGCCGGCGACGGCGGAGGTGCGGACAGCGGTGGTGAGGGCTCGCCTGGCGGCTACCGCCTCGTCGGCTAAGTTCTTCTGGTAGAGCCAGTAAGCGCCTGCACAGAAGACAGCAGTGCCGGCCAGCCAGAGCCATGCGGGGTTACGCGGCTTGGGCGGTTCCTGCACGACGACTGGTTTCTGTGCCGGTTTGCCGGGCGTGGTAACGGGCGAAGGGATGCTGCTATGTTGCATTGCCAGACCTTTCGGGTGGACTTGGACGGCTATTCTGGCTTAGAAGGCACAGATCTAGCTATCGATCTACTTTATCCCAAACTGCAAAGACGATGTTGCGGGGGAAAAGGTTATTCGCCGTCTGTAAAAGTGGAGTTCGGGGTTAGGGGTTGTGCTCTAGAACTTAAAGTTCTCCCCTCACAATTCCCGTGTCAGGGCTATTGATCTGGGTACCGGTTTGCCGATACTGTATCCATAAGTACTACTTTGCACTGGGCACAACTGGGCTAATATGAGTCTCGAAATCGGACAAACCGTAGGGGACTACGAAATTGTGGAAGTCTTGGGACAGGGCGGGATGGGCTCTGTCTACAAGGTCCGGAACACGCTATCGGAGCGTCTGGAAGCGATGAAGGTATTGCTTCCTAACCTGCGGGAGGTACCGGAACTGGCGGAGCGGTTTCAGCGGGAGATCAAGGTTCAGGCGAAGCTGGAGCATCCGAACATCACGACGCTGCGGACGGCGTTCCGCGATGGGAACCAGTTGTTGATGGTGATGGAGTTGGTGGACGGGATCAGCCTGGACTTTGTGTTGAAGCAGCGGCGGATTGCGGTGGGAGAGGTTCTGGACTACACGAAGCAGGTGTTGGGGGCGCTATCGTACGCGCACTCGATGGGGGTGATCCATCGGGACCTGAAGCCGGCGAACATGATGCTGACGCCGCGTGGGGTGATCAAGCTTACGGATTTCGGGATAGCGCACGACCGTTCGGACCGGAAACTGACGCGGACGGGCGTGGCGATGGGCTCCCTGTATTACATTTCGCCGGAGCAGGTGCAGGGGAAGG
>JAEUQG010000003.1 GCA_016789755.1 Bryobacterales bacterium
GTTGGGCGGTGGATGGGGTTGGCCACGGATGAATGGGATGAACGCGGATGGGGGGTGGGGGCCGGTGGATTGGTTGGAGGGGCGGTGTTGCTGGGTTGGGCGGTGGATGGGGTTGGCCACGGATGAATGGGATGAACGCGGATGGGGGGTGGGGGACGGTGGATTGGGTTGGCGGCGGATGAATGCGGATGGCTAGCGGGTGGATAGCCAGTTGCGCCAGCCGGCGTGGGCGGTAATGTCGGATGAGCCTTCGATGGATTGGGGTTCGCAGACGAAGCCTTTGACCCATTCGCCGCCGGCGGTTTCCAGATTGCCAATGGCGAGCGGGGGTGGGACTTCGTTGACGAATTCGCCGAAGCGGGATTCGGGGATGGCCCAGATTTCGATTTCGATGCCGGGTCCTGAGAGTGTTGTGTCGCGGACGAGGCCGGGCTTCGGTGGGGCTGTGTTGCGGAGAGCGTAGAGGCGATAGCAGGGGGCGGTGCGGCAGGTGCGGAGAAGACGCGCGCCGCGGGTGGTGAGTTGGTGGTTGAGCGGTTGGCCGGTGAGATGGGCTCCCACGACGGCGAGTTGGACGCAGCCATGGGGACAAGCGGAAACAGGCTTGCCTTCCCAGCGGCGGGAGAGATCGAGGAGACCTTCATCCTCGAAGGCGCGGGCGATGAACGTGACTCCGAAGGGAAGGCCGTTGGGGCGGAGACCGGCGGGAACGGCGATGGCGGAGAGATCGAGGAGATTGACGAAGTTGGTGTAGTAGCCGAGGTTGGTGTTGAGGCGGACGGGATCGGCGAGCATTTGTTCGATGGTGTAGATGGCTCCGGTGGTGGGGAGGAAGAGGACGTCGATTTGCTGCCAGGCGGGTTCGGTGAGGCGGCGCAGCTTTTCGAGCGCGTAGTGGCTTTGCCAGGCATCGACGGCGGAGTATTTTGTGGCGCCTTCGATGATGCGGCGGACGACGGGATGGCCGGCGTAGGGGTGCTTTTGGAGGAAAGCTCCGACGGCGGCGTAGCGTTCGGCGACCCAGGGTCCGAAGTAGAGGAGACTGGCGGTGTCGCGGAAAGGCTGGTAGTCGATTTCGACTTTGCTGCCGCCGATGGCTTGGCATTTGGCGACGGCCTGATGGAAGAGGGCTTCGGCTTCGAGGTCGCCGAAGAATTCGAGTTGATCGGCGGGGGGGACGCCGAAGCGGAAGGGGCCGTGGGACCAGGGGGCGGCACGCAGGCCTTGGCGCGAGTATGGATCCTCGGGGTCGAAGCCGCGGGTGGCGTGGAAGGCGGCGGCGGCGGTGGCGGTGTCGCGGGCGAAGATGGAGACGCAATCGAGGGAGCGGCAGGCGGGGACGACTCCGGACATGCTGAGAAGGCCGCGGGTGGGTTTGAGGCCGATGATGCCGTTGCAGGCGGCGGGGACGCGGCCGGAGCCAGCGGTATCGGTGCCGAAGGCGAAATCGACTTCGCCTTTGGCGACGGCGACGGCGGAGCCTGAACTGGAGCCGCCGCTGATGTAGCGTTCATGGAAGACGCTGGAGCAGATGCCGTAAGGGGAGCGGGTACCGGAGAGTCCGGTGGCGAATTGATCGAGGTTGGTTTTGCCGGCGAGGACGGCGCCCGCGGCTTCGGCTCGTTCGACGACGGTGGCGCTTTTGACGGGAGTGTAGGCAAACTCGGGGCAGGCGGCGGTGGTGGGGATGCCGGCGGCATCGATGTTGTCTTTGGCGGCGAAGGTGAGTCCGTGGAGCGGGCCGGGCGCGGCTTCGCGGCGGAACTGGAGTTTGGTGATCCAGGTACTCATGCGGCCTCCTGCGGACGGAAGACGAGCAAGGGCTGACCGGCCATGACGAAGCCTCCTTTGCGGCAACGTAACTCTTCGACGGTGCCGGCAACGGGGGCGGTGACGGCGACCTCCATTTTCATAGCTTCGAGCACGATCATTTTCTGGCCCGGGGCGACGCGCTGGCCGGGTTCGACGGCGATGTTCCAGACGCTGGCGGTGACGGGGGAAACGAGCGGCTGGCAGCCTTCGGGCAGGCCCGCTTCGGTGGGTGGGGCTTCGTCTTCGTCGAGGGCCTGAATGATTTCGGCGTGGCCGGCGGCGGCCCAGCGTTCGCGCTCTTCGAGGAAGGCGGCGCGCTGGTGTTTGCGGAAGGATTCGGTTTCCGATTGGATGGAATGGAGGAAGCGGTGGTAATCGCGGAGGCGGAAGGTTTGCTCTTCGGTGCGGAGGTGGAAGCGGCCGAGGGGGAAGGAGCGGCGCATGGCGGCGAGCTCTTTGGCGCTGACGGGATAGAAACGGAGCTGATCGAAGAAGCGGAGGAGCCAGGGTTTGCCGGCGGTGAATTCGCGAGTGATCTTGTGGGTGTTCCAGACCTGAAGCGTGCGGCCGACGAACTGATAGCCGCCGGGGCCTTCCATGCCGTAGATGCAAAGGTAAGCTCCGCCGATGCCGACGGCGTTTTCGGGAGTCCAGGTACGGGCGGGATTGTACTTGGTGGTGACAAGGCGGTGGCGCGGATCGAGGGGGGTGGCGACGGGCGCTCCGAGGTAGACGTCGCCGAGGCCCATAACGAGGTAGTTGGCATTGAAGAAGAGGCGGAAGACGTCGTCGGTGGAGGCGAGGCCGTTGATGCGGCGGATGAATTCGATGTTGCTGGGGCACCAGGGAGCATCGGGGCGGACGGACTGGGTGTAGCGGCGGATGGCTTCCTGGGTGGCGGGATCGTCCCAGGAGAGCGGCATGTGGACGATGCGGGAAGGGACGCTGATGCCGTCGAGATCGGGGATGGCTTTTTCGGCGGCGCCGAGGGCATCGAGCAGTTCGGCGCGGGAGAGGCGGGCGGTGTCGTAGTGGATGTGGAGAGAGCGAATGCCGGGGGTGAGATCGATGAGGCCGGGGAGTTGGAGTTTGGCGAGTTGCTCGACGAGTGCGTGGACGCGGAAGCGGAGGTTGAGGTCGAGGATGTTGCCGCCGTATTCGAGGAGGAGGTACTTATCGCCGGCGGCGCGGGTGACGACGGCGGTAGCGGCTTGGGTGGTGCGGAGGATGGCGGGTTCGTGTTCCGTTGTGTCAGGGAGCGAGGGGAGCGGGGTGGAGAGTGTGCGGAGAGATTGTTCGACGGCTTGCTCCATGGCGGCGGCCTGAGAGAGGGTGAGGCGGCGGAAGCGGACGCGGTCGCCGGCGTGGAGTTGGCCGAGCTTCCAGCGTTCGGCGGCGATGACGACAGCGGGGCAGACGAAACCGCCGAGGCTGGGGCCATCGGGGCCGAGGACGACGGGCATGTCGCCGGTGAAGTCGATGGCGCCGACGGAGTAGCCGTTGTCGTGGAGGTTGGAGGGGTGGAGGCCGGCTTCGCCGCCGTCTTGGCGGGCCCATTCGGGTTTAGGGCCGAGGAGACGTACGCCGGTGCGGTCGGAGTTGTAGTGGACTTTCCAGGTGGCGGAGAAGAATGTGTCGATGTCGTGAGGGGTGAAGAAGTCGGGGGCACCGTGGGGGCCGTAGATGACTCCGATTACCCACTCGCGGGGGTAGGCGGGACGGATGGAGGGGGGAAGCTCGGCGAGGGGTTCGGCGATGCGATGGGGAGCGATGGCGAGGCGATCGCCGGGGCGCAGAGCTGAGCCGGCGTGGCCGCCGAATTTGCCGAGCAGGAAGGTGCTGCGCGAGCCGAGGTAGGTGGGGACATCGAAGCCGCCGCGGATGGCGAGGTAGGCTCGGGCGCCGCCGGATGCGGCTGCGCCGAGTTTGAGCGTGGCGCCGGAGGGGACGGCGATGGCGCGCCAGGAGGGGGCGGGTTGGCCGTCGATGGTGGCAGACATACCGGCGCCGGTGAGGGCGATGACGGCGTCGTGATGGAACTTCAGCGTGGGGCCGCTGATGGCCATCTCCAGGCCGGCGGCGTCATCGGGGTTGCCGGCGATGCGATTGGCAAGACGGAAGGCCAGTGGATCCATGGGGCCGGAAGGAGGGACGCCGACATGCCAGAAGCCAAGGCGGCCGGGATAATCCTGCACAGTGGTCTGCGTGCCGCCGTCGAGGACTTCGACGGGGTTGTCGCGATAGGGGAGATGGGCCAGAAAGGCTGTAGAAACATTTCCATCCTCAAATGTTTTATGCGCCGCGACCTGGCGGAGGAGATCGAGATTGGTGACGATGCCGCTGAGCGAGGTGGCAGCAAGGGCTTGCTGGAGTTCGGCGAGGGCGTGGGAGCGATCATTGCCGGTGACGATGATCTTGGCGAGGAGGGGATCGTAGAAAGGGGTGACGGCGGCGCCTGGTTCGACCCAGGTTTCGACGCGGGCGGTTGGGGGGAAGGCGGCCTGGTGGATACGGCCGGCGCAGGGCTGGTAGTTGCGGCCGGGATCTTCGGCGTAGAGACGGACCTGGATGGAGTGGCCGGAGGAGTGGACAGCGCCGGGGAGTGTGAGAGGGGAGTGAGCCTGGCGGACCATCCACTCGACGAGATCGATGCCGGTGACCTGTTCGGTGACTCCGTGTTCGACCTGGAGGCGGGTGTTGACTTCGAGGAAGAAGAAGTCGCCGGAGACGCCGTCGTAGATGAATTCGACGGTGCCGGCGGATTCGTAGTTGACTTCGCGGCCGAGACGGATGGCGGCATCGAAGAGTTGACGGCGAGTGGCGGGAGTGAGTCCGGGGGCGGGGGTTTCTTCGACCACCTTTTGATTGCGGCGCTGGAGCGAGCAATCGCGTTCGCCGAGGGCGATGACGTGGCCGAGGCCGTCGCCGAAGATCTGGATTTCGATGTGGCGGGCGTGTTGGACGTAGCGTTCGAGGTAGATGCCGCCGTCGCGGAAGTTGGCCTGACCGAGGCGGCGGACGGCGTCGTAGGAATCGAGCAGATCGGCGTCGCGATGGCAGACGCGCATGCCGATGCCTCCGCCGCCGGCGGTGCTTTTGAGCATGACGGGGTAGCCGATGCGGGCGGCTTCGGCGAGGGCCTCCTGGGCGGAGTGAAGCAATCCGCTGCCGGGCAGCAGCGGGACGCCGCAGCGCTGGGCGATTTCGCGGGCGGTGTGTTTGAGGCCGAAGGCGCGGATGTGATGGGGGCGCGGGCCGATGAATTGGATTTGAGCTTCGAGGCAGGCTTCGGCGAAGGTTGTATTTTCGCTGAGGAAGCCGTAGCCGGGATGGATGGCCTGGGCTCCGGTGGTCTTGGCGGCGGCGAGGACTTTGCCGATGTCGAGGTAGCTGAGCGAGGCCTGCGGTTCGCCGAGACAGACGGCTTCATCGGCATGGGCGACGTGGAGGGAATCCTCTTCGGCTTCGGAGTAGACAGCGACGGAGGCGATGCCCATTTTGCGAAGGGTGCGAATGATGCGGCAGGCGATGACTCCGCGATTGGCGATCAGGACTTTTTGAAACATCAGGCGGCGTCCCAGATGAGAACCTGTATGGGGGTCGGGTTGTAGGCGTTGCAGGGGTTGTTGAGTTGGGGGCAATTGGAGATGAGGACGAGGGTGTCCCTTTCGGCGCGCATTTCGACGTATTTGCCGGCGTCGGAGACACCGTCCTCGAAGGTGAGTCCGCCGGTGGGGGTGACGGGGACGTTCATGAAGAAATTGATATTGGAAGCGATGTCGCGTTTCTCCATTCCGTGGCGGCGGGCGAGTTTGAGGAAGGTATTGCGGCAGGCGTGCATGAAGCGCTTTTCGATGGCATAGCGGACCATGTTGCTTTCCATGGCGCAGGCTCCGCCGAGGGTGTCGTGACGGCCGCAGGTATCGGCGACGATGGTCATGAGGACGCTGCCGCTTTCGGTGAAGAGGCGGGCGCCGGTGGTGAGGTAGAGGGCCTGCTGTTCACGGATGGTGCGCTGGGCGCTGTAGCGGTCGGAGATATCGCGGGCGTTGTAGAAGAGGGTATCGGCGGCCTGGTTGCCGTGGAGGTCGACGATGCGGAAGAACTGGCCGGCTTTGACTTCGCCGGACCACCCATCGCCGGCGAGGACGGTTTCGGCATAGATGGCGGCGGCGGGATCGAGAGTGCTTTCGACGATTCGTTTGGCGCTCATGGGGGCTCCTTTAGAGGAAGTACCTTTCGGTGAGGAGGAAGCCGCGTTCGTTTTCGGGGCGCGAGAGGCGGCAAGGGTCATCGGGGCCTGGAGGCGGGACTTTGCGGACGGTGAGCTGGATGGGTTTGGGATCGTAGGTTGGAGATGGGTTCAGCGGGTGCGGGCACGAGTTGAGGATGACGAGGGTGTTCATTTCGGCGCGGAGTTCGACGTAGCTGCCGGCGGTGGAGTGGTTGGGGACGAAGGTGAGGATGCCTTCGCCGTCAGCGACGACCTTGCTGAAGAAATTGACGTTGGCGGAGAGGTCGCGTTCGTTGAGTCCCCATTTGGCCATTTCGGTGAGGAAGCTATCGCGGCCGTTTTTGAAACAGGCGTTGCGGGACTGCTGATAAGTGGAGGGGCCGTAGCGGGCGAGGACGAGGGAGGCATCGGAGCAGCCGGAGATGGGATCGTGCCAGCCGAGGGAGTCGCCGGTGATGGAGCAGAGGATGCGGCCCATGTCGGAATAGAGGACGGCGCCGGCGGTGAGGCGGGCGATGTGCTGGGCCTTGAGGGTGTCGGGCATGTTGTAGCGCTCGGAGAGATTTTCGAAGTTGAAGAAGATCGCCGAGGCGTTGGCGCCGCCTTCGATGTCGGTGAGGCGGAGGGCGGCGCCGCGTTTGAGGACGTGGGACCACATGGCTCCGGGGGGTAGCAATTCAGAAAAAAGGACAGAAATATCGTTCATGGACGCAGGCCTCACTAGGATTTGACGGTGGGGATGTGGGTTGCGGGTGGGCTAGAGGCGAGGCGGGCCGCAGCAGACATCCATGGCGGTGATGCGGAGGAAAACGTGGATTGCCACGATGGCTCGGATGCGGATGGATCGGGGGCCTCGCGACATGCTCTCACTATGACACAGGGATATTTTCAAGGCCACGAAATTCGTGAAGGAAAACGAGAAAAACATTTAATGGAAGCCATAAGCGATTTCTGCTGAGTGGAGGGAGGGGGCTCTGTTACAATGTGAGCCTGAGCCGTCCGGCTCCCCGTTTCGTTATCATCCCGCCTCGTCAAACGGGTAGTTTTCCAAGTCAGAAAATTTTGCGCAGTGAATCACGTCAATAGGCGTCCGTGTCTGCCGCCGGAGGAGTCTATCCGTGACTGTCATGTTCTGGCCGGTAATGATTTTCATGGCTCTATCGCTGGCGGTGGGGCTGTACACGTATACACAGGTGCGAGGTTCAAGCCACCGGTTCGCGGTGTGCGGGAAGGCGATGCCGTTCTTTATTATCGGGACGGCTCTGGTGGCGCAGGCGGTGGATGGGAACGCGACGTTGGGGAATGTGGCGCTGACCTATTCGAGCAGTGTGTGGACGGGGTTGATGATTCCGGCGGGACTGGCGGCGAGTTTGCTGTTTGTGGGGCGGTACCTGGCGGCCCCGCTGAACCGGATGAATCTATTGACGCTGCCGGAATTTTTTTACCGGCGGTATGGGCGCAATACGGAGTTGCTGGTTTCGATTCTGACGATTCTCTGTTTCACGGTGCTGATTGCGGGGAACCTGTCGGCGGTGGCGTGGATTGTGTCGGTGGCGACGGGGTGGAGTTACTTGTGGTCGCTGGTGTTTTCGACTGCGATCATCGTGGCGTACACGATGGCGGGTGGATTGTATTCGGCGATCTGGACGGATCTGTTTCAGATTCATGTGGCGCTGATCGGGTTTGTGGCGTCGGCGGTGTTTGCGGTGGCGGTGTATGGATGGGAGAACCTGATGGCGGCGGCGCCGGCGGCGGTGTTGAGCATGGACGGGCTGACGAAGTTGAGCGCGGGGGCGTTGCCGAACTGGGCGGGGGCGATTGCGCTGGCGTTTGGGAATGCGATGGCGCTGGACTTCATGGAGCGGGTGTTTGCGGCGCGGAGTCCGGAGACGGCGCGGAACGGATGCTATTACGCGGCGGGGCTGACGATGGTGGTGGGGATCTGCGCGTCGATATTGGGGATTGCCGGTGTGGCGCTGGTGAAGAACGCGGGCGATCCAAGGATGGTGCTGCCGTTGCTGGCGTCGGAGCATCTGCCGTTCTGGATGGGGGCGATGGTGTTTCTGGGAGTGTTGGGGGCATCGATGTCGACTGCGAACGGGGCGATGCTGGTGATCAGCCTGGTGCTGACGCAGAACATCGTGGTGCGGTGGCGGAAGAGCGAGCTGAGCGATGCGTCGACGCTGCTGATTACGCGGGCGATGGCGATTCCGACGGCGGCGGTTGCGGCGCTGGTGGCGTATCTGCGGCCGGAGCCGGGGATTCTGTTGGTGATCGCGTTCGATATTGTGTTTGCGGGTTGTGTGGCTCCGCTGTTGTGCGGCGTGTACTGGAAGCGATCGAATGCGGCGGCGGCGGTGAGCGCGATCGCGATGGGGACGGGGTCTCGGGTGGCGGCGCATTTTGCCGTGCCGGCGGCATGGGCGGGGCTGGATACGTTGATTCCGCCGGTGATCAGCCTGGCGGCGTTTTGGGTGGTCTGCACATTGACACAGAGGCGCGAACCCGCGGTTGCGCCCGCCGATTCCATGGAGCTTGCATGACAAAGAGAATGATTCGCACGATGACGCTGGCGGTATCGTTGGCGGCGGCGTGCGTGGGGGAAGACGCGCCGAAAGCGGCGGCGAAGAAGATGCAACGGCCGCCGCGTCCGGGAGTGAAGGGGCCGGGGATTCAGAGTCCGATGGCGGAGTTGAAGCCGGTTGCGGTGTTTCCGATTGAAGGCGTGCCGGACTGGCAAGTGGTGACGGACGACGCGGTGTGGGTATCGAACGGGCCGAAGAATACGGTGCACCGGATGGACGTGAAGACGAACACGGTGACGGCGAACATCGCGGTGGGGAAGAAGCCGTGTAGCGGGCTGGCGGCGGGTTTCGGCAGTGTGTGGGCGCCGAACTGCGCGGACCAGACGGTATCGCGGGTGGATATGAAAACGAACGCGGTGGTGGCGACGATTGCGGTGGGTCCGGCGAATTCGGAAGGGGGCATCGCGGTGAGCGACGATGCGGTGTGGCTGCCATCGGATGCGAAGGGGAAGCTGTCGCGCATCGACCCGAAAACGAACGCGGTGGTGGCCACGATCGACATTCCGGCGGGGTCGTTTGCGGCGGTGTATGGGAACAAGGCGGTGTGGGTATCGGGGACGGAGAGCAACCAGTTGATCCGTGTGGATGCGAGGACGAACAAAGTGTCGGCTCTGATTCCGGTGGGTCCGAAGCCGCGGTTTCTGACGGCGGGCGGGGGGTCGATCTGGACGTTGAATCAGGGGGACGGGACGGTATCGCGGGTGGATGCGAAGACGAACAAAGTAGTGGCGACGATCGAATGCGGGATACCGGGGACGGGGGGTGAGATTTCCTATGGGGGCGGGTACGTTTGGGTGACGGTGTTTCAGATACCGGTGACGAAGATCGATGTGAAGACGAACCAGGTGGTGCGGCAGTGGATGGGGGCGGGTGGCGATGCGATCCGGTGGGGGCATGGATCGGTGTGGCTGTCGAATTTGCGGGAGCAGAATGTGTGGCGGTTGAGCCCGAGCAATCTGCGGTAAAGCTGCGATAGAATTTGGCTGGGCTCCGTTTGCCCGGCCATGTTGCGAATTTGTACAAGCCTTGTTGCCTTGTCGCTGTCCTTGTGCCTCCAAGCCGAGACGCTCGGCGTGTATCTGGACAAACCCCTGCCTGCCCCTGCCGCTGCTTCGCTGCGCGAAGAACTTCGTAATCTGATGAAAGAGACAGGGATTGGTGTGGAGTTACGGCAGATGAAGGAGCGCAAGGCGGGGGAATCCTTCGAGCGGCTGATGGTGGTGCAGTTGAAGGGGAATTGCGCGGCGATGGAGGGCGGCGGGGCGATGCGGGGCGGGCCGCTGGCATCGACGCAGGTGGAAGGCGGGCGGATTCTGCCGTATACCGAAGTGTTCTGCGACCGGCTGGAGCAGGTGTTGGCGGCGGGATGGGGAAGC
>JAEUQG010000013.1 GCA_016789755.1 Bryobacterales bacterium
CCCGGAAATCCGCCCCACGCAAAAGAACGCCGCAAATACTCCACGAAAGTCCCCTGTTGCGAGCATCCTTCCAGCAGGCAATCCGCACCCTCGCACGGAAGCGCCACATCGTAGGTCGCTCCGCTGATGTCCGCCTTGTGCAGTTCATCCGGCGCGAAGTCGTAGTGAAACCGCGGATCCGCAATTGCCGCCCGCTCTCGCTCACGGTTCTTCTCCGCACCCTCGAAGGCGGCGATCGCCGGCGCCAGCCGCGCCCGAATCTCTTCTTCGCTGAACTCTTGCTCCCGCATCAGATTGCGCCACGTCTCGATCTGTTGCCGCCAATTATCCTCAGCCGGCGGAGCAGCAACTTTCGCCGCCCTCCGCTTGCGCTCCCGCGCCCAGTCCTCCGCCTCATCCAACGCCTCGCCCACCGGCCCGAACACCATCGGATCCGGGAGCACCTCGCCGTTCATCGGATTCAGCCGCGGATGCCGGCCCATCAGGCATACGCTGCCGATTTGCTCCCACCATGCCTCCAGCGACAAAGGAAGCGGCCCGCTTAGCCGCTTCTCCAAAGTGCGGATCTCCTTCAACGCATGCCCGTCCGCGGCCTCAAACGGATCGGAATATTGAAACTGGTAACCCAGTTCTACAAGCCGCGGAACCAGCTTCTCGATGTTCCATCGCGCCCTGCGCATCGTCTCCCGCGCCACCGCCCGGGCCTCTTCCAGTACTTCCGGACGCCGTACCGCCCCGCCCATCGCCATCAGTTCCGCCCAAACGGGCTCGTGTTCACCTGCCTCATAACGCGCCTTCATGCTTGCCATAAACGCGATGATAATGCGCTTCCGTCCGCAGCCCTGCCATCCCTCCGTTAACAACTTACTCCTCCCGCAATTCCTTCTTCAAAGGCTGCAGAAAGCGCAATGTGAGTAAGGTGATCAGCGACAGAATGATGGCGATGTGGTACATCCCGAACCCCACCGCCGCCCCCGCAATCCCGATTCCCCAGATGCTGGCCGCCGTTGCCGTGCCATGCACGCTCCCACGGTCGCGTAAGATCGCCCCGCCTCCCACGAAGCCGATTCCCGTAATCAACCCTTGCAAGATTCGAGAATAGGCGTCCGGCGTCGCTCCTGGAATACTCTTACCTACCAGTGCCAATCCGCAACTGGCCACAGCCACAATCGGAAACGTGCGTACGCCCGCCGTGCGCTCCTCCTTCTCCCGATCCCATCCGATCGGAAAGGCCAGCGCATAGGCCAGCGCCAGTTTCAGCGCGTCCGGCGCGAACGTATCAAGCCAATAGGCATCCATGCTCCACCACCGCCTTCACAATACACCCGCCCGCGGCTCACCGGGGCCGGCGCAGCGTCCCCTGCGCCTGGCGGGCGATCCATTCCTCCTTGTCTTTCGCCAACTCCAGCAAAACACCCTCCGGCGCGGACAAATTCCCCGCCACCGCGCTTCGTACAATCGCGTCCGTATGGCGTCCCAGGCGCTCCAGCACCGCCGCCGGCGCAGATGTGTTGCGCGCCAGCAACTGCGCGATCGACTTGTCTTTCTCGAAGGGCATCGATTCCAGAATCTCCACCGGCGTCGACGGATTCACGGCCAAGCCCCAATCCACCAGATAGCTGTGCGGCTGCGACCACAGCCGCCGTAGAATTTCCACCGGCGTACGCTGCTCCTGAGCGATGTCTCCCAGCACGTACTCGTTCTTCGACTCGGAGAGCTTCAGCAGCGCCGCCACGGGAGCATTCCGGTTGCGAATCACCTTGCGCATCACTGCCAGTTGATCGTCATCGTAGGAATTGATCCAGCCTCCGCGCTTCTCATGCAGTCCCGCGTCCGGATAGAGCGCAATCTCCAGCAGCAGGCTTTGCGGAGCCTTCGGATTCTCCGCGATCGCCGCCAGTACGAAGTAGTCCCGCTGCGCCAGATTGTCGCGGGCCGCTTGCACTAGGGCCTCCGGCCGCGATTCCGCTTCCATCTGCCGGAACTCCAGAATGTGAACCACCGCAACGCAGACCGTCGCCGTGGCCACCGCCAGTCCGGCGATCGAAGCCACCCCCCAAATTCCCGTGCCCCGATGCGCCGCCTGATGCGCCATCGCACCCAGCAGTGCGCCCACCGGCGCTGCAAGCCCCATCAGCAGCGGCACAAAAAGTATTCCGATCGCCGCCGTCGACGACTTCGAATGGAAAATCGCCCACAAATACAACCCGCCCGCGGCCAGCGCCAATGCCACGCCGCCCTTCACCGCCCAACGCGCAATTCCTCTCTGCCAGTACGACCGCGCAAGGATCGCCAGCCCGATCAGCACCGCCAGAGGCAGGATAAAAAACAGAGGGAAAATCATCGCTCCCCGATCACTTCTAGACTACCCCTTCGCTGATCTTCGAGTTCAACTTCCGCTTCCAGCAACTTTTCGTGATAGCGTAGATCCATGCGCGGCGGGCGCATCCAGTCCGTGGGAAAGGGCAGCGCCCACCGATCCAATGCAAGTGTAAGGCAATTCGTTCGATCTTCTTTCTGCCCGTTGTGCGGACGCGGGCCATTCAGGAAGGAGATCTGTCATGTCCGATTCACACCAGGGCCGCTCCGCCCGCACCTCTTTGGAACAACTGCGAAAACAGGCCAAAGAACTGCTTCGGGCCTGCAAATCCAATGACCCGTCCGCCACCGGCCGCTTTGCCGCGTTTCGCCGCCCTCCCGCAAAGCTCCTCGCCGATGCCCAGTGGCTTCTCGCCCGCGAGCACGGCTTCGATTCCTGGCCCGCGATGCAACACCACTTCCATCGAACCCTCCCCGATCGCCTCCGCTTCTACCGGGACATCGCCGGCGATATCGAACAAGTGTGCGTGGCCGGCGATGAAGACGCGCTAGCCCGCCTCCGCGCGGCTTTCTCCATGCCGGTCGAAGGCGCGCAACTGCGCACCCATCTCGAAGCCCGCCTCGGCGCCGTCAATGCGGAAAGCGCACAACGCTTCGTCGCCAATTTGTATGGCTTCGCCGATTGGAACGAACTCGCCGCCGGTGCGGCCGCGGCGCCCGCCCGCACCGGAACCCGAACCACCCCGCCTTTCTATCGTGTCGATTGGGACGAGGGTTGGCTCGAACTCCGCCCTCCCATCGCTCCGCGCGATTGGGATGAAGTGCTGGACGTACTGCAGGGGCAGGGAATCGCCGAATTGCGCTGCTCTGGCCAAGCCACCGACGGCTTCCTCCAGCGTCTGTCCGGACTCGGGTCGCTGCGCCGCCTCCAGTTGGAAGGCTCCTGGCAGGTGACCGACCGCGGGTTGAACGCCTTGCCTCACATCCCCAACTTGCGGAGCATCAATCTCACCTCGTGCGGCATCACCGACTCGGGACTCGCCGTCTTGCGGGATCTTCCCGAATTGCGCGAGTTCCAGCTCTTCCACAACCGCCGCGTCTCCGATGCCGGGCTCGAAAACCTCCGCCATTGCCCCCTCTTGGAACGCGTCGAACTGCTGGGCTCCGCCTCCGGCGACGGGGCCCTGCGAGCCCTTGCCGGCAAGCAGTACCTGCGTTGCTTCAAGTCCGGAGACCAACTCACCGACGCGGGTCTCTCCCGCCTCGCCGCTTTCCCTGTCTTCGCCCGCTGGCAGGGCGGCCTGCCGGCCTATTCGCTGATGGACTTCGAAGCCGAGCCCAACTACCTGCTGCTGCGCGGCCACATAACCGACAAAGGCCTTCACCGCCTGCGCCGCCTCGACGGCCTGTTCGCCTTGAACATCGATGACGCCAGGCTCTCCTTCACCGCCTCCGGCGTCCATGCTTTGGCCGCTCTGCCCCACCTCGGATGGCTCGCCGTCGATGCCGATGACGGCGCCATGCCCGCCATTGCCGCGTTGCCCGCACTGCGCATGCTGATGTGCCAGGACACCAAGTGTACCGATGCCGGCTGGGAGGCTCTCAGCCGCTCCCGCACGCTCGAATACATCTGGGGGCGCCGGTGCTACGGCCTCACCGGACGCGGCTTCCAGGCCCTCTCAAAACTCCCGGCATTGCGCGGCCTGTCTGTCAGTTGCCGCAATGTCGACGACGCATCGCTCGCCCTGCTCCCGCAATTCCCTTCATTGCGCGAGTTCATGCCGATGGATGTCCCCGACCAGGGCTTCCGCCATGTCGGCGCGTGCATTGCGCTGGAATCGCTCTGGTGCATGTATTGCCGCGATACCGGCGACGAGGCCACCACCCACATCGGCAGCCTCTCCCGCTTACGGCACTACTACGCCGGACAAACCCGCATCACCGACCGAAGCCTGGAAATTCTCAGCCGAATGGAATCGCTCGAATCGCTCGAATTCTGGTCCTGCCCCGGCATCACCAATGACGGAATCGCCATGCTGCGCAATCTTCCCCGGTTGCGAAGTGTCACGCTAGACCGCTTGCAGCAAGTCACACGCGGCGTGTTGCGCCGATTCCCGCCCTCTGTGCGCGTCCGCCTTGGCGGCTGAAGAAGCTACTTCATCGCAGAGAAATCGGTCGGATCGAGGTAAACCGATTCTACCTTCTCAACAATCTTACCGTTCACTTCCGACGCTGTTTGCACTTTCTTCCATTCCGGGTCGGCACGGAACCCGTCCCAACTCTTCTTGGCGGCGTCTCTGCTTTCATGCGCCAGCAAGTAAATCAGCGTGTTCTCCTTCTTCGGAGAGTCCTGCGGCACACCGTACCAAACGTTCTTCATGCCGTGCCGCTCGAAGATCTTCGTCGTGTGATTCCGGAAGCGCGCCAGAAGATCGTTCAGCTTCCCAGGGTGTGTGTAGTAAGTTCGGAGTTCGTAAACCATAGGTTTCTTAGCAGCCTTGCCGCGCTCCTCGCCGGCGAAAAAGCCGAGCGCGAAAACACCAGCGGCAAGTGCGATGCGAGTCAACATGCGTGAGAACATAAACGCCTATTGTATTCCGCCTGGAGGACGATTTGTGAAGCCCCTCAGCCGTGTCCTCCGGCCTGCGTTTTCGCCTGCGCCCCGCGCGGCGCCCATCGCTCCAGCGTTTGCCGCAGCACCTCCAGGTGAACCGGCTTGGTGATGTAATCGTCCATGCCCGATCGCAGGCAGCGGTCCCGCTCCGCTTGCAGCGCATGTGCCGTCAGCGCGATTACCGGAATGCGCGATCCGCCATGCTCCCGCTCCCGGATCTCCCGCGTCGCCTCGAACCCGTCCATTTCCGGCATCATGCAGTCCATCAGCACCGCCCGGTATCCGGCCCCGGCCGTCATCATCTCCAGCGCGAAACGTCCGTTTGCCGCCACGTCCACCGCATATCCCAGCTTCTCCAACATCCGCAACGCCACCTTCTGGTTGATCGGGTTGTCCTCCACCAGCAGAATGCGATCTGTCCCGCTGGCGCCCGCCGCTTCCCCTACCCTGCAAACCGGTGCAACGGTCGCCGTATCCGGTCCGAATCGCGCCGTCATGAGGGCTTTCCACAATTGCGAAGGTCGCAGCGGCTTGAGCGCCACCGTATCGAAGCCCGGTGCGCCGGCTGGCGGCTCGCTCTCGCGGTTTCCCAGCGGCACGACGCCCACCGAGGGGATGCGCCCTACAGCGCTCACTCGCTCGAGCAACGAGCCTGCGCTCATCGGCCCGGCCGTCTCCCCGTCCAACAGCACAATGTCGTACGGCCTTCCCGATTGCCGTCCCCGAATCAGTTCGGCCAGCGCCGCATCCGGTTGCGAAGCAGCAAACGCGTCGATGCCCCACAATCGCATCTGGCTGGCGGCCACTCCAGCCGATGCCGGATTGCGGCTTAGTGCCAGCACTCGTTGTCCCGATAATGGAGAAGTATCGGGAAAACTTTCATCCTCCACTCGACGGCAACGCACCGTGAACCAGAAACGCGTTCCCCTTCCATACGAACTTTTGAATCCGATGTCGCCGCGCATCATCTCCACCAGCCGCTTGGAGATCGTCAGCCCTAGCCCCGCTCCTCCATACCGCCCCGCGTGAGGCGTTTTCCCCTGCGCAAATGGCTGGAAAATGCGCCCCTGGTCTTCCTGCGAGATTCCCGGACCCGTATCCAACACCTCCGTGCGGACGACGATTTCCTCTTCGCTGATCTCCTCCACGCCCGTGCGGATCAGAATGTGGCCGCTTTCGGTGAACTTCAAGGCATTCCCCGTGAGATTCAGCAATACCTGCCGCAACCGCCGTGCGTCGCCCACCACCTGCAGCGGAACCGTGGGATCGAACTCGGACAACAACTCGATGCCTTTCCCTTGCGCCAGCGGACCCAATAACTCCACCACTTCCTCGAAGGGACGGTGGAATTCGAACCGCTGCGGGTCCAACTGCGTGCGTCCTGACTCCAGCGCCGAAAAGTCCAGAACCTCGTTCATGATGTCCAAGAGCGCGGTCGTCGAGCGCTCCAGCGTATTCGTCAGTTCCCGCTGCTCTCCGCTCAGCCGCGTATCCATCAGCAGGCGGGTCATCCCCAGTACCCCGTTCAGCGGAGTACGGATCTCATGGCTCAAATTGGCCAGCATGTCGTGCTTGATGCGCAATGCCGTCCCCGCGTGCTGCCGCGCCGACTCCAATTCCGACTCCATTTCCGCGGCACGCGCCTCGCTTTGGATCACACGCAGCATTTGGCGCCGCAGGATCGACGCTAACAGGACAGCAGCAGCGCAAAGGCCGGCGAGCAATGCAATGGAAAAGAACGCTTCCGGCACGCTCTGCCTCTTCACCGCGGAGTGCAGCAACTGCCCGCCGGTCACTAAGCCTCCACTGAGAAACGAGGCTCGCCGATCGCTCGCAAAGGCCGTGAGCACCACCGGCAAGATCATCACCAGCGTGAAGTACAACGGGTTATCCTGTCCCGCCACCGCCGCCAATGCCAGGTAGCATCCCGATGTCGCCAGCCGCGCCGCCGCGGTCCCATAAAGCGCCTCCGACGCCCCATAGGCCGCCAGGTTCGCGCTCAGCACGATCACCGCATTGCGCAATGGGTTCAGCCAGAACGAAGGAAGTACTGTCAGCAGCACCGAACTGAGCGCCATGCTCCAGCGCAGCAACCGGTCTGCGGTGTCGGTCCCCGGCCACGACAACAGCGTATTCGCTTGCCCGTCCACAGACAGGTCCGGCGGCCAGAGGTTTCTAGGCGGTGGCAAAGACAATGCTCCGATCTCCGGCAGATTCCACGGGAGCGTTTCATCCGGCGGAGCGCTCACACTTTTGAGCTGATTTAATAACTTAATTCTGTCCTAAAAACCGGAAAAAGTCCAATCAGCCTGTCAACTTCAGCGCATTCGCGGGCCCGGGCACACACTCTCCAGCGCCTTCATCGCCCGCTGCGCCGCCGCTTCGCGGCTATCCTGTTCCACTGCAATTACATGTGCCGCAGCTCGGCTCTCCGGCCGCCAGCGCGCCAAAAACCGCGGCGAAGCGTGCCCGCAGAAAATCACCACCATGGGAACAGCGCTCGCCGCCGCCACATGCTGCCCTGCCGAATCGTACCCGAGATAGAATTCCGACCTGGAAATGGATGCCGCAAAAGCTGCAAATGCTCCGGTCCACGTCGCCACATTGGGGTAACCTGCCGCTGCCCGGTCCACCCTCGCCCCCTCCTCTTCCGATCCTCCCCGGTCCGCTAGGACCGTCCCAGCTTTGCCCGCCAATACCCCCAGCGCATCGCGCTCAAAGCTCCCCCCCAGCCGCTTCGCCGGATTTTCGCCCACTCCGAAACTCACCGTTGCTTCCGCGTTTCCCGCGTCGCCCTGCGGACACAGGTAAGCCGCCGGCTTCTCCGCCAGCCCGAACGTCTCCATGCACCACGCCCCAGCCAGCGCCCCGATCGTCTCATCGCCGTATTCCCCATAGCTGCGGCTCTCGAAAAAGTAGTAGTTCTCCTCCTCGCAAACGGGCAGCAGCCCGAGTTGCGTCAACCGTGAGTCAGGGTCGATGACAATCGAACCCGCCTCGCTCAGCGCCGACGACAGGGCAGGGAACACCGACAGCCGCTCCCGCAACAACCCTTCCCGCCGGTACGGAGTCGCCAGATGCCGGATGCGCCCGTCGGCCGCGAATAGCTCGTAGTTCTTCGCCGGCCCCACGAACACGATCTCCGCTTCGGGGAACCGTTGTTTCGCTGCGTTCATCGCCACACTTGTCACGGCTACATCCGCTCCCAGGGTCACTCTGCTCAGCACGAACACTTTCCTCGGAGCCGGCCCCGCGAAGCGCCGCGGCATACGCACCCGCCGGTATCGCTCCAGCAACTCCTCGGCCTCGAAATCCGGCAGTGCGTAGGCGATCGTCTCGCTGAATAGTGAAGCGTAGCAATCCACCAGGCATGGCTCGAACAGATCGCCCAACCGCTCCACCACAATCCCGAACAGTGCATGCGAAGCCCGCCGCGCCTGGCTCGCGTCGGCGCTCAGTGCGTAGCGCAGCAGCATCCCCAGCAATTCCGAGGAATGCGCATTGCCTCGCAGACACTGGTTCAGCAACTCGATCGCGAGTTCGTCAGGCGAGATATTTTCCAATCAACAGCTCCAGCTTCTTGCGCGTTGCATCGGGAATCGCCTTCTTGTCCGTGATCAGCGCGTGCGATAGCGCGCTCTGGCATTTGCACGGCGCCTGCTCCGGAATCATGCCCACCGCCGCCGCCACCACCTTCGCCGCGTTCTCCGCGTTCTTTATCAGGTGCGCGATGATTTCATTCACCGTCACCGCATCGTGATCCGGATGCCAGCAATCGTAGTCCGTCACCATCGCCACCGTCACGTAACACATCTCCGCTTCCCGCGCCAGCTTTGCCTCCTGCAGGTTGGTCATCCCGATAATGTCCATCCCCCAACTGCGGTACACGTTCGATTCCGCCTTGGTGGAAAACGCCGGACCTTCCATGCACAAATACGTGCCCCCGCGCTTCGAGGTCACGCCCACATTTTGGCAGGCTTCGTGCACAATGCCCGATAATTCGCCGCAAACCGGATCGGCGAAGCTGATATGCGCCACGCAGCCTTCTCCGAAAAACGTCGACACCCGACCCCGTGTGCGGTCGAAAAACTGGTCCGGCAGCACGAACTCCAACGGCTTGTGCTCTTCCTTCAGTGAGCCTACGGCGCTCAGCGACACGATGCGCTTCACGCCCAGCTTCTTGAATCCGTATAGGTTCGCGCGGAAATTCAGCTCCGACGGGCTGATCTTGTGCCCTCTCCCGTGCCGTGCCAGAAACGCCACATTCTTGCCGCTCAGCGTCCCCACAATGTAGGCGTCCGATGGCGAGCCCCATGGCGTCTCCAGTACCACTTCTTCATGCGCCTCGAAGCCGGGCATCGAATACAGTCCGCTGCCGCCAATGATTCCAATATCCGCGTTCAATTTGTTCAGTGCTCCTGTCTATTCGGTTTCATCCGGTGTCAGTCGATCCATCCGCCGCCCACCACCAGTTCGCCATCGTACAACACCGCCGCCTGGCCCGGAGTGACCGCCCGCTGCGGGGTATCGAAAACCACCCGGAAGCAACTCGCCTCGCCGCCCGGGAATACCGTGGCCGGCGCCGCTTCATGTTTGTTGCGAATCTTCACTTGCACCCTCCGCGCCACTTCGATCCCTTCGCAGTCGATCCAGTTGGCCCGGCTTGCCGTCAACCCCCGCCGCAGCAGATCCTCGTTCTTCCCCACAATCACCTGCTGCGTATCCGACTTCGTCGCGATCACATACAGCGGCTCCCCCGCCGCGATACCCAGACCCCGCCGCTGCCCCACCGTGAAGCGATGCGTCCCGTCGTGCCGCCCCAGCTTTCGCCCGCTGGTGTCGACAATCTCTCCCGCCGCCTGCTCCCGCTTCAGTCCCTGTTCCTCGAAATAGGCGTCGATAAAAGCAGCGTAATCGCCGTTCGGCACAAAGCAGATCTCCTGCGAATCCTGCTTCTCTGCTACCGGTACTTCCAAACTCCTCGCCAGCTCCCGTACCTCGGGTTTCGTCATCTCCCCCAGCGGAAACAAAGTGTGCGCCAATTGTTCCTGCGTCAATCCCCACAAAAAGTACGTCTGGTCCTTCGACCCATCCACAGCCCGCAGCAGCAGATAGCGCCCGCTTCGCTCGTCCCGGCGGATCCGCGCGTAGTGCCCCGTGGCGATCGTGTCCGACCCCAGCCCCTCGGCCAGTTCCAGGAATTGATCGAACTTCACGAAGTTGTTGCACAGCGTGCATGGAATCGGCGTTCGCCCCGATAAATAGTCGTCCACGAACGGCCGCACCACCTGTTCCTCGAACCTCTTCTCGAAGTTCACCACGTAATACGGAATTCCCAGCCGCTCCGCTACATACCGCGCATCGTAAACGTCGTCCAGCGAACAGCACCGCCCCGTTGCGCCTTCCCCCGACAAAGCCGGCAGCCGTCGCTGATTCCACAACTGCATCGTCATGCCGACAATGCGCTCCCCTTTGCGGCGCAACAATGCGGCCACAGTGGAGCTATCCACTCCACCCGACATGGCTACGGCGATGGGCTTCCCCTCAGACATGAGCGTAGGCAGGCGAAATGCGACGCAAGTGCTTCACGGCTTCCGCCAGAGCCCGCGCCAGCGCCTCCACCTGCTCCTCCGTATTCCCAACCCCCAGCGAAATCCGCACACTCGATCGCGCCTGTTCCGCGCTCATGCCCATCGCCAGCAGCACATGCGACGGCTCCACTGCGCCGCTCGAACAGGCCGATCCGCTTGAAATTGCGAACCCGCGCAGATCCATCGCAATCACCACCGCCTCTCCTTCAATTCCGTCCAATTGCAGGTTCACCGTATTCGCCAGCCGTTGCGCTCCCGCGCCGTTGATGCGGACATCGGGGATCGCCTGTGTCACCGCCGCCGTCAGCCTGTCCCGCAATCCCGACAGCCGCGCCCGCTCCTCAGCGCCATGCCCCATCCACCATCCCGCGGCCGCCCCAAACGCAATCGCCGCCGGAACATTCTCCGTGCCCGCGCGCCTGTCCCGTTCGTGATGTCCACCCAGCATCTGCGCCCGCAGCTTCACATCCTTGCGCACGTACAAGGCCCCGATGCCCTTCGGCGCGTTCAGCTTGTGCGCACTGACCGAATAAAGGTCGAAGCCCGCTGACGCAACGCACACCGGCAGTTTGCCCGCCGCCTGGACGCCGTCCACATGCATCAAAGCCCCGCACTTGCGCGCAATCGCCGCGATCTCCTCCACCGGTTGCACCACGCCCGTCTCATTATTGGCGTGCATCACCGACACCAGCTTCGTGGCCGGCCGCATCGCCCGCGCGATCCGCTCCGGATCCACCACCCCATTGCCGTCTACCTCCACCACGGTCACATCGGCGCCAATCTCCCGAAGCCGCGCGCACGGATTCAGTACAGCCGGATGCTCCGTCGCCGTCGTCACCACGTGGTCGCCCGCTCCCACCGCGCCGAACAGCGCCAGATTGTTGGCTTCTGTGCCGCCGCTGGTGAACACAATGTCCTTCGCCGGCGCCCCCAGCAACTGCGCCACTTGCCGCCGCGCACCCTCCAGTTTCTGTTTCGCTTCCTGCCCGTAATGATGGATACTGGAAGCGTTGCCGTGGATCGAACTCAGCGCCGCCTGGAACGCCGTCAGCGCTTCTTCGCGAAGCGGAGTGGTGGCGTTATGGTCGAAGTAATAGCGCTGCATGGGAATGACCGCGGCGGATTGCTACTTACATTCTAACAAGCATGCCTCGCCCGATCGTTACACTCACCACCGACTTCGGCTTGGAAGACCACTTTACCGGCGTCATGAAAGGTGTCATCCTCTCCATCGCCCCCAATGCCGAGATCGTCGATATCACCCACCGCATCAAGCCCTATGAAGTGACTGAGGGCGCCTTCGTCGTCGCCCAGCACTACAAATGGTTCCCCAAGAAAACCATTCATGTCGCCGTCGTCGATCCCGGCGTCGGCAGCCTCCGCCGCCCCATCCTCGTCCAAGGCGGCGGCCATTACTTCATTGGCCCCGACAACGGCATCTTCAGCTTGATCATGGCCCGTGAGAAATGTGTCGTCCGTGAACTCACCAGCACGCGTTACTTCCTCAATCCTGTCAGTGAAACATTTCACGGCCGCGATGTTTTTGCCCCAGCCGCCGCCCACCTCGCCAAAGCCCTCCCACCAGCCAAACTCGGCCCCAAAGTCGACGACGCGCTCCGGCTCAACCTCGGCGAAGTGCAGCGCACCGGTAAGCGCACCTGGTCCGGAGCCATCCTCAAGATCGATCACTTCGGCAACATCATCACCAGCTTCCACCGCCAGCAGTTTCCAACCCTCGGCCTCGATCAGCCTTTCGAACTCGCCGTCGGCCTCGAAAAAGTCTCCCAATACGTCTCCAGCTATTCGCAAGCCGCAATTGGCGTGCCCTTCGTCATCTTCGGCAGTTCCGGGTATCTGGAAGCCGGCATCAATCAGGACAACGCAGCTAAGCGGCTCGGTGTCGGCACCGGCGCCCCCGTCGACCTCACCCT
>JAEUQG010000049.1 GCA_016789755.1 Bryobacterales bacterium
ATCGCCGACGGAGACGGTGGGGGTGAGGAAGGGTCCGGACTGGAGAATGATGAGCGAGGACACGCTCCAGCCGCCGAAGATGCCATCGGCGATGGGATGCGAGGCGGAGAGGAAGCGGCGGCCTTTGCCGAAGGGGAGTTCGTACAGCAGGGAGTTCAAGAAGCGGTGGCGGCGGGTGGCGTAGACGTCGCCACGGTCGGCGCGGCGGTCGAGGGAGTTGGTGACACGTCCGCCGCCGGTTTCGCCGGCATAGCCGGAAGGATTGGGACCGGCCGCGTCGGAGAGGTGTTTGGCGAGGGTGTAGGCGACGTTGTAGGTGAGGCCTTTGGCGAAGCGGCGGTTCAATTCAGCCTGCATGGACTGATAGATGGAATTGGCGCCGGCATCGCGGGAGTAGATGAGGCCCCAGTGCGGGAAGGGGCGGTCGGACAGGGGGCGCTGAGAGTAGTAGGTGGTGGAGGAGTTGGGCTGATTGAGATCGGGCGCCCAGGGCATCTGGGTGGACTTGTTGGCGATGTAGGAGACGCGGAGGCCGGTATCCTTGTTCAGTTCGCGGTCGACGGAGAGGTTCCACTGGAACATCTGCGGGGGTTTGAAGTCGATTTGGTTGGCGGTGCGGAACTCGAAGGTTCCGACGGCGCCGGAGCGGACGCCACTGGAGTTTGCGGGCCGAGTGCCGGGGAGAGAGAAGATGGGGCGGCCGTCGGCGCCGACGTTAGAGAAGGCGCGGACGTCGGACTGCACGGTGCCGGTGAGGGAGAAGAAGATGCTGCCGAGCAGAATCATATTGTAGAAGCCGCCGCCGCCGCGGATGGTGGTTTTGTCGTTGAGGCGGTAGGCGAAGCCGGCGCGGGGGAGAAACTGCTTGAAGTAATTCTCGCGAAGGCCTTCGGGGATACCTGCTTCGGTGGCGGTGACGAAGGGAGTGCAGGCCGCGCCGTTGAGCGCGGGTCCGGGGCAGGCGTTGACGGAGGCGAGGACGGCGGGGGCGACGAGGTCGCGAGCGCGGGGGTCGCTCATGAGGACGACGCGGCCGGTGCGGGCGACGGTGCGGTCGAAGTTGGCGATGTTAAAGCCGGCATCGGAATAGCCGGGGTGGAGCTCATAGCGGAGGCCGAGGTCGAGGGTGAGGCGGGAGTTCACGCGGAAGCTGTCCTGGACGTACATTTTGTAGTGGGTGGCACGGCCGTCGTTATCGAATTTGACGACGGCGATGGAGGTATCGGCGGGGACGCCGAGGAGGAAGTCGGCGAAGGGGGCTCCGGAGAATGTGCCGCGGAAGAAGAAATCGCCGTAGTTGTCGCCGGTGGTGAAGCCGAGGTTGGATTCGGCGCGGAGGCGGCGCATATCGAGACCGGCCTTGATGGTGTGGCGGCCGCGGGTCCAGGTGACGTTGTCGATGAACTGGGTGTTCCAGGAGGCACCGCGTCCGGGGCGGCCTTTGGAGAACCCGGTCATTCGGTCGATGGAGAAGTTGGGGAGGCCGTTGAAGAAGATGTCGCGCTGGATGTCGGTGAGGTTGAGGCTGTTGGAGAAGGCGAGTCCATCGAAGGGGAACTCGGAGCCGGAGGGGGCGTAGGCGATGCCGCCGATGAACTGATTGAGGAGGTTGGGGCGGAGGGTCCAGGTGTAGTTGACGACGGCCTGTTTGTAGTTATTGAAGCCGGTGTCGGAAGGCAGTGTGAGGTTGTTGGGGCTGATGGAGGTGGAGTCCTTGAAGGAGTAGCGGCCGAAGAGGACGTGGGCGGGGGAGAACTGATGGTCGATGCGGGTGTCGAACTGTTTCGAGGAGAGGTCGGCGCGGCGGTTGTCGATGTAGTTGGCGGCGGCGAAGCGATTGAGGTTGCCGACGTTGGGATCGGGGTAGAAGGGGAGGATGGCGCGGGGGGCGGCGTTGAAGCGCGATTGTGGGATGACGTTGCCCGGGAAGGGGGTGCCGGTGAAGGGGTCGCGGATGTTGACGCCTTCCTGGGAGAAATCGCCGTTCTTCATGAGGGACGTGGGGACGGAGTTGGTGAGTGTACGCTGGCCGGGGAAGCGGAAGCTTTCCCAAGTGAAGAGGAAGAAGGTGCGGTCTTTGCCGTTGTAGATTTTGGGGAGGAGGACGGGTCCGGAGACGGTGGCGCCGAAGGTATTGGCGGTTTTGGAGGGGAGGGTGGCCTGGTTGAAGGCTCGGGAGTCGAAGGCTTTGTTCTGGTGGTACCAGAAGAGGGCTCCGTGGTAGACGTTGCTGCCGGATTTGGAGATGGTGGTGATGTCGCCGGGGGTGCCGTATTCGGCGGAGTTGCCGACGCCCTGGACTTTGATTTCGGAGATGGTTTCGACGGAGGGGAAGAGGTTGCGGTTGGGGGAGTTGCCGGTGACTCCGGTGATGGAGATGCCGTCGGAGGTGGATTCGGTTTGAGCAGGGACTCCGCCCTGGATGGCGAAACCGCCGCCGTTGTCGGGCTGGACGCCGGGGAGGGCGGCGATGATGGCGTAGGGGCTGGTGGAGCCGCCGCCGCGGACATTGACGGGGAGGGAGATGATTTTTTCGCGGGAGAGGGTGGAGGCGACGGCGGGGGTATCGGTGGCGATGACGCCGACAGCGGCGGTGATTTCGACGGTTTGGGTGACGTCGCCGACCTGGAGGGCGGCATCGACGCGGACAGTTTGGCGGGCGGCGACGGAGAAACCGCTGGCGGCGAAGCCGCGGAAGCCGGAGAGGGAGACGGTGAGGGAGTACTGGCCGGCTTTGACGTTTTGGAACTCGTAGTCGCCGTTGGGATTGGTGGTGGCGTCACGGGAGGTATTTTCGCCGGTGTTGGTGAGTTTGACGGAAGCGCCGGCGACGACGGCGCCAGAGGGGTCCTTTACAGTGCCGAGAACCACGCCCAGGGTGGATTGCGCGGCGAGTGGAAGGACTGTGAAGAGAGAGAGAGCTGCGAGCGCGAGAAAACTCATGATCGCTGCATTATAGCGAGATTAGGGCGCGGGATCGATGGCAGTGGGGTGAAAATTTGGTTACTGGAGGAACGGGGTTGCTCCAGCGAATGCCCGGCGAGAATGAGGCCGGTCTCTAAGGCAGACGCGCGGCGATCTCTTTGGCGAGAGTTGCGGGGTCGACGGAATCGGGGAAGTTGGCCGTTCCGGCGAGAATGCTTCCTTTGCGGAAGACACATATCCGGCCGAGGTATTTGTCCTTGACTTGGAAGGAGTCGTCGCCGAGCGAAGCGGTTTCGGTGGCGTTGAGGCGTTGTTTGAGTTGGGCGAGGACCTTGGAGGCAGCTTGGGGCGATGCTTCGGGAATGAGGAAGGCCTTGCCGTGTTCGTATTGGCCGACGAAGCCGCGGCGGAGCATGCGGAATCCGAGGACCGATTCGGGGACGAGACGGAGCGAATCGGGGACGAGTCCTTGTTTGGGGAATACGTCGAGGAGGGCAGGGGCTTTGCTCTCTCCGGGGAGGCGCTTTTCCCAATAGGCGAGGAAGCGCTCGATGATATCGGGGGCGGCGGTTGGGTTGGCGGCGACCTCGACGAAGGCATTGCCTTTTGCGAATGCGCCGCGGCGGGGAGTGACCTGAGCGACGGGGCCGAACTTCGCCATGGGGAGCTTGGGATCGCGGTTGGCCATGAACATGCCCCAGGCAAGCTCGGGGGTTTCCATTTCGGAGATGTCGAAGACGAGGTCGAGTTTCCCGCCGGTGCAAGTGATGCCGCGCATCTGGCGGAAGCCGTAGGCGAAGTACCCTTCGGAGTTGCCGTTCATGTACTCAAAGAGGGTTTCGACGTTAAAGGCGCGCGCTGGGCCTTTGGCGGTGAAGCCTGGAACGGCGGAGCAGTCCGGCATGGCCGGGCCGTCCGCCGCCGCGGCGGCGAACAGGAGAATGATCCACATGTTCGCATCGTCCTTCAGGCAAACAGTTCACGGGCGCGGATCATGCGCGCGGCCACGGCGAGGTGATTGGGACAGCGGACGGCGCAGGGGCGGCAATCGTGGCAATCGATGCCGCGGACGTCTTCCGGCAGTTCCATGTACTGCTCGCGGGCCATGGCGAACTGGCCATAGCCTTCGGCATACATGACGTGGCGCATGATGTCGGGAATAGGCAACCCTTTCGGACAAACGCCGAGGCAATTGCCGCAGCTATGACAATAAAGCGGGCGGATGTAGGTGCGCTGCACGGCGAGCAGCGAGGCATCGCCGGAGGTGAACGGAGCGTTCATGCAGCGGAAGTTCTCGTCCAGTTGGTCGTGGTCTGTGATGGACGGAATGGCGGTATCGATGTGGGGGCTGCGCAGCACCCAGCGAAGGGCAGCGGGGAATACGCCTTCCTTCTTGAAGGTCTTGTAGAGCGGGTCGCCGGGTTTGACGCGGCGGAAGCCGCCGGCCATGACTTTCATGGCGACAACGCCGAGGCCTGCTTTCTTTGCATCTTCGAGCAGCGGATCAATACTAGCGCCCATGGTGAAGTTATAGGAAGTTAGGATGACATCGATGGCGCCGGACTTGATTGCCGCGGGAATGATTTCTGGAAAGCCGCCGTGAGTGGAGACGCCGCTGAAGCGGATCATGCCGCGCTGTTTGGCGATGCGTTGGGCTTCGAGCCTACCTTCGGTGAGTTGATCGGCTCGGGACTTGGCGTGGATGTACCAGATATCGACGTGGTCGGTCTGGAGTTCCTTAAGGGACGTTTCGAGGTCCTGGAGGGCCCCTTCTTTGTCTTCTTTACCGGTTTTGGTAGAGAGGACGAGTTTGTTGCGATGCGCTTTGAGGGCCGTGCCCACCATGCGCTCGCAGTTGCCGGATTGGTAGGATCGGGCCGTATCGAAGTAAGTGACGCCCATATCGACTGCGCGTTCAATTACCGATGCGTCCGATGTGATCATTGTCCCGAAGCCTACAGTGGTGACTTTCAGACCAGTGCGGCCGAGGACTTTTGTAGCGAGGGTTGAACCAGATGCGGAAGGAACGGTCTGGAGCGCCAGCGGGGCGGCCAGAAACGTTCGCCGCGATGCCGTGCTTTCCGACATGGCAACTCCAGTATAATCGAAGCAACACGACACGAAGGAGGTGCGTGCAACGATGTTCACACGTCGTAGTTGGTTAACCTCCGCCGGCGGAATAATGGGAGCGGCATCCCTGCAGGCACAGCGTGGCAACGAGTCCGTCACTGCGCCTGAAGCAATGGAATTCGCCCCCGTCGTACCCAACGAAAAACGGTCGCTGGTAACGGTCCGCACGGGAGAAGAGCGCCGGCGCATTGTGCGCGAGGCGCTGGAAGGGATCGACGCGCAGATCCGCGCGGGTTGGAAAGGCAAGAAATACGTCCTTATTAAACCGAATAATGTTTCCACGCAGAATCAACTTGCCTCAACCCATGTGGACACGCTGCGCGGCATTCTGGATTATCTGGATGGGCGCTGGAAGGGCGAGGTTGCGATCGCCGAATCGAGCGCGGGACAGACGATGGAAGGGTTCGAGAACTTTCTGTATCCGCGGCTGGCAGGCGAATACAAGCGGCTGCGTGTGCGGCTGATCGACTTCAACACGGAAGCCGAGTATCGCCTGACGCATCTATTGACTCCCGATCTGCACGTACAGCCGGTACGGCTGGCGGCGCGGATGCTGGATCCGGAGTCGTATCAGATCTGCGCAGCCATCCTGAAGACTCATAACACGGTGATCGCGACGCAGAGCGTGAAGAACATGACTTTGGGGGCGCCGATTCATTACAAGCCGGGCGAAACGCCGCGGTGGAACGATAAGCGGAAGTACCACGGAGGGGTACGGCAGACGCACTACAACATGTTTCTCACCGCCGCGAAGCTGAAGCCCTACTGGGGTGCGACGCTGATCGACGGATGGGAGGGGATGGAAGGCAACGGACCCGCATCGGGGACTCCGGTGCCGAGCCGGGCGGCCATCGCTTCAACCGATTACATCGCGGCCGACCGGGTTGGGATTGAGTTGATGGGCATCGATCCGAAGTGGATCGGGTATCTGCGGTATTGCCATCAGAACGGGATCGGCCAGTATGACATGGCGAAGATCGATGTCGACGGGCCGAAGCTGGAGACAGTGGCGAAGAAATACCGGCTGCACAAAGACATCGAGAGGGAACTGGAGTGGATGGGCCCACTGCAGGAATTGCCTCCGAAGCTCGGGTAGCGACGATGCGCATTGCGGTGTATCTTGCGGCGATGGCGATGCCCGTCATCGCCGCTTTTCCTTTGCGGGTAGGAAGCGGAGAAAGCGAAGTGGCGCGGTACGCCGAGTACGGGTACAACGCGGCTGTGCTGGGTTCGTTGACGCAACTGGCCACGTTTGAGGAGGCGGCTCCGGGGGCAGTGGCGAAGGGCTCGCCGTTAGGGAAGCAGATTGAAGAAGCGCGGCGGCGGTTTCGGGAGCAGGCGGCGAAGGCGAAGGCGCTGGGCATCGAGGCGATCGCGAGTACGGACGAGATCCAGTTGCCGACGGCGGTATTGGAGCAACTGGCGGGGAAGGTGACGCTGGCCGGCGATGCGCGGAGGGTGGATTTCGGCAAAGAGGCATTCTGGGAGTTGTACCGGGCGAAATACCGGGAGGTGTTGCGGGCGTTTCCGGAGATCCGCTATGTGATGGTGCGAACGGGAGAGAACTATTCTTTTTTGCACGACGGCTACAGCGGGCAGATTCTTTCCGAGCCGGGTGTGGAGCGCGGGCAGAGCGCGGCGTTTATCGGGAACATGCAGCGGCTGATTGAAGAGACGCGGCGGGTCGTGGTGGATGAGTTCGGGCGGCAATTGATTTGGCGCACGTGGGATTTGGGGAACAACGGGTTTCACGGCGATGTCAGGGTGTACGACAAAGTGCTGGCGGGGGTAAAGGAACGCAGGGGCTTGATTTTTTCCATCAAGTTCACGCAGACGGACTACTGGCGGTACAACGATTTCAATGCGGCGATCGGGCGTGGGGGCGTGGATCAGATTGTGGAGTTTCAGGCGGCGCGGGAGTACGAGGGGAAAGGGGCGTTTCCCAACTACGTGGGGGAAGAGCATGCTGCGGCGATGCGGCGATGCAGGGATTTGAAGGTGAAAGGCGTCTGGATTTGGAATTTCGGAGGTGGATGGGAAGGTCCGCATTTGAAATCGGACCGGTGGGTGAGGGCGAACATTTACGCGACGGCGCGGCTGGCACAGAATCCGGACGCCGATCCGCGGGAGTTGGCGCGGGAGTGGGCGGCGAAGGAATTCGGGGACGCGGCGGCGGAGACTGTGGCGGAAATGCTGCTGCTTTCCGACGATGCGGTGCTGGGGTTCCGCTACATCGCGCCTTATTCGCGGAAGCACAAGGGCTGGCTTCCGGCGCGGAACATCATGCGCGACGATATCATCCGGGGCGAGCGCGTGCTGGGCAACGAAGGCGGGCTGCGGCTGCTGTACGAAGGCAGCAAAGAGGCACTGGAGGAGGCGCTGGAGGAGAAACGGAAAGCGCTCGATACGGTACGGCGTATGCGCTTGCTGTTGAGCAAAGCGCGGGGGGTGACGGAAGACGCGTTGCAGACGCTCGAGTACATGGAGTCGATTACGGCGGTGATGGCGCACTACATCCGGGGGATGTTTCTTTACTACCGCTGGCAGGAGACGGGCGGGGAGGAAGTGAGAGTGCGGGCGTTGAGTGAGTTGCGGGAGTGGAGGAAGGCGTGGCACGAGCACCGGACGGAGATTCCGAAGCTGGCGGGGGCGGCGACGCCGTATCGTTCGCAGAACAATTACCGGGGCACTGCGAACACGACCGATGCCATGGAGGAGACCTGCGAGAGGGCGCTGCTGCGGCTGGAAGTATCGCGGCGATGAGGGGTCAGATGCGGATGCCGACGGTCCAGAGGCCGAGGCCGACGGCCTGACGGAAGGAGAGCCAGTGCTGCTCCCAAGGGGAGAGGGGTTGCGTGGAATGGCGCGGTGAGCCGTAGACGGTGAAGCCCTGATCCTGCATGAGAGTTTTGGCGCGGTAGATGTGGTAGCCGTCGCTGACGACGATGCAGGAGCGGAGGTTCATGCGGCGCATGATTTCGGAGGCGGCGGTGGTGGATTCGACGGTGGATTCGCCTTCGGGTTCGATGATGATGGCTTCGACGGGGACTCCGCGTTTGCTGAGGTAGGTGCGGCCGACTTCGCTTTCGGTCCAGATGGGGTCGCCGCCGGCGCCGCCTGTGGTGAGGATGCGGGGGGCGAGTTGTTTGCGGTAGAGGTCGAGGGCGTGATCGAGGCGGGCGCGGAGGACTGGGGAGGGCTTGCCGCGATATTCGGCGGCGCCGAGGACGACGATGACGTCGGCGGGATGGGCCTCATCGATGGCGGCCTGGCGTTCGATGGCGAGGGTGAGGCGGAACAGGTAAAGGCCGAGCGCAGCCGTGGCCAACACGGCGCATGTAACGATCCATCGCCTCATCCGTTTCGTACTTCTAGCATATGCTACAGTACGCGAATCATGATTGAGGAAGCTGGGCGGCAAGAAGTCCATGTGACGCCGGTGAGAGGGAGCGAGCGCATCGAGTCGATCGACGTGCTGCGCGGGTTCTCGCTGTTGGGGATTCTGCTGTTGAATATCAGCTCGTTCGCTTTGCCGACGGGGGCTTATATGAACCCGACGGTTTACGGGGGCTCCACGGGAGTCAACCTGACGTACTGGCTGATCCACATGGCGCTGTTCGACGGGAAGATGCGGGCGATTTTCTCGATGTTGTTCGGGACAGGGGCAGTGATTCTGACCCTGCGCGCCGAGGCCCGGGGAGCAGGCGTAGAGACGGCCGATATCTACTACCGGCGAACGATGTGGCTGATCGCGATCGGGCTGTTTCATGCGCATCTGATCTGGTACGGCGACATTCTGTATGGGTACGGCGTCGCCGGGCTCCTTCTCTTTCCCTTACGAAAAGCGAGCGTGAAAGCGCTCATTGTGACTGCGGCAATTCTGATTGCGCTGCATTCGATGCAGGGGATTGGGGGGATGTTCGCGATGCGGGAGATGAAGGCGGAGGCGGAAAAGCACGACCGGTTAGTGGCATCGGGCGGGAAGCCGACGGACGAGCAGAAGGCGGCGGCGAAAGACTGGACGATGCTGCGGGAGTTGTTTCAGCCATCGAAGGAGAAGGTGGAGAAGGAGATCCGGCAGCACCGCGGGGGTTGGGTGGAGAATCTGAAGCTGCGGTCCGGAGAGGCGGCGGCGTTCGAGTTCACGATGTTTTTCCAGTTCATGTTTCTGGATGTGATGGGGATGCTGGTGCTGGGGATGGGGCTGGCCAAGGCGGGTGTTTTC
>JAEUQG010000063.1 GCA_016789755.1 Bryobacterales bacterium
GGCGTTCTTGGCGCCTTCCGCCGCACTGTTGGTGTTCTGGGAGATGTCGGCCATCGTCTTGGTGATGTACTCCGAGCCCACGGCCTGGATTTCCGACGCCGAGGAGATGCTCTGAATGAGGTTGGTGAGTTCCGCGGAAACGGCTTCGATTTCGCTGAGGGCGCGTCCGGCGGCGTTGGCCAGGTTCGATCCGTCCACCACTTCGCGCGTCGTTTCTTCCATCGCCGTGATGGCCTCCGTCGTATCGGCCTGAATCGACTTAATCAGGGCGTTCACCTTCTTCGTTGCTTCGGCGGCGCGTTCTGCGAGGCGTTCGACTTCTTCTGCGACGACTGCGAATCCGCGTCCCGCTTCGCCGGCCATGGCGGCCTGAATCGAAGCGTTCAACGCGAGGATCGACGTACGGTCGGCGATGTCACCGATAAGCTGCACGATCGAACCGATTTCCTGCGACCGTTCGCCGAGGCCCTTGAGGCGCTTGGAAGTTTCCTGCACCTGGTTGCGGATGCCGCCCATGCCCTGGATGGTCTTCTGCACGGCTTCGGAACCCTGTTTCGCTTTCTGGAAGGTCTGTTCGGCGACGTTGCTGGCCTGGCCGGCGGTGGAGGACACCTGCTTCACCGACTTGGCCATCTCTTCGATGGATGCGCTTGCTTCGGCAATCTGCTTGGACTGGCCTTGCGAGCCCTGGGCAAGCACTTCCGTCGTACGCAGCACCGTCTTGGCGGAATCGCCGACGTCGGCCGTCGTGCGGTTGACGCTGCGGACGATCTGGCGCAATTCGGTGATCATGTAGTTGAACGAATCGGCGATCGCGCCGGTCACTTCGGCCGTGACCTCGGCTTCCTGCGTCAGGTCGCCCGTGGCCAGACCGCTGATATCGTCCAGCAGCTTTTGGATCGACTGTTGAATGCGGTTGCGCTCATCGCGGCTTTGGATCAGGACCAGGGTGTTATCCAGCACCGAGTTCATGGACGCTGCCATGCTGCCCAGTTCGTCGCGCGACGTGATCGGCACGCGGACCTCGAAGTTGCCCGCGCCGATGAGGCTGAACGCCTCGCTGATCTGTTTGATCTGGCCCGTGATGGAGCGGTTGACTACCGACACCAGGGCCGCCATCAGCAACAGCACGGCGACGCCGATGCCAAGCTGCGCATACTTCTGCCGGTTCAATTCGGCGGCGCGCGTTTCCACCAGGCTGCGCAGGCTGGGCAGCGCGGCATCGTACAGCGCGAAGAACGGCGTGGAGGCGGCGTTGGCGGCCTGCATGGCGCGATCCATCGCGCCGAAGCGTTCCAGGTTGCCTTCCTTCAGCGGGCGGATCAGCGAGTCCGCGCCGCGCACGGCCGTGACCACTGCCGGGTTCACGCGCGGTTCCAAAGCCGGGTTCTTGCCGAAGCTCACCCCAAGGTCGCGCTGCATTTCCTGGATCGACCAGTCGAGCTGATCGGCCAGCACCTGCGCTTGCAGCCGCTCTTCCGGCGTCTTGCGCACAATGGCGTTGCCGGCCAGATAGCCGAGCCGGCTCAGACGGTCCGTGATGGCGGGCAGATGCGTGACCAGCGCCTTGCCGACATAGTAGGCGTCCAGGTTGGGGTCGCTCACCAGGTTCGACTGTTCGCCGATGTGGCGGATCAGGTCGGAAAGGTCGTTGATGACGCGGTTGTGCGCGTCGATGCTTTCCCGCACGCCCATCTTCAGCGCGCCCAGTTTCACGTCCTGCCAGTTGCGCTTCAGTTGCGCCACTTTGTCCGTGGCCCCAAGTTCCGTGTACTTCGCGTTCACCGATTCCACGGTGGCGAAGGAACGGTCGATGGCCGATTGAATCTGTTCGGCGCGGCTGCGCTCTGTCGTGTCGCCGTTGAGTGCGGCGTTGACCATGTTGCGGTGCTGCGGAACCGATTCGAGCAGACCGCGGAGCGCACCGATGTATTCCACACCGGCGATTTCCGCGTTCGCCGCGTTGATTTGTTCGTTACGGGCTTGCATGAACAGCAAGCCGAGGATCACGACGGGGACGGCCATGAGCCCGAGAACTAGGCCCAGCTTACGTCCGATCGGTAAGTTGGCGAGGGCGCCCGTGGCGCCAGGATTCGACGGCATTGTTTAATCTCCCTCCAGAAACACCTGAGTTTGTGCGGTCAATATTCGATACGGGGAAAGAGAAACTCCCTTTTCGACGCCGCCGGGTCCCTTTCCACTCCCGGCGTGCCGGTCAAAATTTCGTTCCGGCGGTTTGCATCGCCGCCCGGAACGGAAGCCTGCTTATCTCGACTCCAACTGCTGGAACTCCTGTAGGTGGAAGAGCTGCTCCAGGTCGAGAACGTTCAACAAACGGTCGCCGCGTCCGTGGACGCCGCGCAGAACGGCGGTGACCTTGTCGTCCACCAGTCCGGTCACCTGTTCCAGTTGTTGCGATTGAATTCTTTGGATACCTTTGACTTCGTCCACCACCAGACCGGTGGAGGAGACTCGTTCGCGGGGCTGCAGGAAGAGCACGCGGCCACGGGCCGTGGCGGGATTGTCCTGCAAGCCGAGCAGTACGGGCAAGCTCAACACGGGCACCACTTCGCCGCGCAGGTTCGTGATGCCGCGGATGAAGTCCGGTACGTTGGGCAAGCGCGTGATGCTGGGGATACGCCCGATTTCAGCGACGTCGCGCACGGGCACGGCATAGTCGGTGCCGGCCAGCGAAAACACCACGTAGTCGTCGAGCTGGCTGAATTGTTTGTGGTGATGCACCGGTGCGGCGGTTTCGGCCACGCTGGCCACCGCCGGCGCGCTTTCGAGAGCCTGGTCGATGGAGCGTACCACCGCCTCGAGTGCGGGCTGCGGAGGCGCCGGCTCGGCGGCGAGTTCCACTTCGATGGGCGCTTCCACCGGTTCCCGCGCCTGTGCCGCGAATGCTTCCACTGCCGGTTCGGGGGCCAGTTCCGCCGCCGCGGGAACCTCTGGCTGAGGCGCCTCTTCGAGGGCCGCTTCCAGCGCTTCCACCGGCGCTTCCAGGGCTGGCGATGCCAGTAACTCCATTTCCAGCGGTTCCGGCTGCAGGGCGTGGGCGTCGGCAGACAACGGCTCTTCGGCCGCGGCGAACTCCAGCACCTCGGGCATCTCCGGTTCGGGAAACTCCGGTTCGAGCGGCGCGGTGTCCAGAACGGGCGCCGCCGCCAATGTGGCGGCGAGTTCGGCGATCTGTGGCGCGGACTGCTCAAACGATGCTTCGGCCACCGGCTCGGCGGCGGCTTCGACGGGGAACGGAATCTCCACCGCGATGCCGGCCGGGACTTCGACAGGAACGTCAACGGATTCCATCGAAGCTTCCTGCGCCAGCAACTCCGCCAGCAACTCATCCATCTCGGGTTCGGGGATTTCGATGGATTCGATCTCATCGGGACCGGAGGCCGCAACCACCGCTTCGGCGGGCGCTTCCCCAGCCAAGGCCTCGACTTCGGGAACGGCGGGCTCGGCCTCGGCCGCACTCTGCGGCGAGGTCAAAGCCTCCAACTCGGCGTCGGAGAGATTGGAGATGTCGATGCCGGATAGATCGGGCCCGGCTTCGGGCATATCGGGCTGCTGGATATCGTCCTGGCGTCCGGAATTCTTCTTGCGTTTCTTCATGCCGTTCCCCTTTTGCTCTGGCGCCTCACAGCAACTGGGCGATGGCCCGGAGCAGTTCGTCGGTCTTAAAAGGTTTTGTCATGTACAGATCCGCGCCCTGCCGCAATCCCCAGTACTTGTCCGAGTCCTGATTCTTGCTGCTCAGCACGATGATCTTGATCCCCTTCGTCTCCGGAGCGCTCTTCAACTGGCGGCACACCTGGAAGCCGTTCTTCTTCGGCAGCACGACGTCCAGCAGCATCAGCGCCGGCTTCGTCTGGATGGCCTTCTTCAGCGCTTCCTCCCCGTCCGTGGCCACCGTGAACTGGTAGCCATTGTCGGTGAGAACGTTCGTCACCATCTGCAGCTCCGTGGGGCTGTCTTCCACAACTAGGATCGATTTCTCTCTCATCTCGGTTACTGGCTCCTTGGTCCTTGGCTCAAACAACGCTCCGGTTTAGGAGAGGTACTTTTTGAGGGTCTTGAGAAGGTTGTCGGGGTCGAAAGGCTTGGTGACGTAGTCATTGCAGCCCGCCAGCTTGCCGCGCACCTTATCGAAGAGACCGTCTTTGCCCGACAGCATCACGACGGGCACCTTCCGGGTGAGGGCCTTCTGCTTGATGTTGCGGCACACTTCGTAGCCGTCCATCCAGGGCATCGTGATGTCGAGCAGCACCAGGTCGGGAACCGCTTCGTTTAGTTTTTTCAGCGCGTGCGATCCGTCTTCGGCGGTCACCACGCGGTAGTCGTTCTTCTCGAGGATGCTCGACAGCGCCTTGCGAATGGTCAAGCTGTCGTCCACCACCAGAATGACTTTGCGCCACTGGATCTGGTCGAGCACGCCCATCAGCGCCCAGTCGCTGCGCTTCTGCGTGGAAGCGGCCTTCAGATGAGGCAGCGCCGCCGAGGCTTCGCGCAGATTGAGATGGCCCAGCGCCAGACTGACGTTTTGTTCGAAGGTCCGCTGGTCGGCCGGAACAGCCTCGTAACGGCCCAGCGATTCGCGCACGACCTTTTCCTGCACGCCTTCGTTCTTCTCGATTTCCTTCAGGTCTTCGAGAACCGTGATGGCGCGGCATCCGGGGCAGCGGCGCGCATGCACGTCGGCCCCGTAGTTGCAAAACGGGCATCGCCATTTGTGCGCCGGCTGCTGATGCAGAGCCGGAGCGGGCGATGCCTTCGAAGCCGGTGGCGTAAACGGAATCACCGTCGGCCGTCCCCGCAACGCCGTGTCGGCGGGTTTCGCCGGGACATCGCCGGTGACGCGCGCCGTAACCATCGGCGCCGGCTGCTCGGCCGGACGCATCGTCGTGGTCCCCACGTTTTCCGTCACGCGCAGGATTCCCTGCGTCGTCGGGGCGCTTCCGTTCCCTCCGTTCGGAACAGCCGAGCCCTTCGGCTCGGGCGGCGCCGACAGGCCTTGGCCCATCGGTTTCGGCCCTTCCGGCGCGGGCGCCGTGGCCGGCGACGTGCCCTTGCACTTCTCCAGCCACGCCGAAGCCTTCTGGTTCTGCGGATTGATGCGGAGTACTTCTCCGAGATAGAAGATCGCTTCTTTGGGGGATTCCGAAAGGGAGGCTCGCCACAACCAGACCAACTCATTGTTGGGGTTGTGTACGCTGGCCTGCCGCAACAATTGCCGGGCCGCCGATTTGTTGCCTACCTTCGCGGCTGTTACTGCTTCCCGCAATAGTAAAGCATCCTGTGTTTGGGGCATAGGTTCCCTTAAATCTGAAGCCTGCTCGGAGCAGACATTCGGTCTGATTGCTTACATCCGTATAAACGGCGTTTACATCAGGCGTTTGTATAGGCAAGAAGCCTCAATGGGCGCTCCCCCCATCTGAGGGTATGACTACTAAGGCAGTCCTGTTTCCGGCCCCCGCTGGGGCGGCTAACCGATACGAACTGCGCCGGGTTAGGCGGAATGGGGAAATACTTGATGGCTAAGGTAACGTTAGCCCTAACGGATCGGGCGTTCGCATCCGTTTAATAGGGCGTAGAACGCGGACAACCAGAGATGCGAACCTTACCCGAACTTCTGAATTCGTGGCTGCCCGCGCCGGACCGGCCGAGCGTGTTGGTGGCGGCCGGGGAGGCGGCGTCGTTCGCCGCTTCGGTCGAAAAGTTGCAACAGGCTGAGCGGCCGATGGAAGTCGTGCGCGTCAGTTCCCCCGCCGATGCCCAGCGCCTGGTCAGGCGCGGAGCGGTCGCCATTCTCGTGGTGGACGCATCCAATACTTTGCCGGGGAACCTGGAGCTGTTGCTGGAGGCCGTTTCCAAGGAGAAGCCGCCCCAGGTGCTGGTAGTCTCTCCGCAGGCTAGAGCCACCTCGGTTGCCCGCCCGGTGGAGGCTGTCGCCGGCGGCATGGATGCTGCCGCTTGGGCCAAGTTGGCTCAGGAATGCGTGCGCCGCTTCCAAACAGGCAAGGTGTGCGACTTGCGCGCCGGAGATCTGCTCAGCGCTCTTGCCGTGATGCCCGATGAGGGTTGGCTGCGCATCTGCTCCGGCGACGAGTTCGGCGATATCTGCGTTTCGCAAGGAAAGGCCATCTACTGCGAGGTGGGGCGGCAGGCCGGCGATGAGGCGGCAGCCAAGATCTGCGAATGGGGCAACTGCCTGTTCGAGTATCGCGAATTGCCCGAGTTCCTGCGCCAGAACATGGATAAGCCGTTAGGCGAGTTGGGCCAAGGGCAACAGCCCGCCGCGGCGCCCACAAAAGCGGCGCCCGCGCGGTCCAAAGAGCCTGACATGGAAGAACCGGACCAGTTCCCTGTCCTGGAAGAGATGTTGCGGGCCGCGCCGGCAATCGCAGCCGAGGCCACGGGGGAGCCGGGTTTGGAAGAGCCCGACGACCTGCCCGCTTTCGATCCCAAGGCCGCCGACGCCGAGATCGTGGTCGAGGAACCCCAGGAGTTTCTGCTGCGCGAAGACTCCGAACCCGTGGAAGAAGAGCTGGAAGAACCGCTGGGTCTCGATTTCGATGCTCCGGCGGCGGTGTTCGAGCCAAGCGTGGCGATGCCTGCCGCGCCCATCCCCGCGCCATCGCCAGCACACGAAACTGCCTCCGTCTTCGAGGCCGTCGCCGTCCTTTGTATGAGCCGCATGATCCGCTGTGAACCGCCGAATCAGGCCAGATACTTCGACCCGGAAACACTCAGCGTGTTCTACGAACGGTCGAAGGCCTACATCATGCGCCACCAGTTGGGTGAAGCGCCTCTGCTCCAGATCGGTGGCGGGGATTTCACCATCCTCGTCGTGGCGGCCCCCGGCGGGGATTGTCTCATCGCGGCCAAGACCTCGTCGGGCCAGATCTCCGCGGAGCAGAAACGCGAACTCGACCGGCTGTGCGAAGAGCAGGCGGCTGCTAGTCCAGCATTTTCTCGGTAAGCGTGCGGCGTTCGGGGGAAAACTGTTGCGCCGCGGCCTGCAGGTACGGCCGGAACTCCTTGCGCCAGTAGGCGAGCGAGCCTTCCTGACGGATATCGGCCAGCGCCGTGGCGTAATGCCCCAGCAGATTCGAGGCGAAAAACGCTCCCGTCGTCTTCGCGGCCCCGGCGGCGCAACGCGATAACCACAGTACATTCTCCGGCAACCGGCGCACCGCCGACAGCGCCAGCAACGCCGACACCTCCAGCACCGAACGCTTTTCGGCCTCGGCCGTCGAGCGCAGTTCCCGCCACTGCGCATCCAGCATTTCGATCGAGGGCAGCTCCCGCGGCGGGATCCGTGTGGCCTCTTCGCGGATCAACCGCCATTCCTCACGCAGCGCGGCCACATCGAGCGGCGGCGTGTTAATCGTGTCGGCCAGCTTGCCGGCCGTCGATTCCAGCCCGTCCAGCATCTGGTCCATCGTTTCAAAGCGCGTATCCGGCGCGAGCAGTCCTTGTTGCTGCAGCGATTGCGAGATTTCGCGGATGAGGCTGCGCCCGGCCCCGGACAGATCGGCAAGGGCGGCCATCACCCACACCGGCGACGCACGGAAGGCCAGGATGCCGGCCAGTTCCAGTCCGTTTCCGGCGGCCCGCCGCGCGATGAAGTTCTCCGCCAGCGCGCTTTCCCCCGGATAGGCCCCTTCCACCTGCCCCACCTGCTCGATCAGGAAGCGCAGCGTAGTGTCCACCAGGCTGCGGTACAGCCTTGTGCGGCGAAGGGCGGAGGGGATGGCGACATCGCCCACCTCGCGCACCAACCCTCCGGCGATGGCCGTCGCCGAGCGCAACACACGCTCCGGCAAAGACAGCAGATATCCCTTCCACGACGAGCTCTGCGCCACACTGGCATCGTAGCACCTGGGATGTCCGGACTCGCCCGCTCCGCGGAATACTCGTCAGAAAGAGATCTTCAACCCAAGCCGGAAAACCCGCTCATCGATGCCGTCGCGGCCTGTATTCGCAAGCGAGGTGATCTCCGTGAAACCCCCCAGGTTGCGCACCGGCGCGTCAGGACTGCGCTTGCGGAAGCGCCCGGCCCACCGCCCAGACCTGCCGCACTCCCGCTAGAAAGAGATCTTCAACCCAAGCCGGAAAACCCGCTCATCGATGCCGTCGCGGCCTGTATTGGC
>JAEUQG010000100.1 GCA_016789755.1 Bryobacterales bacterium
TTCATCGAATCGAGCAAGGATCATCCGTTCTTTTTGTATCTTCCTCATTTCGCCGTGCATACTCCGCTGCAGGCAAAGCAGGAATTGACGGCGAAATACGAGCGCAAGGCGGAGGGGATGAAGGCCCAGAGCCGGCCGGTTTATGCGGCCATGCTGGAGAGCCTGGACGAGGGCGCGGGGCGCATTCTTCGAAAGTTGGAGGAACTGAAGATCGCGGACAAGACGGCGGTCTTCTTCCTTTCCGACAACGGCGGGCTGCGATTCGAGGGAAGCCAGAAGCAAGCGGTGACGGATAATGCGCCGCTGCGGGCGGGAAAGGGACACCTGTTCGAGGGCGGAATCCGCATTCCGATGCTGGTGCGCTGGCCGGGCGTGACGAAGCCGGGATCGACGGTGGCGCATCCGGTCTGTTCCGTCGATCTGCTGCCGACCATCGCGCAGTTGTTGGGCTTGGAGGCGCCGGCGGTGGACGGGGTGAGTCTGGCGGCGACGTTGAAGAGCGGCGCCGAGCCCAAACGGGAGGCCCTGTTCTGGCATTATCCGCATTACAGCAACCAGGGAGGATCGCCCGGCGGCGCGGTGCGGCGCGGCGATTGGAAATTGATCGAGTTCTATGAGGATGGGCGGTTGGAACTGTTCAACCTGAAGGACGATCCCAGCGAGCGGGTCAATCTGGCAGAGAAGAAAAAGAGCCTCGCCGAGCAGATGCTCAACCTATTGCGGCGGTGGCGCACCAGCGTCAAGGCGACGATGCCGAAATCGAATCCGTACTTCGACGCCGAAAAGGCGGATCAGGGATTGACGGGAGCGGAGGCTGCGACTCCCCCGGCCTAGGGGTTAGCGAACCGTAACCGTCTGAGACGCCGAAGTGCGGTAGCCTTGGGTGACGGTGAGTGCCTGTGCGCCGGCAGGTACCGATTCCTTCAGTTGAATCTGGACTTCGTAGACGCCCCGCTGCGCGGTGGCGGCGATTTCAGGGGCCTTATGTTCGATGCCGCCTACCGTCACGGTGACGGAGTTCCTGGCAACGGACTGCGTGAAGGCATCGGTCAGCAACCCGGTTACGGTGAACGTCGCGGTTTCCCCCCTCACCACAGGCGCAGTCACTGGAGCGATCAGCGGCGGCGGCGCTTCCACGCCGAGTACCACCGGCGGGGCGGCTTCGGTCGCCGTGCGGAGGCGAAGAACGGCGGGGCCAGGAGTGAGAGCGGCGGGGGCGGTGAAGCTGACCTGTCCATTGGCCACCGCGGTAACGGCAACCGGCTGGTCGTTGAGGGTCAAGGTGAGAGCGGCAGGAGTCACTCCGGAGGGCAGATTCAACACGGCGAGCGAAACAGGCGTTCCGGGCTGCACACCGGCTGTGGAGGGCTGCACGGTAAGTTGCCGGCCTGGGGCCTGAATGGCGAAGGCGCCGGGCTGCACCACAATGCTCAATCCGCTGGTTAGGGTTACCGTGCTGAGCCCGGGAGTAGCGGTGGGAGCAATGACGATGTTTGCGACGAGGCGATTGGGACCAGCAACCCATACGCGGCGGACGGCGATATCGCTGTTACCGAATCCGGCCCGCGCCAGCCCGTCGACGAGGTTCAGGCCGGAGCCCGTGATCTCCACCATTGCTTCCGATCCGGCAGGCAGCGCATTCGGGGTAACGGTGAATGCGGCCGCTTCACCCACGTCGTAAGTGTAGGTGCTGACCAGATTGCCCTGCGCATGAAGCGAGCTTTGCCCATCGGCATTCATGGCAATCACGGACGCCCGGTAATTGGAGGCGGCGGGCGGCGGAGCTACCGTCAGGCGGCCGGTCTGCTCATCGAAGGAGCGGAGGGCCGCGGGATGACCGTCGAACAGGATGGTGGAGTTGGCGTCGAGGTTCAGTCCCGCGATGGTCACGACTCTCGCACCGGCGGCATCCAGGGATGGGGCCATTGCCGCTACCGTCGGCGGCGCTTTGGAGGTTACATAGTATGCCGAAGGCAGGACATAGATATCGTTGGCGGCGCTGAAGATCATGTGGTGCGCCCCTTCGGTGGTCTGCGCCGGGAAGAGCAGATCGAGTTGCAGGAACGCCGGCGCCACGGTGTAGGCGCGCGGAGCGGAGTTGAGAAATCCGGCATTGGCTCCGACGGTGGCTGCGTTCAACCCGCTCACCAGGTTGCCGGGGCTCGACATGAAACCGGCGCCGCTGGCAACAACCAGTCCGCGGCCGGTGGTCCGGTTCAGCATCGGGGGCTTGGTGGTGATCTGTCCGATAAAGCCGTAAGTCTGGACCGAGGAAATGGCCGGCGCATTGCGGCGCTGCACGGTGAAATTCACATTGTCCACAGCCGCACCCGCGACGACGGTGACCGCGGCCTGCGGATCGCGGGTACCGGGGAAAAACACGGTATCGAACGCCGGACCGGAGGCAAAGCCACGGTTATCGGGGCCGACCGGCAACACGATGTTCCCCGGGGTAGCTTCATCGGCACGCAGAGGAGGCAGCGGGTGGGCGAACACATAGTATTGCCCCGGCGGGAGACCTTCCATGCGGAAACTACCATCGGGATTGGTGATCGTGCTGACTCCAGGGCCGGTGCTGGGAATGGCGACAACCGAGGCCATGGCCACTCCATCGGCGCCGATCGTCACTCGGCCGCTGATGGCGCCCACAGAAGCGGCGAATCCCCGCGCCGGGTAGAGCAGGGAAAGGCCGGCAATATCATCGGCCGCGATGGGGCTCGCCTTCGTCATCGAACGGGTAATCTCCGTCGACATGGCGCTGGAAGTAAACGTGTGCTGCAGGCCTAAGGCATGGCCCAATTCGTGGACCATGGTGAGAAAGAAGGGTTCACCGTAGCTGGGACGCTGCGACATGTTGCGCGGCAGCAAGATCGTGGCGCGCGTAATCGGAACGAAGGTGGCGTTCGGTTCGGCTGTCTGGAGGCTGGTGAGCGCGTTCAGCCCCGGTGGGATTTCGTCGGAGAAGACGATATCGATGCCAGGGGCGCCTTGGCCGGCTCCGGCGCCGATCCCGCCGAAGGCGAGGCGCAGGTCGGAGGTTTCCACATTGTCCCAAACCGAAGCAGCAAGACGGATCTGGCTGATGAGTCCGCTGGTGCTGTCGTTTACCGCCAGCCCGCCCGGTCCCGTTTCGGACACGAAGTAAGGAACCGTTTTGTTGACGAGAACGTTGAGATCGTATTTTTGGGGGATGGAGGTAAAGGGAGCTGTACGCGAAAGATAGCGCAGGAAATGGTAATAGGCAGAAGCGCTGGGGCTGAACAACACCCCAGCGCAGAGCAACACCAAGACTGGCTGAATGAGTCTCATTGCCGTCTTTTCACTTCTCGACGTTTGAGCGGCAGAAGCGCCATACTATTGACGCACGCCGGCGAGCCTGCGCTGGATACGATCGACCATCTCGCGCATTCGCATGCTCACCGGCGTTTCCTCCACCACTTTTCCGGAAGAGTCAACCATCGTTTCCCCACTGGCGCTGCGCACCAGCAGGAGCTCTCCCTTGGGGTCCTTCATCATCGTAAACAAGCCCTGACTCAACCCGATCACCTGCGTGAGGCCCGTCCGGCTCGTCCACAGAAAAAAAACGTAATCTTTTCCCTCCCCCAGATTCGGCGAACCCGGGAATGTCTGTGTGACGGCGCCTACTTTCCCGCCTGGAACGAACACATCCGTCTCCGAGGCGGTATTTCCCTTCCACTGGTCCGTGACCCGAATATGGTATTTCGTGAACACCATCGAACCACGCTTCACGGCCGTGGATCCCATGACCTTGCCGCTGACGATCGCAGTCGATTCGGAGATCATCTGGTCCAGGCTGAGCTGCTGCAGGGTAGTCGCCCCCAGCATTCCCACGCCTAAGATGATGTGAATCCCGAAACGCATTGTTGACCAATCCACGGCAATTGGAGGGCCAGAGCCGTAGTATATGTTTTCAACAAGTTGGCTTGACCCGCCGTGTTCCGGATTGGGTCCGAAGGACACACTTCGGACACATCGGTGTCTCACTTCACAATCAGCAGGGGGACGTCTAAATCGTGACGGACGCCATTGATGGTAGTGCCGAAGATCAGATCTTGAATGCCTTTGTGGCCGTGAGCGCCCATGATGACCAGGTCGGGCCGGATTTCGCGGGCGAGCTGAACGATTTCCTTGTGCGGGCCGGAGGCGTGCCTCACTACCAGTTCCGCCTTCACCCCGGTTTCCTGCAGGGTGTTGAGAATCGACTGGAAGTACGCTCTGCCCTGCTCGATCTCCGCCGTGGAGGCGAGTGGGCCGTAGACCTGGCTGGTTACGCCTTCCTCCACATGAAGCAGCACGACGCGAGAGCCGTGCTGGCGGGCGAGGGCCGCGGCATGCGAAACCGCTGTCCGGTCGCGTTCGGAGTGGTCGAGGGGAACGAGAATGGTCTGATAGGCGAGGGATCCGGCTTCTCCGGGGAGGCGGAGAGGCTCGGGGAAGCCGGCGCGGGGCTGCGATTTGGCTCTCCGCACGTAGGGATGGACCGCGACATAGCCGAGGAGAAGGACCAATCCTGCGGCCATCGGGACCACGAGGCCGATCATGATGGGCCGCCACTGGCCGGCGTTCTCGATCCAATCGCCCAGAGTCGTCCAGGCAAGGCGGATGTTCAATCCAACAATAATGAGGGCGGTGATCCACGCCAGCATCTTGACCCAGGCGCGATTGGCGAATACCCCCATCTTCTCTTTATCCGAGGTGAACTGGATGAGGGGGATGACGGCGAACGGCAGTTGCAGACTGAGTACTACCTGGCTCAGAATCAGCAATCGATAAGTAGCGGCTTCCCCGGCTAGCATGATGGTGGCGGCGGCGGGAATGATGGCAACCGCCCGCGTAATCAGGCGGCGTAACCAGGGGCGCATGCGGAAGTTAAGAAAGCCCTCCATCACGATCTGGCCGGCCAGCGTGCCGGTGAGGGTGGACGATTGGCCGGCGCAGAGCAGGGCGAGGGCGAAGGCGATGCTGGCCAGGCTGGTGCCCAGCAAGGGAGCAAGCAACTGGTGCGCCTGCTGGATTTCCTTCACTTCCACGCCTCGGGTGTAGAAAACCGTGGCAGCCACGATGAGGATGGAGGCGTTGACGAGGAGCGCTCCGTTGAGGGCAACCACGGAATCGATCAGATTGAACCGGCAGGCTTGCCGTTTGTCGGTTTCGCTATGGCCGATTTGACGGGTTTGCACCAGGGCCGAGTGTAGATAAAGGTTGTGCGGCATGACGGTGGCGCCGAGAATCCCGATGGCGACATATAGGCTTTTGTCGTCCAACCGGGGGATGAGCCCGGCAGCCATGGCGGTGATACTGGGCTTGGCAAGCAGGATTTCGATCAGGAAGCAGACGCCGATGGTCGATACGAGGACGATGACGAAAGCTTCCATCTTCCGGATTCCAAAGCCGCTTAGCCAGAGCAGCAAGAGTGTATCGAAGGCGGTGAGCAGGACTCCCGCGAGAAGCGGAATGCCGAATAGGAGGTTGAGACCGATGGCGGCGCCTAGGACTTCGGCTAAATCGCAGGCGGCAATGGCGATTTCACAGAGGATCCAGAGGGCGACGGCGACCGGTTTGGGAAAGCTCTCGCGGCAGGCTTGGGCGAGGTCGCGATTCGTGATGATACCAAGCCTGGCGCTGAGGGTCTGAAGCAGGACCGCCATCGCGTTGGACAGAACAAGGACCCAGAGGAGCTGGTAGCCGAAGGTAGCGCCACCCTCGAGATCGGTGGCCCAATTGCCAGGGTCCATGTAGCCGACGGAGACGAGATAGGCAGGCCCGGCGAAGGCAAACAGGCGCTTCCAAAGGGAGGGGTGAGTGGTGGCGACGGAGGCATGGACTTCGGGGAGGGAGGGGGCGGGGGCGGACGTAACCGAAGGTTTCATGCTCCAGTTAACTATAGTTTATGAGATAGTGGGATGTCAAATCGCGGAGGTGAATAGTATTTGGGGGTGCAAGACGTGGTGGTGTCTCGGAGGGATTGAAAAGCAAAAAGCCCGGCTTGTGACCGGGCTTTCTGTCATTAATCGGGCAACTTCCTACTCTCCCACACACTCGCGCGTGCAGTACCATCGGGGCTGAGAGGCTTAACTTCCGTGTTCGGTATGGGAACGGGTGTGACCCTCTCGCTATGGTCACCCAAAGTCGGTGGCCGCGGGTTAAATGCACTTGGTAGTGGCCGCGCGGCGAAACTTTCCTGAATCTGATTGACGGGCGCGCTACATGAGTTGCGCGCCAACATTATGCCTGTAGTAAATTTTATGGTCAAGCCGAACGGGCTATTAGTACCGGTAAGCTCAACACATTACTGTGCTTACACATCCGGCCTATCAACGTGGTAGTCTTCCACGGCCCTTCATAGCTTGCGCTTGGGAGATCTCATCTTGTGGAGGGTTTCGCACTTATATGCATTCAGCGCTTATCCCTACCGAACTTCGCTACTCTGCTATGCCACTGGTATGACAACAGAATCACAAGAGGTTCGTCCAGCCGGGTCCTCTCGTACTACGGCCAGGTCCACTCAAATCTCCTGCGCCCACCACAGATAGGGACCGAACTGTCTCGCGACGTTCTGAACCCAGTTCACGTACCGCTTTAATAGGCGAACAGCCTAACCCTTGGGAGCTTCTACACCCCCAGGATGCGATGAACCGACATCGAGGTGCCAAACCGGAGCGTCGATGTGAACTCTTGGCTCCGATCAGCCTGTTATCCCCGGCGTACCTTTTATCCGTTGAGCGATGGCCCTTCCAT
>JAEUQG010000106.1 GCA_016789755.1 Bryobacterales bacterium
CTCCGCATCCTTCATGCACTGTCAGCGGCGCATCGGAAAACTTCTGCATCACTTCAAACACCCGGTCACACTGCGAGCATCGATATTCGTAAAGAGGCATACCCTATCTTCCGTACTTGTCTTGCTTAAGCCGCTGCCGGCAGCCGCCCCATCCTAGGAGCAATCTCCCCAGCCACAGCCTTGCCCGAATTCAAAACTTCAATCGCTTTCTTCAACAGCACATCTTCCCCAGGCTTCCCCTGCGGCGCCGCCGGCTGTGCCGCTTGCTCCGGCTGCGTCTCATCGTCGGGATCGCCCACCGGCTCCGATTCCACCAGCGGCACGCTCGGCGTCACGCCAGTATCCTGCAGCGCCTTCCCCGATGGCGAATAATACTTCGCCGTCGACAGTATCACCGCGCCGCCGTCATCCATCAGAATCGCTTTGCGTACCGCCGCATCGCCGTATGTCCGTTCCCCAATCACTTCTCCGCGCTTCCCATCCAGTAGCGCCGCCGCCGCAACTTCCGCGCCATTCGCCGTCCCCCGGTTCGTGATCACAGCCAGCGGTCCCTTCCAGATCGCCTTCGACGCCGACGCCTCGAAATCCTGCCGCGGAGACTTCTGTCCCATCAGGTACCCGATCAGCCCCTTCTCCAGAAACAGATTCGCCAGCGCAATCCCTTCCTCCGGACTCCCCGACGCCGCGTTGCGCAAATCGAGGATGATCTTCTTCGCTCCCTGCTTTTCCAGATCCTTCACCGCCGCTGCTACTTCCTTTGCCTTGCCCGCCTCCACGCTGCTCAGCGAAACGCGCCCAATCTGATCCTGTTCCATCTTCGCCGTCACCGCCGCATATTTCGTCACCGCGCGCACCAGCCCGATCTTCTGTGGCTCCGTGCTGCGCCGCACCCGCAATACCGTCAGTTCCACGCTCGTGCCCGCGTCGCCGTGCAACAACATCTCGGCATAGGCCAGCGGCATGTCGCGAGTCGACACCGCCCCGATCGCCTCCAGCACATCGCCCGTGCTCAGCCCGGCTTTCGCCGCCGGCGAATTCGGCACCGCGTCGACAACGTTCAGATAGCCGTATTTCTTCGACAAAATCAGCCCCACATCGGCCTTCCGGTTGTCTCTGTATTTCAAATACTGCTTGTATTGATCGGCATTGAGATAGCTGGCATACGGATCCAGCGATTCCAGCAGCCCGTTCAACGCCCCCAGCGTCACGTTCTTCATGTCCGGCTCTTCCACGTAATCGCTCTTGATGCGCGACAGCACTTCCGTATACACGGCCAAATGCTTATACGCATCCTCCGGCGACGCGCTGCGGCCCATCGCCGCGCCGAATACCAACAGCACCACCAGACAACTGGAGGAAGTCACGACAAACAGCTTGAACCGGCTATTCATGGATAGGAGCCTTTCACAAAAGGGGGAACGGCAATACGCACACGCCCCCTCCTTAACGAATTATATCGCTATAAAGACGGATGCGCGCGCCCGTCGTCTCGTTGCCGCTTTCCTATTGCTCCACCGCCTTGCGCTGCCACGCCCCCGCCGCGATCCGGAAATTGTTCCGCCACGCCTTCGCCCCGCTATCGAACCACCCCCGCCCCGTCAGTTGATAGCTCCCGGTCACTTCCCCGCCGCTCGGACAGCAGTTCCCGTCGCCCTCTTTCCAAATCCACAGCCGGAACCCCATCACCGTCCCCTCAAATGTGTTCACCTCCCCCTTCCACACTCCCTCCCCCTTCGCCAGTTTCTTGCTCACCGCCACCGGCGCTGGCTCGAACTCCACCTCCTCCATCTCCGCCTGAGGCGTCACCCAGAAAATCGTGTCTTCATGAAACGCCCCCGTGCCCGAAATCCGCATGCTCACATACACAAACTGCTGTCCCCGCACCGTGAACAGCGCCGGCTTGTCGTAGCTGCCCTCGCCATCCACAAGGCTTTCCATGCGCCGCAGCATTTTCCAGCCCTTCGATTCCAGCCGGTAAAACCGCAATTCGCTCGGCCGCTCCTCGCCCACGTGCAGCGTCGCCATCAATCGCCTGCCACCCTCGGCCCCAATATTCAACTTCGCCAGCAACCGCATCCCGCTGCGGTATTCCTCCGTCGGCGGCAGCGCATCGGACAATTGCGCCTCCGTCCGGTATTCCGGCTCCGGCTTGCCCGCGCCCACCGCCTCCAGCACTGCGCCCGCAGCCAGCAGATCGGTCCCCGGAGCCTTCAACTTCCGCACCAGCCACGCCGCCGTCATCCGCGTCCGCTCATCCTCCGACCGCAGCGCCTCCCGCAAAGCCGGCAACGCCGATATCCCCGCCGCCTCCACCGCGCGCACCGCTTCCCGCCGCACCGTAAGCGATTCATCCCGCCATAGCTCCACCAGCTTCCCCGCAAACCGCGCTTCCGGAACCCCCATCGCCGTCAGCGCCCGTGCCGCCGCCGACCTCACCAGATCGTACTCATGCCCCAGCGCTTTTCCCACCGCCTCCAACGCCCCAGCCGCCTTCACCCCCATTGCCTCCAGCGCCGTCGCCGCAGTCACTGCATGATACCGGTCCCCGCGCTCCAGCTCCCGCCCCAAAATCACCGCCGTTCTTTCGTCGCCCTTCCCAATCTCCCCTAACGTCCGGCAGGCCACCAGCCGCACCAGCGAGTCCTTGTGATCTAACTGATCCCGCAACGGCCCCCACGCCTCCAGCGGCTTCCATTCCAGCACCGATGCCATCGCCCGGTTCCCCGCCGCCCGGTCCGCCGACCCCATCACCTCCACCAATGCCCGCGCCACCCGCTCCCGCTCCGCTCCCCTCAGCTTCGCCGCCTCCCCCACCGCCGCTTTCCGCACCTCAGCCGCCATCGATACCAGGCGCTCCTCCAGCGTCTGCGCCTGCCCGATCGCAGCCAGCAACAGGATCGTAATCGTCCCGAAACCCCGCATACCCCTTCCATCGGATATTCTGTCATTCTGTGGAGGATTATGCCTGTTAACTTTTTCCTGTTGCCGGCCCTGCTTGCGGCCCAGACCACCGATGCCCCTGTCCGAGCCGTCACCGACCCCGGCGTCATCACCACCCGCCAGGCGATCACCCCAGCCGGCGTCCCAGCCATCTTCAACGGCCGCGTCTACGCCGTCGACTTCGGCGCCGATTCCCGCCAAATCTGGGTCGCCTCCGCAACCCATGTCTACAACCTCGATTGGCGCGAAAACCGCGTCCTCACCCAGATCCCGCTCGGCGGCGCTCCCGGCATCCAGAGCCTCCGCTTCGATCCCGCCTCCAATCGCGCTCTCGCCACCAGCGCCGTCGACCGCAAGCAACTCCGCCTCGGCGCCTTCACCGGCAACCAGACCATCCTCCAATCCAACCTCGGCACCGTCAACGCCGGCGCCATGGCAATCGCCCGCAAGCCCAACCCCCAAGGTATCCGCATCGTCGCCGTCCCCCTCATCCAAAACAATATCCTCGCCGTCGCCGACGCCGATTCCGGCAAAATCCTCCACAAAATCAAAACCGGCATCGCCCCCTTCGGCGTCGTCCTCAATGAATCCGGCACCCTCGCCTGGGTCAGCAACTGGGGCGGTCCAGTCCCCAAGGACGGAGTCCTCACCGGACCCCTCGGCCGCAACCCCGATGCCGACCGCGTCCAGGTCGATTCCCGCGGCGTCGCCAACTCCGGCAATGTCGTCCGCATCGATCTCCAAACCGCAACCGTCACCCACACCGTCTCCCTCGATGCCCACCCCAATGCCCTTGCCTGGGACGAGAAACGCGCCCGCCTCTACGTCGCCAGCAGCAATCGCGATTCCGTCACCGTCGTCGATACCAACGCCGCCCGAGTCCTCCGCCGCCATCCCGTCCAGCCCTTCCAGCGCGACGCCAAAGGTATCGCCCCCACCGCCGCTGTCCTCAATGCCGACGGCTCCCGCCTCTATATCGCCTGCGGTGGCATCAACGCCGTCGCCGTCAT
>JAEUQG010000137.1 GCA_016789755.1 Bryobacterales bacterium
ATCAGCGGCAGGCCGACGATGTTGAGGTTGGGAATGCCCAGCGAATCGCTGGCGCCCTGGCTGAGCAGGCGCTCCTGAATGCCGCGGAAATAGGAGACGCGGAAGTCGTTCAGCGTGGTCGGCGTGATGGTGCGCGTCCAACTGAGGGCGCCGGTCAGGTAGCGGTTAAAGTTGCCGCGATTGCCTCCCGTGCGCGAGCCGGCGAAGGGACGGGCCGTGTCGCTGAACTGATGATCCCAACTATAGCGTCCGAAGACGAGGTCTTTGTCGGAGGCGCGCCAGTCGATGCGGGCGTCGAACTTCTCGTTGCGCTGGCCGCGCGGGATCAGCACCTGATAGTTCTGGACAACGCCGGGGCGATTGGTCTGCGGATAGAAGGCGATGATCTTTGGCGCGGGGGCATCGAAGCGGCTGGCCGGGATGATGTTGTTGGGGAAGGCGTCGCGGATGCGTTGCGTACCCGTGCCCGCTCGCGTGGTGTTGGGATCGAAGATCTGGCGCTGTCCGGTGAAATCGCCGCGGCGCATCTCGGCGGTGGGAATGGTGAGGTTGAAGAGGCTTTCTTCAGCCTGGCGGAAAATTTCAAAATCGCCGAAGAAGAACAGTTTGTCCTTTTTGATCGGGCCGCCCACCATGCCTCCGAATTGGTTCTGGATCAGTTTGGGCATGCTGGAGGCGAAGAAGTTGCGGGCGTTGATGCTGTTGTTGCGATGAAACTCGAAGAGGTTGCCGGAGATACGGTTGGAGCCGCTTTTCAGCGTAGCGTTGACCACGCCGCCGACGGTGCGCCCGAATTCGGCGGAGAGGCCGCTGGTTTGAACCTTGAACTCTTGAATTGCATCGAGATTCGGTTGCGTGAAGAGCTGGCCGCGGCGCGGCGTGGTGATGGATCCGCCGTCAAGAACGTATTCGCCGGAGCGGGCGCGTCCTCCGCTGAGTCGCGGCAACTCGTCGTCGCCGCGCTGTTGCGCGCCGGGCGCGAGCAGCACGAGTTCGAAGGCATTTCGGCCCCGCAGAGGAAGCTGCTTGATAGTGTTCTCTTCCATTACCCGCCCGAGGGTGTTGTTCTCGGTCTGGATGAGTTGGGTCTCGCTGGTGACTTCGACGGTTTCGGTGACCTGGCCGACCTTCATAGTGAAGTCGGCGCGGAGGTGATCTTCGATGCGCAGGCTGAGTCCGCGCTGGAACATCTTCTGAAAGCCCGTGGATTCGGCCTCGACATCGTATTGGCCGGGCCGGAGTTCGCCCAGGAAGTAGAGGCCGCGATCGTTGGTCTGCACGCTGACCGCAACGCCGGTGTTCACATTGCGGGCCGTGATGCGGACGTTCGGCACGACAGCGCCGGTCTCGTCGGAGACTGTGCCTTGAATGGATCCGAAGATTGCTTGCGCGTGGACCTGCGCGCTGAAGAGGGCAGTAAGGAGTAGAAAGCGAGTCAGCATGGATAAGCTCCTTGTTATTCTTATCACAGCCATGTTTGTCTTTCTTGCTTCGATTGCGGCGTTGCTGCCTGCGGCGACGGTGAATGTGGACGGGAAGTTTGCGAAGGGGCATCCGGCGTGGCATGACATGCGATTGGATGCCGGCTTCAAGCCCGATTCGGTGCGTGTGCGCGCCGCCGGTGCGTTGATTCCATCGAAGGTGGAGTGGCGTGTGCCGGATGCGCGCGTAAGCTGGCGATCGACGGGCGCGGCGCAGTACACCATCTCCTACAACGAAGAGACGGCGCGGCTGGCGGAGCCGGCGATGGTGGGCACGGGCGATCGCATTACGTTCGGGAAACTGGGCGTGCGGGGACGGCTGTCGGTCGGATTGTGGGCGCATCCCGTGGCGGTGGATATGGACCGGGATGGCGCGCTCGATCTGATTGTGAGCTGTGCCGACCGGCCTTACAACGGGATCTACTACTTCCGCAATCTGGGATCGAATGACAAGCCTCTGTTCGACCGCGCGGAGTGGATGGGGCCGGGCAAGCCTGATTTGGTGGCCGCGGATTTCAACGGCGACGGCGCCGTGGACCTGGTGTATCGCGGCGGCTACTTCAGCGACGTCGTGCGTAACCGGCTGTCGAAGCCCGTGACGTTTCCCTTCGATCGCGATTACCATGTCGGCCGCGACGATCTCTGGTATCCGGTGGATTGGGATGGCGATGGGAAACTGGACGCGCTGAACGGCACCAGCGACTGGCGCGAGTACGGTTGGGACGATGCCTACGACAGCACCGGAAAATGGCTGCGCGGGCCGCTGCACGGGTTTGTCTATTTCTACAAGAATACAGGTGCGGGATTTGCCAAGCCAGTGAAGCTGCCGGTAGATCTGTATGGCGCTCCGGTGCCCAATCCGGTGGATTGGGATAACGACGGGAAGCTGGATCTGATTGCGGCGAATTTCATCGACACGGTGTTCTTCGTGCGCAATAACGGCAACGGGTTCGACAAGCCTGCGCCCTTGTTCCAGATGGATCTGTGCATGATTCAACCGCGCGTGGTGCGCTGGCACAAGGATGGGCGGCCGTCGATCGTTGTCGGCGAGGAAGACGGGCGCGTGGCGTTTGTGGAGAATACGGCGGCGAAAGGACAGATGCCGCGGCTTGCGCCGATGCGTTACTTCGAGCAGGTGGACCCCTATGTGAAGAGTGGCGCGCTGAGCCGCCCGGTAGCCGTCGATTGGAACGGCGACGGGAAGATGGATCTGATCGCCGGAAACTCCGCGGGGTACGTCGAGTATTTCGAGAACGTGGGCACGAAGCAGGATGCGCAGTTCGAAGGCCGTGGCTATTTTCACGCGGGCGGCAAAGTGCTCCGGCGCATCGCGGGGCCGAACGGATCCGTGCAGGGGCCGGCCGAGGAGAAGTGGGGATATTCGAATCCTTCGGTCGCCGATTGGGACATGGACGGCAAGCTGGATATCGTGGTGAACGACATTTGGGGCGACGTGGTGTGGTACCGGAACACCGGCGACGGAATGAATCTGGCCCCTGCGCAGCCGGTGGAAGTGGAGTGGCAAGGCAAGCCTCCGAAGCCCGACTGGGTGTGGTGGGAGCCGAAGCCGAAACAACTGCTGACGCAGTGGCGCACGACGCCGAAGGTGGTGGATTGGGATCGCGATGGATTGCCCGATCTGGTGATGTTGAATCATCAGGGATACTTGTCGCTGTTCCGCCGTGCGCGATGTGGCGCCAAGCTCTGTCTCGATCCGCCGGAGCGCATCTTCGTGCAGGCCAGTGGGCGCTTTCTGAATCTGGCGAATGGACGCGCGGGGGCCAGCGGGCGGCGCAAAATTGAACTGGCGGATTGGGACAGCGATGGGGATCTGGATCTGATTTCGGATTCCGATGAAGGGCCCGTGCTGTACGAGAATACGGGCTCGCAGGCGAAGCCGGTGATGCAGCCGCGCGGGACCATCATCAAAACGCCATTGCGGGGGCACAATCCGACTCCCAACGTGGCCGATTGGAACGGCGACGGAAAACTGGACGTCGTGGTGGGCGCCGAGGACGGGTTCTTTTACTACTTCGACCGCAATTACATCGATGCGTTGCGCCGCTGAGGCGTGTGCGATGCGGGTGTTACACTCAGATTTTCAAATCGCATGAGGAGGCCGCCATGTACCTTGGAGCCGTGACTTACAACGTTATTAAGGATTGGGATCTGGACACGATCCTGACGAAACTGCCCGCACTGGGGTTTGAGGCTGTCGAACTTCGCACCACGCACAAGCATGGCGTGGAGGTGACGCTGACCAAAGAAGAGCGCGAGAAAGTGAAGGCTCGTTTCGCGCAGGCGAAGTTACGGCTGCTGAGTTACGGGAGCGTGTGCGAGTTTCATTCGCCCGATGCCGCGGTGCGGCGCAAGCACATCGACGACTGCAAGAAGTGGATCGATCTGGCGCACGACACCGGAGCATGGGGCGTGAAGGTGCGGCCCAACGGGATTGCCAAGGAACTGGGCCCCGAGAAGACTATCGCCATGATCGGCGAGTGTTTGCGCGAGTGCGGAGAATACGGCGCGCGGATGGGCGTGGAGATTTGGATGGAGGTGCATGGGCGGGATACGCAGAATCCGCCCGTCAGCGCAGCGATCATGCGCGCGGCAAAACACGACAGCGTGGGCCTGTGCTGGAATTCGAATCCCACGGATCTGGTGAACGGCAGCATCAAGGACAGCTTTAGGCTGCTGCGTCCGTGGATCAAGAACGTGCACATCAACGAGCTTGCCGGGCCGTATCCGTATCGCGAGTTGTTCGCTCTGCTGCGGGCATCGAAGTATGACCGCTATACGCTGTGCGAAGCGCAGGAGAGCAAGGAGCCGGAGCGCTTCCTGCGCTGGTATCGCGCGCTTTGGGTGGAGTTAAACCGGGCATGAGATTCGTCGCCGCGTTCGTATTCTGGGCGGCTGCCGCCGTTGCCGCGATTCCCACACCGGAAAGCCATTTCGGCCACAAGATGGGGGAAGACAAGAAGCTTCTCGATTGGGCTAAAGTGGTGACGTACTTTCAGGCGCTGGCGAAGGAAGATCCGCGCGTGCGGTTTGCCGAGATCGGCAAGAGCGTGCAGGGCCGGCCGATGATCGCGGCCATCATCTCCAACGAAGCGACCATGAAGGATTTGTCCGCCTACCAGCGGATTCAGAAGCAACTGGCCGATCCGCGCAAGACAAGCGCCGCCGAAGCCGGGAAGCTCTTCGCGCAAGGTAAGACGGTGGTGATGATCACCTGCTCGATTCACGCCACCGAAGTTGCTTCGACATCGACGGCTGTCGAGTTCGCCTGGCGGTTGCTGACCGAAGACAAGCCGAAGTTCCGCCAGATTCTGGACAACGTGATCTTTATTCTGGTGCCGTCGCTCAATCCGGACGGCGTGGATATCGTCACGCAGTGGTATCGAAAAACTTTGGGCACGCCGCACGAGGGAACATCGCCGCCGGAGTTGTATCACGCCTATGTGGGGCACGATAACAACCGCGATTGGTACATCTTTTCGCAGCCGGAAACACGCTCAGTGGTGCAGATGCTTCACAACAACTGGCATCCGCAGATTGTCTACGATGTGCACCAGCAGGGGCCGGCGGCGTCGCGCATGTTCGTGCCGCCGTGGATGGATCCGATCGACCCCAACATCGATCCGATTCTGGCGCAGATGTGCAACATGATCGGGTTGGGGATGGCGACGGATTTGACGGCGGCGGGAAAGAAAGGCATCGCGGTGAACGCGATGTACGATTTCTGGATCGCGGCCCGGCACTATCAGGCCTATCACGGCGGGATGCGGATCTTGAGCGAATCGGCGAGCGCGCGCCTGGCGTCGCCGCTGACTGTGCGCAAGGATCAGATCTCTGAGCAGGCGCTGGGGTACAGCCCGCGCGAGCGCGCATGGAATCATCTGGAGCCGTGGGAAGGCGGCGCCTGGCGTGTCGGCGACATTGTCGATTACCAGTTGATTGCTTTCGAGTCACTGCTGTGGCAGGCTGCGGTGCGCCGCGAAGATCTGCTGCGGAATTTCTACCGGATTCTGGAGAAGGCGAGCACGCGCGTGGCGCCCTATGCGTTCGTGTTTCCGAAAGAGCAGTTGGATCCCGGCTCGGCAAAAAAGCTTTTGGAGACGATGGCGTTCGGAGCGGTGGAAGTGGAGCAAGCCGCCGAGGCGTTCCGCGCCGATGGCAAGCAATATGCGGCGGGGAGCTATGTGATCCGCATGCAGCAGCCGTTCAGCGCGTTTGCGAAAACGCTGCTGGAGGTGCAGAACTATCCCGATTTGCGCCTTTATCCCGGCGGTCCGCCGAAGCGGCCTTACGATGTGACGGCGCAGACGCTGCCGATGTTGATGGGTGTGCGCGTGGATACGGTGAAAGACCGGTTCACCGCGCAGTTGGGCGCTTCGCGCCAGTTCGCGTTCGCGCAGGAAGGCGCCTTGCCGCAAGGGGCGCTGGCGGCATCGGATGTGGATAGCTGGAAAGCCGTCAACGCGGCGTGGAAAGCGGGCAAGCCGGTGGCTCGCGATTCGGCTGGGAATTTTTATATCAATCGCGCGGCGGGCGGGGAAGTGAAGCCGTTGCGGAAGCCGCGCATTGCGCTGTACCGCAGTCACATGCCGAGCATGGATGAAGGATGGACGCGGTGGCTGTTCGATCAATTCGGATTCGAATACACGCGGCTCTATAACAAGGATGTGCTGGCGGGCGCACTGCGGAAACGTTTCGATGCGATTGTGTTTCCGGACCAGGGACCCGGAACGCTGTATCGAGGCTACGCTCCCAATGCCATGCCGGAAGAGTATGCGGGCGGATTGGGCAGCCAGGGCGAGGAGATACTGAAGCAGTTTGCCGCGGAAGGCGGCACCCTGATCTTTCTCAACGATTCGACCGCGTACGCAGTGGGGCATCTGGGAGTGAAACTGAAGAATTCCGTCAGCGGCGTTTCCAGCCGTCAGTTCTATTCGCCCGGTTCGCTGTTGAACGTGTCGTTGGATGCGTCGCATCCGCTCACGCGCGGGTTGCCCAAGGAGATTACGATTTGGAGCGAAGGCAGCCCGGCTTGGGAAGACGCCGAAGGTGTGAAGACGATCGCTCGCTATCCGGCGGGGAAAGTGCTGGCTTCGGGTTGGCTTCTGGGCGAACAGTATCTGGTGAACCGTTCCGCTCTGGTGGAAGTGCCCGTGGGGAATGGGAGGATGATCCTGTTCGGGATGCGCCCGCAATACCGCGCGCAGAGCTATCAGACGTTCAAGTTGTTGTTCAACGCCATGGCGGGGTATTAGCGGCACCTGCGGTTAACCGCCACGCCGTACGGAATGTGTTGGCGTGGGCCTGCGCGGTGTTTTCGAGCGGATTCGAATAGCCGCCCCCAAGCGTGATGAGAAACGGCCGGCCGTAATCGAAGCAGCTCTCGATCACCAGTGCATCGCGTGCCGCAAGCCCGTCCAGGCTGAGCGAAAGCCGTCCTAACGCATCGGTGGAAAGCGCGTCGACACCGGACTGATAGATGAGGAAATCGGGGGCGAAGTCGAAGACGCGGGGCAAGGTTGCATGCAGCGTTGCGAGGTATTCGGCATCGCCTGTGCGGTCGGGGAGATCGATGTCGATGGTGCTCGATCGTTTCCGGAAAGGGAAGTTATTCCTGCCGTGAATGCTGAGCGTTAGCACGCCGGGATCGTTCTCAAAGATCTGCGCTGTGCCGTCGCCTTGATGAACGTCGAGATCGATGACGGCGGCGCGGCGGATGCGGCCCTGCGCACGCAGATACTCAATGACGACGGCGATATCGTTGAACACGCAGAAGCCCGAACCTTCGGCGCGAAAAGCGTGATGCGTGCCCCCGGCAAGATTGCCTCCCCAGCCCGCGCGCGTCGCTTCTTCCGCGGCCGCCAGCGAACCGCCGACACTTGCCAGAGTGCGGCGGACGAGACCTTCGGACCAGGGAAAGCCGATGCGCCGGATGGCTGCGCGATCTAGCGTGCCGTCGAGGAAGCGGCGAACGTAGCCGGCATCGTGCGCCAGTTCGATGACGCGCGGTTCGGCAAGCGGCGCTTCGATGAACTGGAACGTACCGTCCAAAGACAGCAGATCCCGCACCATGGCATATTTCCGCATGGGAAACTTGTGGCCATCCGGTAGCGGGATCGCGTAGTGATCGCAGTAGAAAAGGGGCTTCAACGCTTGGTGAGGTCGCGGATCCAAATATCCTTGAACCACATGTTGCCCTCTCCGCCGGAGTGGAGTTGGAGCGCGATGGCGCCGTCGAACGACTTCGGTTGCGGGTCTGTGAAATCCACCATGACGACCCCGTTGAGACGTGCGACGTAGCGGTTGCCTTCCACCTTCAGCAGGTACTCATTCCATTCGTTGTGGCGGACGACGAGTTCGTTTTCCGGAGCGGGCCACACAATCCACTGGCGGCCATCGCCGTAAATGCCGCCTGTGTGGCGCATGATGGTGCAGTCGATTTCGAACTGAAGACCTTGCGAGACATGCGGAGTGCCGGGCTTGAAGTCGACGTGGAAGAAGACGCCGCTATTGCCGTCGCCTTCGCATTTGAAGCGCAGAGCAAGATGGAAATCCTTGTAGGTCTTTTCGGTCTTGAGGTAGCCGTACTCCTTGGAGATGGCAAGGCCGTGAATGGCGCCTTGCTCGACAGCCCATTTCTCTTTGCCCACTTCAGCCCAGCCGCTGAGATCTTTCCCGTTGAACAATTGAATCCAATCTTCGCCGGGCAACTTGGGGCGATTGGCGCGATTGCCCTGCGCGAAGACGGCGGAGGACAGTAGGAGGAGACATGCAAGGATACGCATAACTCCTCATGATACGTCAACGGCGCTGGCCATAGCGCTTGACGATGGCGACTCCCAGAAAGATGACCAGCATGGCCGCGATCTCGCGGCGGCCGAAGGGTTCGCGATAGAAGAACCAGCCGAGCGCGGCGGCGACCACGGGGTTGATGTAGGTGTAGAGCGAGACGATGGAAACCGGCAGGCTTCGCAGGGCGATGACGTAGCTGGTGTAGCCGACGATAGATCCGAAGACCGTGAGGTAGAGCAGCGCTCCGATGCCTTTGGCGTCCCAAACGGCGGGCGCGCGTTCGAGCAGCGCGGCAGGAAGGAATGCGAGTCCGGCGGCGAATTGCTGCACCGCAGCGCTTGCCACAGGGTGAGTTTCGCTGCTGCGGCGCTTCTGTAGAATACTGCCCAAACCCCAGGAAACGCTGCCGATTTGCAGCAGCAGAAATCCGCGCACGATGTTGCCGGAAAGCCCTTGCGCGAAAGCATCGGGACCCACCAGCATCCCCGCTCCAAGCATACCTACCGCCATGCCGGCGGCCGTGCCTTTGGTGAGCTTTTCGCCGCCTGGGAATGCTGCTTCGATGCCCACCATCCAAATCGGAGACATGGCGATGAAAAGCGAAGCAAGGCTGCTGGGGATGAGTTGTTCTGAGACGGTGAGCAGGCTATTGCCTGCGCCCAGCACCAGTAATCCGAACAGGCCCGTCCACCACAACTCGCCCCCTTTGGGCAGCGTGAGTCCGGCAATGCGAACGGCAAGCAGCAGAATACTGCCGGAAAGCAGAAACCGGACGGAGACAAGAAGGAACGGGGGAAGGGACTCGAGGGCGATTCGAATCCCCAGATAGGTTGTGCCCCAAAAGAAACACACTGAGGCGAAGGCGAGATAAGCGGCGAATAGCGGATGGTTCTTCAACGTCTACCAGGACTGCTTGTAGAGACGCAGCAGGTCGTCCACGGTGCAGGGTCTCGGGTTGGAAAGATGGCAGCCGTCCTCAATGGCCTTTTGCGACAGCTTTTCGAGCGAGCCTTCCAGAATGCCGTAATCGCGCAGTCGCGGCTTGATGCCGCTCAGTTCGTTCAATTGGCGCGTGCGTTCAATGATGTCGTCGACGCGGCATTGGCGGGCCAGCGCTTCCTGGCGTTCGCGGCTTGACTCGCGATTGAATTCCAGCACCCAAGGGAGAACGACGGCGTTGGCTGTGCCATGATGCATGCCGAACTCGGTGGAGAGCGGATGCGCCAGCGAGTGCGCGGCGCCCAGTCCCTTTTGAAACGCCATGGCGCCCATCATCGATGACAGCAGCATGTAGCCGCGCGATTCGACATCGTGAGGATTGGCCATGACACGCGGCAGGTGATCGCTGGCAAGGCGCGTGCCTTCGAGTGCGATGGCGTCGCAGATGGGATGAAAGCCTTTGGCGATGTAAGCTTCGACGTTGTGCGTGTAGGCGTCCATGCCGGTGCCGGCGGTGACGTGCGGCGGCAGGTCGATGGTCAGCTCGGGATCGGCGAGTGCCAGCGAGGGAATGAGATACGGACTGAAGATGACGGTCTTGCGATTCGTCTTCTCGATGGTGATGACGGCGGAACGTCCGACTTCGCTTCCAGTGCCGGCGGTGGTGGCGATGGCGATGAAGGGCGGGACATCGGCGGTGATCTTCTTCCATCCGTCGATCAAGTCGTCGTATTCGGCCAGTGGCAGCGGATGCGTGACCTTGAGCCGGATGGCTTTGGCCGCATCGAGCGGCGAGCCGCCGCCAAGCCCCACCACGCTGTCGCAACCTTCGCTGACGTAGAGTTCCGCGCCGTCCAGCACGTTCTTCTCCGTGGGGTTCGGCTCAACGCCGCTGAATACCACACAGTTGGGGATGAGGTTGCGAACGCGCGTAAACACGGCGGTCTTGACCAGACCTTCATCCAGAACCAGCAGCGGCTTGTTCATGCCGCGCTGCGCCATTTCGTCGGGGAGCTTTTCGATCGCTCCCGCTCCAAACAGTATCTTAGTGGGGAAAGAAAAATTCGAGATCATAGGATTTCCAGGTATCGGGCTAACTCCCAATCGGTGACGGCCTTCTCCGCAAGCCGCATCTCCCATTCTCGCGTTGCCGCGTAGTGGTCGACAAACGCATCGCCGAACCAGCGGCGGGCGGTGGCGCTGGCGCGAAACCGCTCTGTGGCTTCGCGCAAGTTGCGAGCCAGCGGCGGCGCGTCTTTGGCGGCGTAGGCGTTGGCGGCGGGCGCTGGCAGTTCCAGCCGGCGCTCAATGCCATCCAGTCCCGCGGCGAGCGAGGCGGCCATGGCGAGATAGGGATTGATGTCGGCACCTGTAAGGCGTGTTTCGACGCGCGTCGACTTCGCGCTGCCGGGGATCGCTCGGATGGCGCAGGTGCGGCTGTCGACGCCCCAGGTCGCGTTGACCGGAGCCCAGGTGCCGGGCACGGTGCGCTTGTAAGAATTTACGGTGGGGCAGTAGAGCACCTGGAACTCCTGCATGTTGTGAAGCAGCCCGGCGATGTAGTGTCGCATCGTGGCGGACATGCCGGTCTTCTCGTCGTGGAACAGGTTTTCCGAGGGCCAGTGGCTCCACAGGCTCTGATGAAGGTGGCCGCTCGACCCTGGCAGTTCGGAATTCCACTTCGCCATGAACGTTGGCAGCACGTTGTGGCGGGCGGCGATCTCTTTCACCGCGGTCTTGAATAGCGCCGCTTTATCGGCGGCCTGCACGGCGTGATCGACGAAGATGGCGGCTTCGTAGACGCCTGGTCCGGTCTCGGTGTGAAAGCCTTCCAGGGCGATGTTGAACGCGCCCAGTAGATCGATGATGTCGAGCACCAGCGGAGCGTTCTGTGAGGCGCGCAGCACGCTGTAGCCGAACATGCCGGGGGTGAGCGTCTTCAGGTTGCGATAGCCTTTCTCGCGCACCGTGTTCGGTGTTTCCTGGAACATCCAGAATTCGTATTCGGCGGCGAAGAAGGGACGGATGGCTTTCGCCTCGGCGTACTGCACGACGCGCTGCAGCACTTGGCGCGGCGCGATGGCATAGGGCGCGCCCTGCGCATCGTAAAGGTCCATGAGGAAGAATGCAGTGCCCGGCTCCCAGGGTATGAGGCGGAAGGTGGAAAGATCGATGCGGGCATGGCAATCGGGATAGCCGGTGTGCCATCCGGTGACGGTGACATCGACGTTTTCATAAAGCACGTCGTGCAGATCCCAGCCGAAGATCACATCGCAAAAACCGAGACCGCCTTCGGCCGCGCTGCGGAATTTGTCCATGCTGATGTATTTGCCGCGCAGCACGCCGTCGGCATCGAATACGCCAAGCTTGATGCGCGTGACCTTGTTGGCGTCCAAATGTTCCTGAATCTGTGCGAGCGTCACCGTCCGGTTCCCTTCATGGCCCATTCCGGGCCCTTGTATTTTTTTCTTGCCTGCATGAAGTAGAGGGCCGCCAGCAACAACAGGATTCCACCGAGTGTCTGGCCGGCCAGTTGGTTGGGAGGCATCACAAGAACGATGCAAACCAACACAGTGTAGCCGATTGCCACGGCATGTACGAGCGGAGAATATTTTCCCAGATTCCACACCGCTTCCTTGCGCCATTGCTGTTTGCCCACCCCGAGCACAATCGGGATGAGATAGGCGACGTACAGGGCTACTGTACTGAAGGATGTGACGATAGGAATGGCGCCGCTCCACGCCATGGCCGCCATCGCCGTGATGCTGATGGCCCAGATGGCGGGCCCGGGTGTGCCGTGTGTGGCATTCACGCCGGCGAACGTGGAAGACCATGGCGTGCCGTGATCGCGCGCCAGGGCGTACAACGTGCGCGATGCGGACGTGATGGCGGAAAGTCCGCAGAACCACATGGCCATGGATGCCATCGCTGCCATGGCATTGCCGGCGCGCGGTCCCAGTGCGGCTTGCAGGACGGCGATGGCCGTGGGCACGGCGTTGCCCGCGCTGTCCTTCATCGTGAGCACCGCGCCGATGCTCGGGATGGCCAGCGTGATGGCGATCAGCATCAGGTAGCCGACGACGCCGCTCACGCCGACGCTGAGCACGATGCCCCATGGCGCCCGGCGGCGCGGATCCTGCGTTTCCTCGGCCATGTGCGCGGAAGCATCGAAGCCCGTGAACGTCCACTGCGCTTGCAACAGTCCGAGAAGGAAGGCCCACCAATAGGGCGACCGGCCGTTGCTGTTCACCGCTTCGGTGAGAAACGAAACCGGCTGCAGAGGCGCGAAGAAAACGACAGCGCCCACCAGGATCAGAACTCCGGCGATATGCACGGCGACGCTGCCGTCATTGAGCCACGCCACCAGTTTCACGCTGTATTGATTGAGCAGCGCCTGGGTCACCAGGATGAACGCCAGCATGCAGAAGAGGTTGAACTGCGTTTGCGGCAGGCCGAGAAAGGGAAGAATGAACTGCGAGCAACTGTAGTTGATGCCTGCCACCGCGGCGATGAGTCCGAAGATGTTGAGCCACGCCGTGAACCATCCCCAGGTGGGGCCCCCCAATGCCGCGGCCCAATGATACATAGCGCCGCTGGTGGGATAGGCGGAGCACAACTCGCCCATGCTGGCCGCCATGATCAGAGTGAAGACCGTGGCGATGGGCCATCCCAGTGTCATTTCCAGCGGCCCGCCCATTTCGAGCCCGTAGCCGTAGAGCGTCACCGCCCCGGTGAGAATCGAAATGATGGAAAAGCTGATGGCGAAGTTGGAAAACCCGCCCATGCTGCGGAACAGTTCCTGGGCATAACCGAATTTGCTCAGGTCATCCTGATCGCGCCGAGCGGCGCCCGAGTTGCTATCCATGAAAGGTCAGGAACTCAGGATAACGCAGCAGCCGGCCTATTTGCCCACGAACAGCGAGAGCACGTGATGGCAGAGCCACCCTACGATGCCGGAGGCCGGGATGGTGAGCACCCAGGCCCACACGATGTTGGTGGCGATGCGCCAGCGCACGGCTTTGATGCGTTGAATGGAGCCGACGCCGGCGATCGCGCCCGCCGTGACATGCGTCGTGGATACCGGCATGTGCAGGAACGTAGAGAACAGAATGGACGACGCGGCCGCCGTTTCGGCACAGAATCCGCCGCGCGGTTTGAGCCTTGTCAACTTCGCGCCCATAGTGCGGACAATCCGCCAGCCGCCGCTCATTGTGCCCAGTCCGATCGCGGAATAGGCGGCGACAATCACCCACGTAGGCACATCGAACGTCTTCAGGTATCCCGATGTCACCAGCACTCCGGTGATGACGCCCGCGGTCTTCTGCGCATCGTTGCTGCCGTGCGAGTAGCTGAAGATGGCGGCGGAAACCAACTGCAGACGCCGGAAATATTTGTCCATCTGCTTGGGCGTCGATTCGCGGAAGATCCAATGCACCAGGATCATCAGCGTGTAGGCCAGCAGCATGCCCAGCATCGGGGCCACGACGATGAACGTGAGAATGCGAATCCAGCCCGAAACGATGATTGCTTTGAAACCCGCGGCAGCGATGGCCGCCCCCGCGTAGCCGCCGAACAGGGCGTGCGAGGAACTCGTCGGCAGCCCCCACCACCATGTAACCAGGTCCCACACGATGGCGCCGATCAGCCCGGCGAGAATCACATACGGCGTCACCAGCGTGAGATCGACTAGGCCCTTGCCCACGGTGCTGGCTACGCCGGTGCCTGTTCCGATGAACGCAATGAAATTCCAGAAGGCCGCCCACAGCACCGCATGGAAAGGACTCAGCACGCGTGTGGCGACAATCGTGGCCACCGAGTTCGCTGCGTCATGAAAGCCGTTAATAAAATCGAAGGCAAGCGCGACCACAACGATCAGGATGACGAGAACCAGCGGATCCATGGATGTTTTTCCTAGCCGCTAGCTGTTCTTCACCACGACGTTCTGCAAGGCGTCGGCGACGTCTTCGCAATAGTCCGTGGTGATTTCCAGCAGTTCGTAGATTTCCTTCAGTTTGATGAGCCGGATGGGGTCCTTCTCGTTGTCGAAGAGTTCGGCCACCGCGGTTCGGGTGATCTGGTCGGCGTGGTCTTCGAGGCGGTTGATTTCGATACAGTGCGACAGCATTTCCTTGTCGCGGCTCAAAGCCTCGAAGGCCAACTCGAAGGACTTCGAGCACGACAGGATGATCTCGCAAATCTGGTGGACGGCCATCGGCGCGGGCTTGATCTTGTAGGCCACCATCTTGTGGGCCACCTCTTCGATGCCGTCCAGCACATCATCGAGATGGGAAGCCAGGGAGTGAATGTCTTCCGGGTCGAGCGGCGTGATGAATGTCTGGCCCAGCTTGTGGAAGATTTCGTGAATCAACTCATCGCCGGACTTTTCCAGATCCGAAATCTTGCGGGCCGCTTCGTCCATGCCGTCGCGTACGCCTTCCACCAGCAGCGCGCTGGCCTCGCTGATCAGGCGCACCTGACCCAGAAAGTAGTGGTAAAACTTTTCCTCTCGCGGGAGAAACCTCATTACAACCTCAACCGGTTCACGGTGCTTAGGAGTATCTCGGGAAGACCTAGTGTCTCATCCGGAATGTGGCAGGTCAACATAATCTCTGTTACGATTCCGTCACAATCGGGAACAGCGTCGCGGGCGCCGCATCTTCCGTGAGATCCGCGTTCAGATAACGGACATCCAGAAGGCGCTGCGGCTCGATGTTTCCCATTGCCGACAACATATTCTCTTTGAGATGGGGATAGTCCTGCTCCAGTTCCGCGAAGAAATCGCGAAGACTGCGGCGGACGGTGCCGGTGCGCTGCGAACAACCGCAGGGGATCACCGGGGCGCCCAGGCTTTCCGCATACTTGCGGGTGATGTCTTCGCTCACGAAGACTAGCGGGCGGATCAGGCGGAATTCTTTCTTGCTCGAATACGTGACCGCGGGCAGCGCGCTCAGCCGGCCGGTGAACAGCGCGTTGCGCAGGAAGGACTCGCAGAAATCGTCGGCGGTGTGGCCGAAGGCGATCACGTTCGCGCCCAGGCCGCGCGCGATTTCATAGACGGCGCGGCGGCGAAAGCGGCTACATAGATCGCAGCCGTGGCCGGGCTGCTCTTCGAGCAATTGCAGAGAGGGGTTATCCTGGACGTACTTCCATTCGACGCCGCGCTCGCGAAGCCAGAGTCCGAGCGGCTGAATGGGGCGCAGAAACTTTCCCTGCTCCACGGTGAAGGCGCAGACCGAAAATTTCACCGGCGCTTTGCGCTGCAGGGCAAGAAGCGCTTCCAGCATGGTGACGGAGTCCTTGCCGCCGGATAAAGCAACGGCGACACGGTCTCCGTCCTGGATCATACGGAACCGTCCGATGGCCTCGCCGACCTTTCTGAGCAGCGTCTTTTCGATTTCCAAACTTCTATTATAGAATCGATGACCCATCCCATGTCTGGCGCAAACGCGCGAAAAAAAGACGTACAGGGTTCCTGTACGCCGGCGCGAAGCGTCGCTTTCGATGTCCTGCTGCGCGTGGAAAACGGGGCTTGGGCATCGGAGCTGTTGCGAGCCTGGAGCGCCAAGCTGGATACCCGCGACGCCGCGCTGGCGCACGAGATTGTGTTCGGCGTACTGCGGCGGCAATTGGTTTTGGATACCTGGATCGCGGCGCGCACCAACAGCCGCAAACTCGACATCGAAGTGCGCATCGCCTTGCGCATGGGCCTGTACCAACTGCGCTATCTCGACCGTGTTCCGCCCTACGCCGTGGTCTCGGATGCCGTCAATCTGGTGAAGCGGGCGCGCAAGATGTCGGCGGCGGGATTAGTGAATGCCGTGCTGAAAAACAAAACGCCGCTCGCCGAGACCACCGCATCCGGCACGATTCCAGCGTGGCTCTACGCGCGGTGGGTACGGCATTTCGGTGAGGCAGCCGCTGCAGGAATCGCGGAGCATTCCTTGCTGGAGCCGGAAGCGGCGGTGGAACCCAGCACCGGGCGAGTGCAGGACATCGGAGCGCAGTGGATTGTTCCCCTGCTCGCGTTGCGGCCGGGCATGTCGATGCTCGACACGTGCGCCGCTCCAGGCAACAAGACGGCGCAGGCGATCGCAGCCGGGGCGAAGGCGACGGCATGCGACCGGCACATGCACCGGCTGGCGGGCATGCGCGAGTTGGGATGCGATCTGGTGCAGGTGGATGCTGCCGCGGCGCTGCCTTTCGGCCGCTGCTTCGATCGCGTGTTGGTGGACGCGCCCTGTTCGGGCACCGGAACGCTGGCTCGCAATCCGGAGATCCGTCACCGCTTGCGGGCCGAAGACCTCGCTGATCTGCACAACCGGCAAGTGCGCATTCTCTCCAACGCTATCCAATGCCTAAAGCCGGGCGGCGTGCTGGTGTACTCGACATGTTCGCTGGAGCCCGAAGAGAATGAGGACGTTGTGCGCGAAGCGCTGGGCCGCATTCCCGAAGAAACCTCCTACAGGGTTCCCGGCGTCCAACCGGGGGATGGGTTTTATGCCGCTGTGTTACGATTTTAGGTAGTTTCCCCAGGCCTGTAATGGTAGAAATCCTGCCTTCTCTTCTTTCCGCAAACTTCGCGCGCCTCGGTGACGACATTGCGCGCATGGAGCGGGCCGGAGTGTCGATGCTCCACGTCGACGTGATGGACGGCCACTTCGTCCCCAATTTGACGCTCGGGCCTCCGGTGGTGAAATCCATCCGCAAGGTGACGAAGCTCACGCTCGATGTTCACTTGATGATCACCGCCGCCGACCGCTACGCTCCGGTGTTTATCGAAGCCGGCGCCGATCAGGTGTCGGTGCATCAGGAAGCTTGCCCGCATCTGGACCGTACGCTGCGCATGATCCAAAGCGAGGGCGCGCTCGCCGGCGTGGTGATCAATCCGTCGACGCCGGTTTCGGCGCTGGAGGAAGTTCTTGAGTTGGCTGATTACGTGCTGGTGATGAGCGTGAACCCCGGTTTCGGGGGACAGCAATTCCTGCGGCATACGCTACGCAAAGTGGAAGCGCTGGCCGCGCGCCGGCGCAGCAGCGGCGCAACGTTCCGCATTGAAATGGATGGCGGGTTGGGACCGGAAAACATCGCCGATGCAGTGCGCGCCGGATGCGACTGGGCGGTGGCCGGCTCGAGTATTTTTGGGAGTGAAGATCCGGAAACAACCGTGAAAAGGATGCAACAGCTTGCCCGGGAAGCCACCGCGGTCCGGGCATAGAACGCGCAAAGAGGTAGTGCTTGCATGATGCTTCAAAATAAGTGGTTCGCCAAGGTGTTGCTGCTGGCCGTGTGCGGCGCAATGCTCGCCGGATGCGGCTTTCGCCGCAAGAAGTACGAGAACCCCATTTCCAAGGACACGCAGCAGCCGGACAAGGTGCTCTTCGACAAAGCGGTGCGCGACTTGGAAAAGAACCGCTTCGAGGTGGCGCGGCTCACACTGCAGACGCTGATCAATACCTACGACAGCAGCGAATTTCTTGCCAAGGCGAAGCTTGCCATCGCCGATAGCTGGTTCCGCGAAGGCGGCTCGCACGGGCTGGCCCAGGCCGAAGCCGAGTACAAGGACTTCATCCTCTTCTATCCGACGCTGGAAGAATCGGCCGAAGCGCAGGAAAAAGTCTGCATGATCCATTACAAGCAGATGGAGAAGGCCGATCGCGACGTGACCCACGCCGTGCGCGCGGAGGAGGAATGCCGGCAATTGCTGGTGCAGTTCCCCAACAGCAAATACGCGCCCCAGGTGCAGCAGTTGCTGCGCAATATCCAGGAAGTGATCGCCGATGGAGAATACCGCGTCGGCTTCTTCTACCACAACAAGGGAAGCCATCCGGCGGCATCGAACCGGCTGCAATCGCTGGTGGACGCCTATCCGCTATTCAGCCGGTCGGACGAAGCCCTGTGGATGCTGGGCGATTCGTATTCGAAGATGGGTCCGCGCTTCCGCGATAAGACCGGCACGGCGTACTCGCGCATCGTCAAGGATTACCCGCTGAGCTCCTATGCCGATGAGGCCAAGCTGAAGCTGAAAGAGATGGAACTGGAAGTGCCGGAGCCCGATCCTGTGGCGCTGGCGCGCATGAAGTATGAGGAAGAGAACCAGACCAAGCGCGGGTCCTTCAGCAAGTCGATGGGCATTTTCCGCAAGAGCCCGGATGTCACGGCGGCCGCCAAATCCGGGACGCCCGCCATGCAGCGCACTGCCCCCACCATTCCTGTCAGCGTGCCGGTGCCGACCACCGAAGGCGGCGTGACCGACGTCAGCGTCTCGACGGTGAGCGATCCCTCGCAACTCGATTCGAAACCCGATGCGCGGGCCAATCCGCCCAAGCCCGAAGAAGCAAAGACCGGCGTGACGGCCAAGCCCGCCGAAGAGCCGAAGCAAGCCCCGGCGCCGGAACAGAAGAAAGGCAAGAAGAAATCGAACAAGAAGTGATGAGCCGCATTCTGCTTGCCGACGACAGTCCGCACGCGCAGCGGATGGGCGAGCGGATCTTGCGAGATGAAGGCTTCGAGGTCGTCTCCGTCACCGACGGCGAAACGGCTATGGTGCGTCTGGAGGATGTGAACCCCGACGTCATCGTCGCCGACGCGTTCTTGCCCAAGCGTTCCGGATTCGACATCTGCCGCGACGTCAAAGGCAACGCCAAGTTCCGCCATGTCCGCGTCGTGCTGACAGCCGGCGTGCTGGAGCCTCTCGATGAGACCGAAGCAACCAGCGCCGGCAGCGATGCGCTGCTGAAGAAACCGTTCGAGGCTTCCGCCATGGTGGATACCATCCGTCCATTGGCCGACGCGGCAAGGCTCGCCCGCCATCAGGAACATGCTCCCGTGGTGGACAGCGAACCCGAACCCGAAGCCGCCCAACCAGCCGAGGAGCCTTCCCCCGGCAACGCCGATGAAGAGCGCGTGCGCGCGGCCGTCACGCTGGCCCTCGAAGCCGCAATGCCGGCCATGATCGACGAGATCACCTTGCACGTTCTCATTGCCCTGAAGAAACTAAAATAGATAGAACAATGCCCGAAAATTCTTTTGACATCGTTTCCGTGATTGAAATGCCCGAGGTGGTGAACGCCATCAATCAGGCGGCCAAAGAGTTGATTACCCGCTACGATCTCAAGGACAGCAAGTCTGAGATCGTGCTCAATGAGAAGGATAAGAAGATCACCCTCGCCAGCAAGGATGAGTTCAAGCTGAAGGCCGTGGTGGAAATCCTGGAAGGCAAGCTGGTCAAGCGCAAAGTGCCGCTGAAGGGTTTGCAGTACGGGGAAGTGCAGCAGGCTGCCGGCATGACCGTGCGCCAGGAGATCACCCTGCAGCAGGGGATTCCCATCGAAAAAGCGCGCGAGATCGTCAAGGCGATCAAGGACAGCAAGAAGAAAGTGCAAGCCTCCATCCAGGGCGACATGGTGCGTGTCACCGGAAAAGACCGCGACACGCTGCAGGACATCATCGCCTTGCTGCGTGGACACGATTTCGGCATCGACATGCAGTTCACCAACTACCGGTCCAATTAGCACCGTGGCGCGCCGCATTGAATCTTTGTTCGTCGATGGGCCGGCGGGCAAGCTGGAAGCTTTGCTCGAAGAGCCGGAGGATCGCGAACCGGAGCAAGCGGCGCTGGTGTGCCATCCGCATCCGTTGCACGGCGGCACGATGCATAACAAAGTGGTGTATCGCATCGCCCGCGGCTTCCGCCGTTCGGCTCACGTGGTGTTGCGGTTCAACTTCCGCGGCGTGAATCTCAGCGAAGGCGCGCACGGGCATGGCATCGGCGAGGTGGAAGACGCCAAGGCGGCGCTCGCCGTGCTGCGCCAACGCTATCCCGCGTTGCCCTACAGCATCGCCGGATTCAGCTTCGGCTCGCGCGTGGTGTTGAAGATGGCGCAGGATTGCGCCGATGCCCGGCGAGCGGTGGCGGTGGGCTTTCCGCCGCAGTATGCCCACGCCGAAGACTTGCTGCCTTCGCCCATTCCCCGCGTCTTCGTGCATAGCCGCGTCGATGCCATCTGCTCACCGGAAGGCGCGCACCATTTCTATGAGACGCTGCCTGGGACGAAGCAATTTCATTGGGTGGATGCCCAGGATCATTTCTTTGCGGGCGGCCTGCCGGCGCTCGAACAGTTGATTGCGGACCTGGGCTGATACCATCTAATCCATGGCTCAACCGAGGACCGTGGAAGCTCCCACTCATACGGACAACGAATTCGAGCGCAGGCTCGGGCTGCTCGATTCGACGATGATCGTTGTCGGCTCGATGATCGGCTCGGGTATTTTCATTGTGTCGGCCGAAGCATCGCGGCAAGTGGGCAGCGCGGGTTGGTTGCTGGTGGTTTGGCTTGTGGCGGGATTGCTGACCGTGATGGGGGCGCTTTCCTACGGAGAACTGGCGGCGATGATGCCGCGCGCCGGCGGCCAGTACGTCTATCTGCGCGAAGCGTTCTCCCCGATGTGGGGCTTTCTCTACGGCTGGACTCTGTTCCTGGTGATTCAAACCGGAACCATCGCCGCCGTCGCCGTGGCCTTCGCCCGCTTCACCGGTTTGCTGGCGCCCGCCGTCTCCGAATCGAACTACCTTGTTCCGCCGCTGCACATCACCCAAGGCTATGCGGTGTCGTTATCGACGGCGCAACTGCTGGGCGTGGCCGTGATCGTCTTTCTCACCTGGACGAATACGAAAGGGCTGCAGTACGGCAAGATCGTGCAGAACGTTTTCACCACGGCGAAGACGGGCTCGCTGTTCGTACTCATCGGTGTGGGGCTGCTGATGGGATGGAACAGCAGCGCGGTGAGCGACAACTTCGGCAACCTGTGGAACGCCCGCAACGCCGTGGATATCGTGCCCGGCGTGTCGGCGTTGACCGCGTTCGGTTTGTTCGTGGCCATTTGCGTCTCGCAAACCGGGTCGCTGTTCTCCGCCGACGCATGGAACAACATCACGTTTACAGCCGGCGAGGTGATCAACCCGAAACGCAATATCCCCTTGTCGCTGGCGCTCGGCACGGGCTTGGTGATCACGCTGTATCTGCTGGCCAATTTCGCCTACCTGGTGACGCTGCCGCTGGCGGAAATCCAGAACGCCCCATCCGATCGCGTGGCCACGGCGACGCTGCAGAAAATCTTTCCCGGCGCGGGCGTGCTGATGATGGCCGTGGCCATCATGATCTCCACCTTCGGCTGCATCAACGGACTCATTCTGGCGGGAGCGCGCGCCTATTACGCAATGGCACGCGACAGGCTGTTCTTCCGCCAGGCCGCGGTGTTGAGCAAAACGCATGTGCCCGGCTGGGCGCTGGTGGTGCAGGGCATCTGGTCGGTCCTGCTGGTGTTGCCGCGCACCTACAACCCCGCCTCGAACACCTACGGCAATCTCTACGGCAACCTGCTCGACTACGTGATCTCGGCGGCGCTGATCTTCTACATCCTCACCGTAGCCGGCATCTTCCGGCTGCGCGCCACGCGGCCCGATGCCGAACGCCCCTACAAAGCATTCGGCTATCCCGTCATCCCTGCCCTCTACATTCTGGGTGCGGCGGCGATTCTCCTCGTCCTGTTCGTCTACCGCCCGGCCACGACATGGCCCGGACTGGGCATCGTTCTGATGGGCGTTCCCGTGTATGCGTATCTGCGGGCGAGAGCCTGAAACAATTACCGGGCTAATTGTTTCACAAGCCGGTAGAGGAATTCCTGCGCTTCGTAGAACTCCTTCACCCCGATGCGTTCGTTCAGACCGTGAAAGCGCAGGTCATCCCGATCGAGAAAGAGCCCCATGATGCCGTAAGTGGGGATGCCCGCGTTACGCAGGAACATGCCGTCCGTGCCCCCCATCACCATGATGGGAACCACGGGCACGCCTTGCCACATGGAAGAGGTCACGCTGCGGGCGGCTTGCATTACGTCCTCGCGCATCGGCGATGCCGGCCCCTGCGCCGGTTCCTCGCGATAGAATCCGACGCGCACCTGCTCGTCGGCGATCGCCCGCCGCAGCGCCTGCTCCACCGCGGCGACCGGTTCGTTGGGCAGCACGCGGCAGTTGACGATCACTCCCGCGCTTTGCGGCAGCGCGTTCTCGGCATGCCCGCCGTCGAGCATGGTGGCGACGCAGGTGGTGCGCAGCATGGCGTTCCATGTCGCCGAATGCCCCGCAATGCGCGCGATGGCCGCCGCATCGCCCCGCGATACGCTGAGCAGATCGGCGCGCAATGCGCCGTCGTAAAGATTCGACATGCTCTCGAAGTAGCCGCGCGTCACGTCGTTCAGCTTCGGCGGAAACTCCATTTGCGACACCTTCTCGATGGCCTGCGCCAGGCGGTAGATGGCGTTCTCCTTCACCGGCACGGAACTGTGTCCGCCGGGATTGCGGACCTCCAGCCGGAAGGTGGCGAACGTCTTCTCGCTCACCTGCACCTGGTTCATCAATTTGCGCCCCTGGCTCATCTCGCCCCAGCCGCCTTCGTTGATGCAGTACTCGGCATCGATCCAATCGCGATGATGCTTCAACAGCCAGGAGACCCCGTTGTATTTGCCCCAGCCTTCTTCGTCCGCGGTCCAGGCGGCTATCAGGTCGCGGCCCGGCTTCCAGCCTTCCTTCCGGAACTGAATGAGATTCGCCAGCCAGATGGAAGCCTGCGCTTTGTCGTCGCCCGTCCCGCGCCCATAGAAGTAGCCCCCTTCCTCGCGCAGCACGAACGGATCGTGCTCCCAATCGGTGCGCTTGGCCTCCACCACATCCAGATGCGCCAGCAGCAGGATGGGCTTTCCCGCTCCCGTGCCGCGATAGCGGACGACGACGTTCTTCTTGTGCTCCGCCGCGCCATCCACCTGGATATCGGAGGCCGGAAAACCGGCATCGCGCAGGCGTTTGGCGATGGCTTCCGCCGCCGCGGTCGTTTGCCCCGTCGTGTAGCTGGTGTTGTGCTCCACCATCTCCTTGTAGATGGCGCGCAGCATCCGCTGCTCCTCCGGCGGACGCACATTCTGGCCCGGCAGGGCCGCGGCGGCCCAAAACAAAATCGCTACTGCGCGTTTTTGACGTGTTTGTCGAACCATTCCATCATCTCCGCCAACGTATGTTCCACCGATTCGCGCCCCACATAGCCGTGCGATTCATGCGGCAGGAATACCAGCCGCACCGTGCCTCCGTTGCCGCGCACCGCCTGATACATGCGGTCTGACTGGATGGGGAACGTGCCCGGGTTGTTGTCCGCCTCGCCGTGAATCAACAGCAGCGGCTCTTTGATCTTGTCGGCAACCATGAACGGCGACATGCGCAGATAAATCTCCGGAGCTTCCCAGATCGTGCGCCGTTCGGCCTGGAAACCGAAGGGCGTCAGCGTCCTGTTGTAAGCCCCGCTGCGCGCGATGCCGGCGCGGAACAGGTCGGAGTGCGCCAGCAGATTCGCCGTCATAAACGCGCCATAGCTGTGCCCGCCCACACCTACCCGCCGCGGATCGGTCACGCCCATCTCCGTGGCCTTGTCGATGGCCGCCTTCGCGCTGGCCACAATCTGCTCCACGTAGGTGTTGTTCACCGTCTCCGGAGCGCCCACCACGGGCATGGACGCATCGTCCAACACGGCGTATCCGGCCAGCAGGAAGAACAAATGCGATGTGCCGGTAATCGTCGTGAAGCGTTCCGTCGATCCGCCGAACTGGCCGGCCACGGATGCATCGGTGAACTCCCGCGGGTAAGCCCACACCACCGTCGGCAGCCGCGTTCCTTCCTTGTAACCCGGCGGCAGATACAGCGTGAACGACAGATCCACGCCGTCGGGACGCTTGTACTTCACCAGTTGCTTGCGGATCTGGCGCAATTCCGGAACCGGATCGCGGTAATCCGTGAGCGCGCGCGTTGTCCCGTCCACTCCGCGCACGAAGTAGTTCTGCGGCACGCTCGGGCTTTCCCGCTCTGTCAGGAACCGCGATCCGTCGCGCGCCAGCAATGCGATCACGCGCTCATGCCCTCGGTCGCCGCTACGGAAGATGCGCTTCGTTTCCCCCGTGCGGATGTTGTAACGGTCGAGAAACGGCCGCGTCCCGCTGGGCGTTGCCCCTTCGCCGTTGAGGAAGATATCGTCGCCGTCCTGAATCAACACGCGCTGTCCGTTCGCCAGCGTCTCCTCCATCGGCGTGCCGGGGTCGCGGTAACGGTCCTGGCTGCTGCGGCTGAAGATCGCCTTCGGCGCCGCGCCATCGTCGCGCAGCGAAAGCATCGTCGTCGTCACCCAGCGCCGGTCGCGTTCCGAATCGCGCACCAGCGCGAAGCCTTTGCCCCAATCCACCGCGGTGAAGCGGTTCTTCACTTTAGTCCATTCGGCGGGCTGCCCTTGGAACGGAGCTTTCCAGCTCATCAGCCGGTCGCGATGCTCCACTTTGCGCTTGGGGTTGCCCTCGTCCAACGCCTCTACCCAAAACAAGGACGCAGGCTCATCCGGACGCCATGCAATGCTTCGCGGCCCGGTCGGGACTCCTTCAATCGGCACTCCATCTTCCAGCGGGCGCGAGAAGAGCTTGCCGGCAGGCCTGCCATTCGCGTCCCACACAGCGATGTCGCGCGGGAATGCGCCCGCGGTGTGCAGCAGCGAATAGGGCCGCTGGATCTTGTGAAACAGCACGAAGCGGCCATCGGGGGAAGGCTCGACGGTGCTGTAGATGCCCGGTTCGCCGAAGGCCGTGAATGCCCCCGACGCCGCGTCCACTTTCATCAACTGCGCCGTCATGTAGTAATCGAACAGATCCATGTCGTGAGCGCTGGTCAGCAGATCCTGATACGTGCGCACCGGAGAGTAGCGGCCCTTGCTTTCCTGCGCATTGGGACCCAGCGGAATTTCCGGCGCCGCCGGCAGCGCGCCTCTTCCGGCAGGCACGGTCTTCACCAGCAAATGCCTGCTGTCGGGCATCCATTG